>JBGCFE010000163.1:0-6862 GCA_045106775.1 Halioglobus sp.
CGTATTCAAATGCAGTAGATTCTAAAGTGGGCAGCGCAATGCCCCTTTTCCGCAGTAACACAGAGACAATGTAAGGAACACAGCAATGGCAGAGGCAACGAGAATTAAGCCGCCCATGGGCCACGACAATGCGTGGTGGTGGGAGATGGCCGCAGAAGACAAACTTGGTATACAGCGTTGCAAGAGTTGCAACACGCTGCGGCATCCGCCGGTGCCAGCGTGCCCAGATTGTCACTCGTTTGATTGGGATGCAGTGGAGTCTAGCGGTAAGGGCACCATCTGCAGTTACACCATTCTTACTCACCCGAAGTTTCCAGGGTATACCTACCCGCTGATTATCGTGCTGGTAGATTTAGAGGAGGGCACACGCATTACCTCACAGCTGGTGGGTTGCGAGCCCGAGGATGCAGACTTTGGCTTATCGGTAGAGATGGTGATGCAGGAAGATCCCGACGGTTTTAAGTTGCCGGTGTTTCGTTTGGCGGAGGTGTCCTAATGCCGATTTCAATGAAAAACGAAACCGCTATTGCAGGTATTGGGCTTACCGAGTTCAGTAAGAACTCCGGTGTGTCAGAGTTGTCACTGGCGGCGCAAGCGGTGTTAGCTGCCTGTGATGATGCAGGATTAAACCCCCGCGAGATTGATGGCTTTGTGAGTTACACACTGGATTCCTCCGATGAAGTTGAAGTGGCACGCGCCGTGGGCGCCGGTGATCTCACACACTTTAGTAAAATTAACTATGGCGGCGGTGCTGCTGTGGGTGTGGTTGCGCAGGCAGCGATGGCGGTAGCGACCGGCCAGGCAAACACCGTGGTGTGTTATCGCGCTATGAATGGGCGATCAGGCCAGCGTATGGGGCAGGGCGTATCGGGCAATATCATCAGCTCAGATCTTATTCATTGGTCTTGGTACATGGCTTACGGCATGCTCAATCCGGGCTCGTGGGTAGCGATGATTGCGCACAAGTACATGCACAAATACGGCGTGACCCGCGAAGATTTAGGTCGCGTCGCCATCTCGCAGAGAAACTATGCGCAAAACAATCCGCGCGCCTATGGTTACGGCAAACCACTCACCATGGAGCAGTATTTAGAGTCACCACCTATTGCACATCCACTGTGTCTGTATGATTTTTGTCAGGAGACAGACGGTGGTTGCGCCCTGATTATCACCAGCGCAGAACGCGCACGTGATTTACAGCAAAAGCCGGCGGTTATTCGCGGCATCTCGCAGGCCTCAACACGCGGGCAAGAACAGATGACCAGTTTCTATCGCGATGATTTGGAGTCATTGCCCGAGATGGAGCTGGCCGCACAGAAAGTGTATGCCATGTCTGGCCTTGGCCCAGACGATATCGATGCGGCCTGCCTGTACGATGCGTTTACCTGCGAAATTATTATGCAGCTGGAAAGCTTCGGGTTTTGCGAACGGGGCGAGGCAAAAGACATGGTGCGCGAAGGCGCATTAGCAATCGACGGGCGGTTACCCAACAACACCCACGGCGGTTTGTTGTCAGAGGCGTATATTCACGGAATGAATAACATTGCAGAGGGCGTGCGGCTTGTTCGCGGCTCGTCGACTAGCCAGCCCGCAAAAAACGTCGATCACGTGTTGGTGAGCAGCGGCGTGGGTGTGCCCACCGGTGCTCTCATTTTGGGTGGCGATTAGTTACTGCGGCGTGGGAATTAAGTCCGGCGCATATTCGGCGGCGCTGTAAGCGGCACAAAATGCTTCATCGTCGCCCGGGTATTGTGGGTCGGCTGCTACTAGCGCTGGGCGTACCATGTCCCAGGGCGTCGTGAGGAAGGCGGTGCCGCCGGCATCGCGCGTTACAATCGCTAAATCCAGTGCCTTGTGCACCGCTACAATCTGCCCGCCAAAGCCTACGCCACCAAATACACCCACATCGTACATTTGGACGCAGTTGGCCCCCTCGCCGTAATTGCAGTCGGGTGATTCACTCAATCCGTGTGGATGCTCACGCCAGATTGCAGGAGGCTGGCAGCTGCCCAGTGGCGACTGAAAATTCACATCAAGGCCCGGCAGGTTGTAGTTTCTGTCTGCCGCCAGCCACGTAAGGTAGCCATAGGCGGTGTTGGCATCTTCGAAGGCTGGCCTGCTCAACTTGTATATCCATTGTGGGCTTACCAGCTGCTCTTGGTTCCAAACGCCATCATGCGCGAGAAAAACACCTAAGCGCAACATGTCGCGTATGTTGGAGTGCCAGGTAGAGGCAAAGCTCTCGGCTGTCCACTCACTCATTGTCATACCCAGCTTGTCGAAAAACTCCCGCTGGGCGAATTCTTCAGTCGTGGTGGAGTCGCTGAACATTGATGGGTCTTGCGCCATGACAGCTTCGATGACATCACTCAGCCGATTAATCTCGCGCGAACCGTTGGCATCGTAGGAATAGGTGCGCTCACCAAACGCAAGGCTATCGTTGTAGCCAAGCATAGCCAGCACGTGGGCAACCTGTGCATTGGGGTTGAAGGTAATGTCGCCTACCCAGTCATCCATGCGGTCAGTATCGCTTAGTGGGTTGGGCAAATCTTTGCTCAAGTAAATCGCCCTGCCGAACAGCGCCGCAGAAAGCGTTTTGGTAGCAGAAAAGTTATTCGCCAACTCGCTCATGCCTGGCGCGTCATCGCGGTAGAACTCGTGACAGAGCTTGCCGTAGCGTGCGATGGCATAGGAGTAGGGCGCCGATGCGTCGATGGTGGCCAGCACGTTGGGGTCTAACCCACATTCTTCAAGCACCGCCTCTGCCGCTACCGGCTCCCATGCTGCGGTGCCCGGATCTTGAAAGGCAGCGAGCGGGTTTGTTTCTTGCGGGTCTACTGGCGGCTCAGCTGGGTTGTTAACCGGCGGCGCGTTGTTGTTGGAATTGGTGTTGGAATCGGTTATGCAGCCAGAGCTGAGCATCGCTGGTAGCACTATGGCTATGCAGGCAAGGAGGGTTCGGTTGTTTCTAACGGGCCAGAGCATGGGCAGCATCCGTGGAAAGAGTATTAGCGTCGTTCGATAGAGTAATGGATTTACAGCGCTAAGCTCAAGCCGTGCGGCGTGCGGCGTGCGGCGTGCGGTTGAGCGGTTGTGTAGATGACTGGCTGCGTGGACGACCGGCTGCGCCATTGCAATACTGTACCAAATGGTACAGTATTGGCCGGTACCTAGTTTCGATCAGTGATCTTAATGCCAAGAACAGCAGAGTTTGATAGAACACGCGCGCTCGAAGGGGCGATGAAGCTGTTTTGGGCGCGCGGCTATCATGCGACACCTCTGCCGCAGTTGTTAGAGGCAATGGGTATCGCGCGCAGCAGCTTTTACGCGAGCTTTACCGACAAGCGCAGCGTGTTTGAAGAGAGCCTTGTGCTGTTTGCTGAGCGTACGTTGCAGATGTTGCACAGCGTTGAGATTGAGCAGGCACCTGAAACGGCGCCCGCTGCGTTCTTTGAGCAAACGCTGTTGAGGGTGTCTAAGAAACGTAGTCAGCACGGCTGCATGATGGTGAACACTATTCTGGAGTCGGCTGATGTGGATGCTGACTTAAGCCAGCTTGCCGCGCGGCAGTTACAGAAAATTGAGCGGCGCTTTGAAACCCTTTTTACTCATGCACAAGAACAGGGACGTTTAAGCGCCGCACATTCGCCAGCAGTGCTGGCCCAGTATGTAATGAATGTGAATCAAGGTTTGCGTGTGTCTAGCCGTAAAGGGGTATCGCGCGCGGCTTTGCTGGAAACGATTAATACTAGCCTTTTAATGGCAGGCCTTACGACGGTAACAGCGGGAGAAAATAATGATTGCCGAAACACTTAACTACGAGAAAAAGTTTGCCGAAGTGGGCGGGTATCGCCTTGCGTACATAGAAGAAGGTGCCGGTGACCCTATTGTTTTGCTGCACGGCAACCCCACTTCGTCTTTTCTCTGGCGAAACGTTATTCCGCACTTAACCGACAGCGGCAGGGTGATAGTGCCTGATCTCATCGGGCATGGTGACTCCGACAAGTTGCCTGTAGAGCAGGGCCCTGAGCGTTACACTTTCGAGAAAACCTATGAATTACTGAGCGGTTTACTTGAGTCTTTGGGTGTAAATGCCAATGTGCTGTTGGTGATACACGACTGGGGTAGCGCACTGGGTTTTCACTGGGCGCGTCATCATGCCGACGCGGTGCGCGGCATCGCGTACATGGAAGGCATTGTGCAACCGGTCACCTGGGAACAGTGGCCTGAAAACGCCAGAGGCATTTTTCAGGGGTTTCGTTCCGAGAAAGGCGAAGACTTGGTGCTCGAGCGCAATATGTTTGTGGATGCGGTGTTGCCGGGCTCTGTTATGCGCGGTTTGACCGAAACAGAAATGGCGAGTTACCGCGCGGCGTTTAGCACGCCGGATGATCGCCAGCCCACATTAAACTGGCCGCGTCAGATTCCGATTTCTGGCGAACCTGCGCACATGGTTAGCTTGGTGCAGGCGTATGCGGATTTCATGGCGGCCACTAACATTCCCAAGCTCTTTGTAAATGCCGACCCAGGTTCGATTTTAGTGGGCGAGCAGCGAGAGTTTTGCCGTAGCTGGCCGAACCAACAGGAAGTGACAGTAAAAGGTACACACTTTATTCAAGAAGATTCGCCCAACGAAATTGGCCAAGCCGTGGCAGAATGGGCGGCTGGTTTGTAGCTAGTTGTTGAAACCTAGTTGTTGAAAGCTAATATTTTGTCAATAAACGAAAAGGAAACTACCGATGTCTGATGCAGATAACGCCGATACCCCTTGTTACATGCTTGCCAACTTTGTGGTGCATGATAAAGACGAGTATCGCAAATACGAAAAAGGGTTCTTCCCCATTCTCAAGCGCCATAACGGCACGTTTTATACCTATGACGATAGCCCTACGCACCTGGAAGGCGCGGGGCCGCGTGAAGGGCGTGTTGTAATTTTTGGTTTTCCGTCAGAGCGCGATGCACTGGCTTGGTACAACGACCCAGATTATCAAGCGCTATCTGAGTTTCGCCGCGCAGGTACCACACTGCAGTTCATCACGCTTGTGCACGGTATACCGCCACGCGCTTAATCTGCTGGGCCAATACTCGCTATTGGCTCACCACAGTGCGGTTGGCAACCATGTTCAAGACAGGGTAGTAATCGGGGATTTTGATGGGTTTGGTCAGCCTGCCATTCATGCCCACTGCTGCGCAGGCATCGTTGTTTTCAGCTAAAACGTGAGCCGTTAGCGCATAAATGGGCATCGGCCTATAGCCTTGCTGGCTTTCCCAGGCGCGGATATTTTTAGTGGCCTCGAAGCCGTCCATCCCCGGCATTTCGCAATCCATCAGCACTAGATCAAATTGCTTTTTCTGTTCGCAGAGTAAATCGATTGCTTCGAGGCCGTCGCCTACCACCTCGGCTTCCATTCCTAGTTGCTCTAACTGGGCAACGGTGAGAAATTGATTCACGGGATTGTCTTCCACCAATAACACCTTAAGGCCCGGGTATTGTTGCTCTTCTCGATTGGGTGCAAGCGCGTTCTCTGCGTGCAACTCGAGATTTAGCGGCACCACAAAGTGAAAGCAGCTGCCTTCGCCCGTTACGCTATCCACCCTAATTTCACCGCCCATGGTGGTAACAATTTTTTTGCAGATAGAAAGGCCCAGCCCTGTGCCACCGTATTCTCTGGTGCTAGAAGTGTCTGCTTGCAAAAAAGGGTCAAATATTCTGGTTTGATTTGCGTTAGAAACCCCAATGCCAGTATCAGTCACCGCAAAACGCACAAGCCGTTGGCCCTGCTCGTCTCTTATCTTGCTAGCACGCAAATGGATGCTGCCTTCGTGGGTGAACTTAGTGGCATTACCCAGCAAGTTGGTAATGACCTGCTGTAGACGGTTTTTGTCAGCGTTGTAGAGGCCCGCAACTTCTGGCTCTATAGTCAAGTTGAGCTTTAGGTGCGCGGGTACAGTGGCATAAAATGGCGTAACCACCGATTGCAGCCATTCCTCCATATCAAACACCACAGGGTCTAGCTCTAACTCGCCACTAAAAATTCTGGTGTAATCGAGAATGTCGTTGACGATTGACATTAGAGCGCTGCCCGATTGCCTTAACGCGCCTAGATACTCACTCTGCTGCTCCTCTAAGCCTGTGCCTTCAAGGAGTTCAGCCATGCCGAGCACGCCATTGAGGGGCGTTCGTATTTCGTGCGACATCACCGCCAGAAAAACTGTCTTGGCCATATTGGCTTCTTCGGCGCGCATCTTAGCGGCTTCCAGCGCTTTGGTGCGCTCAATAACGCGTTGTTCCAGTGCACGATTGAGTGTTATCAGTGCGTCTGTTTTTTCGGTGTTTTCCATCTCGGCGGCGATGCGGCCGGCAAACAGATTAAAGATACTTTCAACGCGCTCAGGGTCTGTCACGGCGTTTTTGAACATGCCAACCAGCAGACCCATTACCCGCCCATCACTGCGAAAAAGCGGTGTGCCGTAGTAACCTTGCGCACCCATATCCACGAGCATCTGGTCTTGAGGGAACTCATCTTGAACGCCTGAGCTATGAAGCTTAGAAGCTTCACTAGCCACTCTTTCGCAAGGAGTGCCCTCAAGCTCATACACAAAGTTATCGATGATGCGGTGGTTTTCGCACACAGTAATCGTGCGTGCACGGGTGTTGGCATCTTGGAGGCTGCCAATCAACAAAAAATCGGCCCCAACGGCAAGGCTGAGCCGTTGGCTCAGGGCCTGAAAGAATTCGTCTCCGCGGGTGTTTGAGATGCCGCTAAGAACAGCTGGCACAACCAGGCGCCCAACATCACCGCTTAATAATCTATCTGGCATGCCGCGCTCGTTTTTAAGGGGTTAACCTGAAAAAAATAAC
>JBGCFE010000164.1:0-4648 GCA_045106775.1 Halioglobus sp.
ACGAGAGAAACTGAAGCACTGAGCAGGGCTGCGCTACTGCCGCAGATTACTGGGTCTTACTCCTATTCAAATAGCGATACTGATTCAGATGCATTCACGCCAGACGTCGTCACCGACCCGGTAACAGGCATTCCAGATACCGTGATCGTTCCACAGTTTACCAATCGCGACGTGGACACAGACGGCTACAATATTTCACTCAGCCAGGCGTTGTTCGACTTGCCAGCCTGGTTCAGTTTTAAATCCGGCAAAGAAGTCACTAAGGAGGCAGAATCCACCTTTGCATCAAACCAGCAAAACTTGATTGTTCGTGTCGTCGAGTCCTATCTGGCAGTGCTTCGCTCGCAAGATAACTTGTCTGCGTCACAAGCGCAGGAACGCGCTTTCGAAAGGCAGCTAGAGCAAACGCAGCAGCGCTTCGAAGTAGGCTTAATCGCTATTACTGATGTCTATGAGGCACAGGCCGCTCGAGATCTCGCACAGGTGGAGCGCATAGTTGATGAGAACAACGTCTCGGTAGCCTTGGAAAACCTTTCGGTGCTCACAGGGCAAAACCACAGCAACCTGGCGGTTCTCCAAAGTGATTTCGACATTCTACCCCCTGATCCGGTTGATCGCGCCGCATGGGTCGATTTTGCGCTGGAGAACAATCTCGCACTGAAGGCTAGCCGCTACCGGGAAGAGGCCGCACGACAGAGCGCAAAAGCCAAAAGGATGGAGCACGCGCCCAAGATCTCAGGTGGCATCGAGTACTCAGACTTTGAATCTGACGGCTCTATTACGCAGAACCCTGAAAGCGCATTTACACCTCCGCCTGATAACACTCGCGAAGAACAGAGCTGGCAAATCAACCTCTCCCTGCCCTTGTTCAGTGGCGGCGCTATATCAGCCAACCGCCGCAGAGCCGCACAAGAATTCAACGCTGCTCGCGAGAACCGCATCCTCCTTCAGCGCAATACCATTACCAACACCCGCTCACTGCACATGACGGTGGTCAGCGATGTCTCACGGATCAAAGCGCGGCAGCAAAGCATCATCTCTTCACAGAGCTCTTTGGATGCTACGCAAGCGGGCTACGAAGTGGGTACTCGCAACGTGGTAGATGTACTGAATGCACAGAACTCACTATTCAGTGCACAGCGCGATTTCGCCAACAGCCGCTACGACTACATTATCAATATGATGAAGCTGCAGGAACAGGCTGGGCTGCTGAGCCCAGAAGACATTATGAAGCTGGATTCTTTTCTGGCGGTACCGGCTGCGGCAACTGCCAGCGGCAATTGATCACGCCAGCCAATGTACTAAGCACGCCTCACCAATAGCGCGCTCAGCCACCCTGTAGTAAATCTTCGAGCACCGGCGCCAGCTTTTCCATGGCGCCCCGGTTGCTCAGTACTACCTCCATCCCCGCGGTACCCATCCTCCGACGAAGCGCTTCATCACTGGCCAGTTTTTGCCACCAGCGGCCCAAATCCTCGCCATCGGTAACGATTGCAAGCGCGCCCGCATGCTCCAGATCACCCACCATTTTCTCGAAGTTGAACACATGCTCACCTATCAAAATCGGCAGCTGCCAATTGGCGGCATCCAGCGGATTCTGCCCGCCAAGCGGTACCAGGCTTCCGCCTATAAACGCCGCCATTGCGGCGCCGCAAAGCATCGGTAATTCACCCATTATGTCGCACAGTAAAACTCCACCGTCTGGGCCGGGTAGTTCAGCGCGCGAGCGCAGCGCCACCTCAAAACCATAATCGGCACACAAAACGGCAACGCGCTGAGCGCGCTCGGGGTGACGCGGCACCAGAATCAGTACGCTGTGCGCAACAGACAACCGTAGCCGAGCAAAGCCCCTTAGCACCTGCTCTTCCTCTGCCGGATGGGTGCTGCAGGCAATGACGATAAAGGGCTCCGAGATACTACTTGAACCTGTGTTCGCAACAGCTATTTCACGTTTCAACGCCGCTGCTTGCTGACGTACTAAACCAGAAACCGCTGATTCGAATTTGAGATTTCCAGTGATTGTAAGTGCTTGCTTACTCACACCTGCCGCCAGCAACCGAGAGGCACTATCAGCACTCTGGCAAGCCGCCGCGTCCAGCGCTGAAAACATACCCCGCGCGAGTGACCCAGCGTTTCGATACCGGCTGGCAGAGCGGGCAGACAGCCGCGCATTGGCGAGCAATACGGAGCAACCGGCCTTCCCGCAATAGTGAATCCAGTTCGGCCAAAGCTCTGTTTCCATCAGCACTAACAGGCTCGGTTTCACACGCGAAAGGAAGCGCCTACTAACGACAGGCAAATCCCACGGTGCATAGGAAAAACGCACTCTGTCACCGTAGTTGGCGCCCACTAACTCACGGCCTGTGGGCGTGGATACCGTCACTAAAACATGATGGAGCGGATACGTTTCCAAGAGGTGGTCAATTACCGGCC
This sequence comes from Halioglobus sp., assembly GCA_045106775.1. GTDB lineage: Bacteria > Pseudomonadota > Gammaproteobacteria > Pseudomonadales > Halieaceae > Marimicrobium. The sequence continues at coordinate 2,434 of JBGCFE010000164.1, forward strand.
GTGCCGCCATTACCTCACCCACCGATACTGCATGTACCCAAACCACAGGAGCAGCGTCAACCGTCGGCGAGACATACCCAAACCGCTCCTGGATGCGCGCCCTATAGCCCGGCACTCGCCGAGAGCGCCAGAGCAGGCGCAGTACAATCAGAGGCAGTAAAAGGTACAGCACAAAGCTGTAGACTAGGCGCATGCAATCTCCAGGTGCGCGGCAGACAGCGCGCAGCATAGCGCCCGAAAGTGACGGCGGCCAGCAGGTTGCGAGCATCTTCCAAACCGGCTACCGTGCCCTGCCTTATTACTCAGCCAAGCATGGCCTCAACATGATTCCCGACCTGCCCGCACACATTCACCAGATCAAAGGTTTCCTTGCGGAAGACGAAGCGCAGGCTTTGTTCGAACAAGCCAGCCTGGCAAGCAAGGCCGGCCCGGTGCTGGAGATTGGCAGCTACTGCGGCAAGTCGACGATCTATCTCGGGCTGGCTTGCAAACCCAATTGCGGAACCGTTTTTGCACTGGATCACCACCGCGGTTCTGAGGAACATCAAGAGGGGGAATTTTTCCACGACCCCGATCTCTACGATAGTGGTGAGGGGCTCATGGACACCTTCAAAGAGTTCCGCCGCAACATAGCGGCCGCCGGGCTCAATGAAACTGTAGTCCCGATTGTAGCCGGCTCAGAAGCCGCCGCCAGGCACTGGCAGACACCGCTGGCGATGGTCTTCATTGATGGCGGCCACAGCCTCGAAGCCGCGCTCACCGACTACCGATGCTGGAGCGCACATCTGCAACGCGGTGGCATTCTGGCGATACACGATTTATTTGAAGATGCCAAAGCAGGCGGGCAGGCCCCGTTTGCAATCTACCGAATGGCGAAAGCATCGGGGCTATTTGAGGATCTTGGGCAGGTGAACAGCCTCGGCCTACTCAGGCGATTGTAGCTAGTTGGCTAATCGACCAACTGTCTCATTGCAGGTGTCTGGCTAGATTGGGCTTCCAACAACTCCACACTGCAGAATAGCTTAGCCGCCGGCGTGTGCTCAGTAAGCGCGTCCGCCGCCAGTAATATTGCCCCTGCCGTCCAGGTCGGCCGTTCATCCGGCCACAACAAATCTTCTACCATCTGGTAACCCGTCCAGTAAGAGCCGTCCTTGGTTCGCCATTGATGCAGCCAGCTATATACCTCAACGGCTCGGGCGTGATCCCCGGCAGCCAACAGCGCCATCACCAACTCACAGGATTCGGCAATGGTTACCCAAGGCTCCTGCTTCTCGCAGCGACAGCCGAGCGAATCTTCCACAAACTCATCCCAACGAGAGGCAAGGCGTGCTCGCGCATCAGCGCCGGTATAAACACCGGCAAGCACGGGGTAGAACCAATCCATTGAATAGCGTGATTTACTTTCCCAAGTGCGATCAAATCGCTCGGGCTTGTTACGCAGCGCATTGCCCAGGCTCTCACGATGAGCCAGCCATGGGCGATCATGCCCCAGCGTCACCGCAATATTGTGCGCGCATTCCAGGCTTTTGTAGATGGAGCTACACCCCGTCACCAGCGCATCACCCTTTGGCTTACCGTCGGCATCTACTGCCCAATCAATTTCGCCGTGCTCCGATTGCAGCGCCAGCACAAAACCGATGGCCTTTTCGACCATTGGCCACATTTTGGCCAGAAACTCGCGGTCCTGCGTAATCAAATACTGGTGCCAGATGCCTGTCGCGATATAGGCCACAAAGTTACTTTCGCGACGCTGCGCGTTGTCGATGACATCGCCGCGATACGACGCCCACCAACTGCCATCCTCTAGCTGCCGCTCTTGCAGCCATACATAGGCTTTAGCCGCAGCATCAACTTCACCGCCAATGGCCAGACCCATAGCCGACTCAACGTGATCCCAAGGGTCTGTATACCCGCCTTCGAACCAAGGAATCTCACCACTGGGCTGCTGACAGTCCAGAATAAACTGCACCGTAGGGCGCAAAAATTCGCCGGGGAACAAGCCCCGACTCAAATAGAGACCGCTCATGATGCTGCCTCCTTACGGAAGTACATCACAACGCTCTTACCCATAATTGGGTTCATGCTTTTCTCCAGTATCCGCGTAAAGGGCGGATTCTCTAACAAATCCCAGACCAGCAGGCGGTGATATTGCTTAACCAACCAATTGGTATCCTGACTGTTCCAGAACAAACATTTTAGCCACCAGAAAGGGGCG
>JBGCFE010000165.1:0-29006 GCA_045106775.1 Halioglobus sp.
CTGGCATGGTGTTTAGAAAAGATATTCGTTTGCTGAATATGGCGCTGCGGCCACTTGTCGGCGAGTTTAAGCCTTTTAACCATGCGGCTCAATTGGTTAGCTACGAAGGGGTAATTTTCCCACTTTTTCTCGGGAACTCGCAGTAAACTGAGGCAAAGAATGACGGGTTCTCTGCAAGGTATTTTCGGTTTCACGTGACGGCGGCCACAGCGCTTCACGACGCCCTAAAAATCAGAGGCGAAGTACAAAACCCGTGAATTTCCCGCAGCTTAGAGGCCAAGTCCTGCGTTTGTTGGGTCTGTCAGCAGCTTCGCACATGGTGAGCTAGTCTGCGTTATGTTTATAGTATACTCAGTGGCCACTAGTGCACTGTAAACGGGCTGTTTTCGTTGGATTACGCCGTTGCCAGATTTCCATTTTAAGCCCCAGCGCGTGAGCGCTTGAATCTCGAGTATCGAATCGCATGGCCGATGAAGTGTTGTACCTCTCACCGGGTTTTTACGTAACCTTGACCGAGCGCCGTAAAGCCCTGCACTTTGCTCAGCTCCAGGGCATGTTGCGCCGAGGAACACCTGTGCGGCTTGCCTTGATTGAGGCACTCAACAAGGGTTATTCAGGCGGCAGACAAGCGTTGATTGAAGAGATGGTCGTCAAATTTGACGTGCAGCAGATGGCTGTTCGGCACTGGCTGAAAACGCTTGAGCTCGAGGGCTTTTTGGTTACTGGAGAACCGCCCAATTTATTTGACTCCGAGCCAATGGGTAAGCTCGGTGAGGTAGGCGAGGAGCTTGTGTCCATTGCAATGCCCGTAAATTTACTCTCTCAGGGCGGCAAGTTTTTGTGGTTCGATCACGACGGTGTTCTGCTGTTAGCACTCTCTATGGCCGAGGTGCGAGCGGTCAGTTGTTTCACTGAACCAACAACGATAGAGGCTGGGAAGCAGCTTTATCACGAGCAGCAGTTTTCAGGTGCGCTCGACCATGAGCATTTGGATCTTTTGGTAGCGCAGCTTGCTGGCGCTGGTGTGTTTACAGAGCCTCCTCAGCTTGACAAGGCGATGGAAAAAACCATGTTCGGCAACGTTAACCTTGAAGAAGTGTTGGCGCTTGTTGATGCGCGCGTTGCTGCTCACGATGAAAAAATTGCGGATTCCGGGAAAACGTTAGTACCTGTCGTGCCAGTGAATATCGACAAGGGAATGGCGCCGGCATCGTTAGGTTTGGTTATGGCCTATGCCATGGAGTATGAAAACGCCAAGCTTCAGGAGCGTTATGATTTCGTGCCGATGTTTCTAAGCGACGAAGCCAGGCTGCTGGCGCGTGCAGAAACCCCGAGCATTTTTATTTTCTCAAATTACTTATGGACAGTTGAGCAAAACCTAAAACTGTCTGCGGCCGTAAAAGCGGTCAATCCTAAAAGCATAACGATTCATGGTGGGCCAAGCACGCCTTCCTATGAAAAAGACTGCGCGCAGTTTTTCGATGACAACCCACACGTAGATATTGCGGTGCGTGGAGAAGGGGAGTGGACCTTCGCTGACATTCTGGACAAGGTCGATGTGCACACTTCTGAGCGAGATATGTTGCTCGAATGTAACGGCATCACTTTTCGCAGTGGCACCGGCTACGCACGCACACCTGATCGAGATCGCATTGCAGATTTGAACACCATTCCATCGCCCTACCTGATGGGGCTGTTCGATGAGTTCGGTTCAGTGCGCGCAGGGGCTGTTATAGAAAGTAATCGAGGTTGTCCCTACGGTTGCACGTTTTGCGATTGGGGTTCTGCAACACTGTCTAAAGTGCGGCGATTTGATATGGATCGCGTTTATGCCGAGCTGGAATGGTCCGCGAAACATCAAATTGAAGATGCTTCTATCGCAGATGCGAATTTTGGCATGCTGGAGCGCGATGTCGATATCGCGCTCAAAATAGCCGAGCTGCGTAGAACCTATGGTTTCCCTCGATCAGTACCCATTAATTATGCTAAGAACCAAGTGCGATACCTGCGCAAAATTATTGAAATTTTTGCTGACGTAGACATTCTTACCGAAGGCCTTGTTTCTCTGCAGTCGATGGATGAAACCACGCTAAAAGTAATCGATCGTTCTAATATCAAGATCGATAAGTATCATGAAATTTCTGATGAGTTCCGTCGCGCGAAACTGCCGTTGGCTGCCGACATCATGATGGGCTTGCCAGGCTCAACGCGCGTATCGTTCAGCAACGATTTGCAAAAATGTGCTGACATGGATATCAGGGTGCGCGCCAATAAAACAACGCTTCTTCCCAACAGTCCTATGAATGCGCCAGGCTATCGAGAAGAGCACGGTATTGTGGCCAAAGCCGGTGAAATTCTAATGGAAGCCGCCAGCTATACGCGTGAAGACTGGGAAGAGATGGATGATTTGCGCGTGGCCTACTACCTGTTCGATGTGTACGGCGTGTTGCGCTATGTAGCTCGGTTTGTGCGGCGTGAAACCGGAATGGGTGAAGTCGCATTTTATGATCGGGTGCGCTCTGTGGTCGCCCAGAATCCAAAGTCCTGGCCTATTATTTCGTCGGCACTGCGAACGCTGGAAGGGTATATGGCTCCACCGGGTTCCTGGGCACTGTTTGTTGAGGAAGTAGGGAGGTTCTTAGTCTCTGAGTTGGATATGGAAGATGATTCGGCGATGCGCACGGCGTTGTTGGTGCAGCACGCACACTTACCGTCCCCAGACAGAAAGTTTCCTACCGTGTTGAAGCTGGAGCATGATTACGCTGCATGGCAAGACACCTTGTTTGCCGCGCGTGAAGATGGGCACCGAGACAATTGGGAAAAACATATTCCGCAGTTATCCGAATTTGGCCCGTCTACATTAGTGATAGAAGATCCAAGTGAAGTGTGCCGCCAAGATATCGGCAAGCCGAAAGTTGTGCTGGATATGCACTTGCATACCTGGGAGTTGGAATCGCCGGTTGCACGTCCGCGTCTTGGTGCCCTTGAACATGAGCAGGTGAGTGCATGAGTGGTGTGAAGTGTTTTAGCAATCAGCAGAACGTTAGAATTGGGTTGATTAAATGAATGCACCTGAAGCAGCCAGCCAAGCTTTGTTTTTGGCACCAGGCTTTTTGATTTCGTTAATAGAAAAACGCCAGACGGTGATGTTCTCGCAGTTGAATGGCCGCTTAAAGCGCGCCGCGCTGGGCAGGCTTGCGTTGGTGGACGAACTGAATCGGGGTTATCGTGGCACCTATGAGCAGCTTATTTTTGATATAGCTGAAAAGCACGATGCACGGCGACCAGCAATACGTGAGTTTCTCAACGTGCTAAATGCCGCGGGCTATGTGCTGCGCAACGCGCCAGAAAAACGGTTTCATGAAGAAGAGCAGGGTAGAAGAGGTTCGCCAGGCGACGGGCCTCTCGTTGTTTCAACGCCAACAAACTTAATGACACAAGATGGCCATTACCTTTGGTTTGATCATGAAGGCACGTTACTGCTGCGCCTAAATCTCGCTGAGCTTATGGCAGTGACGATGTTTAATCAGCCTGTGTCTGTTGCTGATGCCCGCGAGCAGTATATTGAATCGGCTGGTGCGGCAGGTTTAACCCGGGCAGAGTTTGATGACTTGGTAGAGCGCGTCGCTGGAGCAGAATTGTTCAGTGCACCACGTGTACAAAACCCAGATGCGATCTCTCGTATGGCCGCGCCCGTTGATGTTGCCGAAATACAGTCTTTGATTGACGAGCGTATTGCTGCTCACGATGAAGATGTACGAAAGTCTGGCAAGTCGCTTGTGCAGGTGGTTCCTGTCAATACTCAGGCTGGTACAACACCGGCTTCATTGGGCCTTCTCATGGCCTATGCGATGGATTATGAAGGCGGGCGACTAAAAGATCGATACGATTTTGTGCCGATGTTTTTGATAGACGAGGAGCGTATTGTCGCTCGTGGTGCAACGCCGGGCATTTTTATATTTTCAAATTACATTTGGACAGTTGACGCTAACCTGGCGCTTTCTGCCGCTGTAAAAGCGGTTAATCCAGCCAACATCACGATTCATGGCGGCCCTAGTACTCCTTCTTATGAAAAGGATTGCGAACAGTTTTTTATTGATAATCCACACGTTGATATTTGTGTTCGCGGTGAAGGCGAACTGACCTTCAGTGAAATATTGGACAAGGTGGACGTTGAAGCCTCAAGTGCTCTCATTGCTCTGCATGACGTTGATGGATTGTCCTTCCGCACCGATACGGGAGTAGTTCGCACCGGTGACAGAGCTCGTATTGCGGATATCGATAGTATTCCTTCGCCCTATCTCACTGGGTTGTTTGATGAGTTTGGCTCGGTGCGCGCTGGCGCTGTTATCGAAACAAATCGCGGCTGCCCCTATGGCTGTACTTTTTGCGATTGGGGCTCGGCGACCTTGTCCAAAGTGAGGCGTTTTGATTTAGACCGGGTATTTGCCGAGTTGGAGTGGTCGGCTAGACATCAGATTGAAGATGCGTCTATTGCAGATGCGAACTTTGGCATGCTTGAGCGTGATGTTGCGGTGACAGAAAAAATCGCAGCACTGAAACGTGAGCATGGTTACCCACGCTCAGTGGGAATTAACTACGCCAAAAACCAGGTGAAATACCTCCGCGACATAATCCGCATTATGGCCGATGTCGAAATTTTGACCGAGGGTAAAGTTTCTCTGCAGTCAATGGATGAAACCACCCTGCAGGTAATCGATCGTTCCAATATCAAGCTTTCAAAATACAACGAGCTGGCATCCGAGTTTCGCCGGGCTAAGTTACCGCTGGCGGTTGAAATTATGATTGGGCTCCCTGGAGCCACAGTGGCTGCATTTCGAAATGATTTACAGGAATGCACTAACCGCGATGTCCGTGTGATGCTCAATACAACAACGCTTTTGCCAAATAGCCCTATGAATGCTCCTGAGTATCGAGAGGAACACGGTATCGTCGCGTTACCTGGTGAGGTGCTCACTGAAACGGCCTCTTATACGCGCGAAGAATGGGAGCATATGAATGAGCTCAAGATGGCTTATTACCTGTTAGATAGCTATGGCTTGATGCGGTATGTGGCTCGTTTCGTACGGCGTGAGACAGGCATGGGAGAAGTCGGTTTTTACGTTGCGGTAATGAGTGAGGTGAGTCGCAATCCGCAAAAATGGCCCGTGATTTCGGATATTCTCAGCACACTTGAAAGTTACATGGCACCCCCGGGTACATGGGCGCATTACCTTGATGAAGTTAAGCGCTTCTTGGTCGATATTCTGCAGCTGCCTGAAGATACTGCGATGGAAACAACGCTCGCTGTACAGCACGCGCATTTGCCAGCGTCTTATCGAGAGTTTCCTTTCCAGCTTGAGTTGGCGCACGATTTCGCGGCGTGGTGGAACACCTTGTTGGAGGCGCGCGAAGACGGCCATAGAGATGATTGGGAAAAGCACACGCCACGCTTGACCGATTTCGGTCCGGCATCACTCACAGTCGATGACCCTAACGGCGTTTGTATTACGGAGATTGGTAAGCCTCTCAACTACCTGCTGTATAGCTTGCGATCGTGGGAGTTAGACTCGCCGGTGGCACGTCCGCGGGCTGGGGCGTCCTACGCAGCCTGGTCTTAGCAGAAGTTCTAGCAGAAGTTCTAGCAGAGCTGCTATTAGGAGAGTTATTTAGGGTGTTAGTTAGGGTGTTAGTAGGAGTGTAAGTTCACATCCTTGTGAGTCTACTTCCATGCTCTGTGGCGCTGTGCTGAAGTAAGAAGCAGCATAGCCAAACACTTTCGAGTTTCATTATTATTAATGGCTAACCTTTCCGCAATTAAACTGAGGTTTAGTTCAAAGGTTTAGGTGAGAGATATAGGCCCCAGGCTGGGGCTGCCAAGTCACCCGGGGCAAGATCAGGACTAAAACGTCACACTGTGTTCTGCTAAATGTTGGTTATCAGCATCGAAGCTGCCGATGGTCATTCGCGCTTGAGTAGCGTCTACTTTCACAAACTGAGAATAAGCATCTGAGAGAAATGTGTTTTCGCACACGATGCTCAAATTGTTGTTCGTGTGGGTCTCAATGCGATGCTGTTTATCCCAGATGAAATTTTCTCTGCGCGAATTTGCAAAAGGTAATGGCGCGTAAAGACCAGAGCTCACAATTTGCCAAACGCGCGCCTTTCTACGTTCGCCTGACTCTCCATCAACCAACCCGATATCCAGTTGAGACACCGCTGACAGATGGGCGTCACCACCGACGAACACCACGTTGCGAATCTCGTTTTTGGCGATTAGCGTTAACAGCAACTCTAGCGTTTTGGGGTAACCTGCCCAGCCGTCCTGCTGTCGCCATGTGGAAGGGTTATCGCAATAGTATTTGCTTAATGGTGAAATGATACTGCCAGAAACAATGAATTTGGGTGCAGTGTGTGACTCGGAATGCGCATCGAGCAGCCACGTTTCGAGCGCAGACCACTGGTCTGTTTCTATTAGTGCGTGATCGCACGGGTGATTGGTGTCGCGCGGTTTGCGTTGCGCGCGTGTATCGGCAACAAAGGTTGGAAACAGGCATTCGCGTGTGTGGTCGAGTGCGTAGTAGAAGGGTCGGCGAGCAGCACTAGAACTAGACCCAGAATGGGTTGTCGTCTTCTTATTGAGAGGCATTTGTTCTCGGCCAGCCCCCATGAATCGCGTTGCGCTATCGAGAGCGTATTCGGCGGTGTTCTCAGGCGCAGCGGTTGGCGCCTTCAAATAGCCTGACCAGTTATCTGTCAGTTCGTGGTCATCCAGTGAAAAGTGGGTGGGAATGCTTTTCACCAATGTAGCGAAGTTGGGTGACGTTTGTTCGCTAAAGGCGATACGGTATCGATCAGTGTAGCGGGTCTTTGGAGATTTAATTTCGAGAATTTGATCTGTCGCATCCGCGTAGATTTGATCCCCCGTTAAAAACAAGAGTTGCGCGCCCCCTGCATTTTTACTGCGCTCCAATAATGCAGAGTAAACTTTGTCTGACAATGCATTGTCGACCATCGAGCCAGGATAACGACAAGAGCCGACGAGAAACGACATTGTGTCTGCCGTATTTTCAGAGAATTCGCGCAGCTGTAGCAGCCAGCTGTTATCGTGATAATGCAGCGCCTGACCAGGTTCTACTCCTACGGCTGTTGGTGTTGCGCCAATGGTGAGTTCGAACGGCCCAGGGCTGTCCGATAACTGGACGTCAATCAGCCTGAAGCGTGGTAGTGAATCCTGTTTGTCTGCCGTTAGAGAGACCTCCTGCTCTTCGAGAACCTCTGCACCGTGTACGGCGATAGCTTTGTCAACGAACGCCTGACTTCTTTTGAGTTCTCCCCAAAACCTAAGCCTGATTCGACCTTGCTCTACCCAGGCGGCACGTAAAATGGGGCCGGTAACTAACTGCTGCCTGCTCCTGGCTCGCCAGTCGGGTGCGGAAGCAGGGTCTTCGCTGACTTCCTGCGCGCGGATAAAGCTAACGTAGTCGCTAAAACATTTCGCATGGGCGTCTTTACCAAAAATAACGTCCATGTGCCCGTAGCCCGGATAAATATTGCAGCCTACTGCGGGCGCATTGCTACCGTATTTATCGCGTAGCGTATCGCTCAAGCGTTTTGCGGAGCGTCGCGCTGAGTGCGGGTTAAAAACACGGCTGTCGCCACCGTGTACGAACAAAATGGGGAACGTCCAATTGTCTTGGATGTTTTGTCGATCCAAGTATACGTTTTCACCGTTGCTATTAGTGATGCGCTGTTCGCGGGTGAAATGGTAGAGATGCTGATAGACACCGATAGGTGCTGGCCCAAGCATATCGATGAATGCGTGGTGGGTTTCGCGTGCCAGGTTAGCGTGGTTCCACATGCGGCCATACAAAAAGGTCATTCGGTCGCAAATTGAGTTAACGATTGGGTCGTCGCCATAGTGCAGGTGGTCGTCATGTTCGCCATCTTCTGCGATACGGGCAAGCCCAAAGCCGAGCCGGTCGGTCATGTTTTGGATCGCGGTGTCTTTCTTGCTGGGTATCGGGTTTAGTAGCGCCTCAGGCACCCACTCGCGGTAGAATCCGCCGAGTTTGGCGCGGAAACGATTTCCTGGAGATGGGATTACCCAGGGGTGTATGGCGTTGGTTACCGCGGCAGACACTTTCTTGCCCAATGTTGGATCCCGTAGTGTTGCCATGGCAAGGCCGCAAGCCCCCACACAATGGGCAACAATGGCTACCTTTTCAAACTTCGTATTTCTGCACACCGTGTCGATAGCCATGGGGATGTCAAACTGGGCGATTTCATCAATGCTCCATGCCTTGTCGCTCATTTTTGGTAGCACGTGATTGCTCAATCGGTAGTCAAGTAGCCAAACGTCAAAGCCTTCATCAAAGAAATAGTTTGCTAGGTTTTTCTCGAGGCTGTCTGTCCAAAAAATTTGCGAACCTTGCGCGAGCCCGTGCAGCATAAGCACTGGAGGTTTACCGGCATTGGCATAATTGGTGAGCAGTAACGGAATTTCTTCAGCGGGTTTGCCGCGCTTACTGGCCCGAATAGGCACTGAGATAGTCGTGCATTTTGGTTCTATAGCGCCTGATTTCGTGCGCAGCGTGCGTGGCGTGGTTCGCTGTATATGCGGCTTATCGGGAGTGTCTGCGCCACCAAACTCCCAAAATTGGGTGGCTAGTAAGCTGCGGGCGAAATAGCCAGCAAGGCTTCCAGCAAATAGAAGGCTTTGTGGTAAATGCGCAGCACTTTTTATCTGTACGAGGCCTGGGTCGATCAGTTTCTCAGTGTTCACCGTGAGCGAGAAAGGGATGGGGGCAGAATTGCCTTCTTGTAACTGCGCCTGCAATGTCAGTAGCGCCGGCCACATGCGCGGTAAGCGTGTATCGAAACCAAGTACCTTTTCGCCAGCGATGGTGATGTCGTGTTCAGTGCTCCGAAAAGAATACTGAATCCGCCGGCGACGGCTCTGCAACATGCCGACATTGTAGAAGCTGCCCCCTTTACGTACAGAAGCCAGTATTCCAGCTGGACTAAAGCCGGGTGCCGTATTGAGAGCCTCTGCTGCGCTCCCACGTCTTCTCAAATAGCTCATAACCGACACTGCACCTTCCCAGTGATCGGTTAGCCTAGAGTATTTGTCTTCACAGAATATTGTAAACTCGCCTTCCAGTTTTAGAAGCTCGGTTGCGTGCCTGTCGAGTACAGGCTTACGCACCCCTACCGGTTGGAAAAGCGTAATTGACTCTGAATCAATGGGGTTGCAGTACAGCGTCATTTGCGCCTTCAAAGGGTGATTGCCAGGATTTTCCAGCCACTCCTCGCCGTTAGGCTCTTTAGCTTGAACCTCAACTACTAGGCCCTGCTTTTCTGTCAGCCTTTGCAAAACGTTTGTAGGCATTCGCTGCACGAAGTTTTGGGGGAGGCGAGGGAGCTCCCCGAGCATTTGTTCGTCAATTTCAAAACTCACAGGCTGAGGCCGAACGCGTTCCCGATCAGGCACTTCAATTGTTTGTATGGCGCTTACATTTGTTGCTTGCTCACTGTCGGATCGGCTTTTTGTATCACCTACAAGGTAATCGCAATTTCGCCATGCGAGTGCTGCGATGGTGAGAAAAGGGTTAATGCCCAGCGCGGTGGGTATTATTGCGCCGTCAAAAACATACAGACCTTGGTAAATATCGCCATTGGCCTGAAAAACCTGTCCGCGGTGATTCACTACGCCTTCGTAAACGGTATCTCCCATGCCGCAGCCGCCCAGAGGGTGAACGGTCAGCGCCCTGCCTGCTGGCATTGCTCCAGCCAGTGCGCCATCGGCTCCGTCGGGCAATAGCTTCCATAGTGGGTTGGGAACATACTGCCCGCTATCGAAGCCGGCTTTGCGATCCATGCCTGAAAAAAGCGCATGTGCTTGCGCCAGGGCAGGGTTTTTATCCGCCTGTGGAAAGTGAATTGCCAGCTTCTTGGTGATTGCGCTATAAGACAAATGACCGCTGGCACCATCGTCTCCCATGATGAGTAGTGCCTGGCTATGTTCAGCCATCGCCAGCGATGCCGCCACAGGGTCGTGACCGTTTTTTAGACAGGCCCGGGGTGAGTGTCTGTTGGCCAAACGTTGGAGCATCGCGCCCGTTGTTGTCAATTCGGCAAAGACCCTGGCCATAGATGCGGGTACGCTGGCATCTTCTATAGTCAGCCCCTGAGTGCGAATTTTGCCTGTTATTGTTGGCCCGGTTTTCTTCGAAGGTTTTTTTTGCTCTGGGCCAGCGATAGCTGAAACCGGATTTTTCTGGCCGTAACTGAAAGCTATACCATCGCCATTACTTGAGAAGCGTTGGCCTAATTGATCCGACAGTTTTAGGTGGCTTTTGGCCTGTGAGCGAAACAATACTTCGGTACTGCCAAGCGTGCCTGCCGCCAGAATAAGGTTGTCGGTTAACACAACGTAGGCGTCTTGCTTGTCATCGCTGGTGGGCGTTACTGTAGGCGTCAGGAAAACCTTCCATCTCTTGGCGCCTGCTTTATTGGGTTCAATCCAGAGTACCGATGCGCCTGTATATAACTGTGCGCCATGTGCGGCTGCTGCGCGCAGAAGATTGCGGTCCAGCGTGTTTTTAGCGCCGGTGTTGCAGCCAGTGATGCAGTTTCCGCAGTCACTGCATTCAGGTTGAATTAACCCATAGCCATTGTCTTTGGCAGCGGGGCTGACCGCGATGGTAGTGGGTTCAGCATTGGTACCTGCTGCTTTTGCGATGCGCTGCAGTGCGGTGAACTTTGGAAAAATCACTCCTTCGTCTTTAGTACGTTGGGTGAGGTTCAATGCTGATTTAACGTGTTTGAACGCGTCGCCTAAGGGTGCTTCATGAGAGCGGAACTCCGCCGGCCACTGGGGTTGCTTAAAAACATCTTCATCGGGTTCTTCCGCAACATTCGCATTGATGAGGGATGTGCCACCGAGCCCACTGCCAACCAGTACGTCCACCGCCGACCCAGTGTCGGGCGAGCTTGCCCCTATGTGGAGGTTGAACAGTGCATTTGCATAGCCGCCAGTACCAGCGCCGCCGGTGTCTTCCGGTGTTTTGCTGTCGGTATTGGTGCTTGGAATCAGCCGAATATGGGAGGGCAGGTCTTCAATGTCATAGGGAAAATCGCCCGGTAAGTACTCCTGGCCGCGTTCTAAGACAGTTACGTTTTTGTTGCTTGCTGCCAGTCGGCTGGCGGCAACTGCACCGCCGTAGCCGGAACCAACGATCAGATAGTCGGATTCATGGATGATGTCTAGATCGTTTTTGCTGGTGATCAGTGATTCGATTGGAGATGAAATCCTTTTCATCAGTGCTGCCTCGCGTAGTATGATTTTGATTTGCTAAACAGACTTTAGCAGAGTTGCGGCGGAGTACTAGGTGCGCGTGCTAGAAAAACTTAGAACATTAGTTTTTATGGAAAAGCCCGGGGATATTGTTCTGCGTGAATCCCTGCGGGCTCGAGCAACGGTCGCATCAGTGTCTATCGTCGCAACATTTTCAGCTATCGCTATGTTTATTCCTTTCATGCGAAGCCAGGGCGTTTTGTATTCGTCTATTGCTACGTGGGCGATGCCGATAGTTGCTTTGATGTTTATGCGTGGCTTTTACTCGGCCTACATCAGGCGAGAGGTCGATAGCTTTTCGTATGACGGCTTGTTGAAGGCCGATTGGGTGTTGCGCATCAGCAGCATCATCAATCAGACAGCAGTGGGTGCTGGCATTTGGATCATCCAGTCGCCCACGGTTGATTCCTATGTTCTGCCGTTGTTTATGACGTTGGTTACCGTCATATGGTCCATTGGTGTTCTGGCCAACCTGTTTTCTGATTTCCCAAGTTTTGTGTTGTCGATGCCGCTCCTCATATTTCAGCCGGCTGCCTACTGGTTGTTGCGCGCTGATATTGGTATTTCGATTAGTATTGGCATGGTGTTGGCGATGCTGCTTATGGTGTTACTTGTTCGACGAGGAACCGAAGTGTTTCGAGAAAGCGTTCTAATGCGTTTTGAAAAAGACAAACTGCTTGAAGAGGTTGAAAGACAACGGCTGAAAACTGAGCAGGCGTTGGCCGAGGCGCAGGCCGCAAATGAGTCCAAAGCCTATTTTATGGCCGCTGCGGGGCACGATATTAAGCAACCATTGTATGCGCTGGGTATGCTGACAGATACATTGCTTATGTCTAATCCTTCAGACTCTGCAGGGCCAATTCTTCAGCGACAAAAAGAAAGCATTGCCCAAATGCAAGAGCACTTTGACTCATTGATGGATCTTGGGCGATTGGAGCGATCTGGTTTCAAGCCGACGCTTGCTACTGTTGCACTCGCTCAGTTCTCTAAACGAATAGACTATGAGATGGCGCCACTTTGCGCCGAGAAAGGCCTGCGTTGGCATATCGACTTAGGCAGCGCCTACGTGCAGGCGGATGAAGAGCTTTTGCTACGATTGTTTCGCAACCTTGTGTCTAACGCTGTTCGATATACTCTGAAAGGTGAAATACGCTGCATTGCCTGCGTTGATCAAGGTCAGGTGCGGTTTGAGATATCCGATACCGGCGTAGGCATTTCTGAGGAAGATCAATCGTTAGTTTTCGGGGAGTTTGTGCGGCTGGAGCAAGCGGGGAGCGATGCTACCGGTGCGGGTTTGGGTCTTTCAATTGTTGCCAAAATTGATGAAGCTTTGGGGCTAAATCTGAGTATGTCGTCAGAAGTAGGTGTTGGTACTCGATATCAGTTCAGTCTTGCGCAAAGCCCACCATAGCGCACTTCAGAGGTTGTTGGGTGGTTCCTTGCTAAGTCATCACAAGTCGTAATTGTTGCGATTTTAAAATAGCCTGCGCGCGATTGCTCACACCAAGGATTTGGTAGATAGCGTGTAAATGTGTTTTCACTGTACCCTCGGCAATATCTAGTCTTCGCGCGATGATTTTGTTGGGTGCACCTTGCATCAGCTGTGTAAATACCTCCTGTTGTTTCGGAGTGAAGTGGATGCCATGGTCGACTGTGCCTGTTGTTTCTGTCTGAGTATTTGTCGCCTCGAACCCCATAAATCGTGCTGCTTCAGGTGGTATATAGCAGCCGCCTGCTAATACAATCTGTATAGCGCTTACCAAAATCTGCATGGACGAATTTTTAGTAACAAACCCCTGCACTCCTTTGTCAAAGCACTGGCTGACAATGTCACTAGAGTCATTTGCCGAAAATACCAGAATAGGGATGTCTGCGAAGTTTTCGCGTATATAGATCATCCCGTCGGGGCCAGAAACATCGGTGAGGCTTAAATCCAATATGATGATTGCGTAGTTGCTGTCTTTCTCGAGGCGAGAAATAGAATCTTGCAGGCTGCCGGAGGTGCTAATTTCATCGAAGACCCCGAGAGACACGAGTGTTGTGACCAGCGTGTCCCGAACAATTGGATGGTCGTCAACGATTAGCGCTCTTGAAAGTGGTGGGGTCATTCCTTTGGATCCTCACTGTTATTGACGCAATTTAAATATAGGTTTAGCAAGAAATCCATTGTGTATTTCGCGTCGCACTGGCTGATATTGGTGAGCCGGTTTTGGTAACTGACCTAGCGGCTTTTGGGGTTTAAAACTGGAAGTAGACGAAGGGCGCTTCTCCAGACGAAATTGCTATCAGACAGAATACAGTTATCACCATAAGCCCTGCCTGGATTACAGCAGGTAATTTTACAAACACTGATTTCCAGCTATAAGTCCATTGATCGGGCACATAGTGCAATGCTACCGCGAGCAGCATCACAGATACACCCAGAACACCAAAAGGTGTGTAAGTGTTCGAGAAGTCTAGCAGCGCGCTGGCGTAGGTACCGGCCGTTTCGATCGATCCGCCCCGAAAAAGTAGCCGGGTGAACGACACAATATTGAATATCCAGAAAACCCGCCACACCCACATCATCCCTGTATAGCTTGGGTCTTCCAGACCTAGCCGGCGACGGCGATTGCGCATGAACCTTTCATAGCAAACCAGGCTGGCATGGCAAAATCCGTAGGCAACGAAGTTCCAACCTGCACCATGCCATATGCCAATGGCGACAAAGGTGATGAACAGGTTTACGTATACATTGCCGCTTTTGGTGCCGCCCAGCCCGAAGTACAGATAGTCACGGAAGAAGGACGACATGGAAATATGCCAGCGCTGCCAAAACTCGCCGATAGAAAGTGATTTATAGGGTCGGCGAAAGTTGATTTGCAACTCGTAGCCCAGCGTGCGTGCTACGCCACGGGCAATGTCGGTATAACCCGAAAAATCCATATACACCTGAAAACTGTAAGCGTATATGCCAATGAGCAAAAATACGGGCGAGTAAGCCTCAGGGTTTGAGAAGGCGGGATCTACCAGCTGAACGGCGAGCACATCAGCAATCGCAATCTTCTTGATGAAACCACGAATGATAAGTGCCAAACCCGACTGAACTGCGTCAGGTTCTTGTTCGGGTTTAGATTCCAGCTGCGGCAAAAAATAACTGGCTCTAACGATTGGGCCTGCGACCAGCTGCGGGAAAAACGAAACAAACAGCGCGAAATCACGAAAGCTGCGAACCGGCTCCGTGCGGCCTTTATAAATATCGAGTGTGTAGCTAATACTTTGGAAGGTGTAAAAAGAGATACCTACGGGTAGTACGATGCTCAGTAGCATCATATCGCCGCTGAACCCCATTGCACTTACCAAGCTGTTCGCGCTTTCGATAAAGAAATTAAAGTACTTAAAGTAGGCGAGAATGCCCAGGCTCACGATCAGCGATACGCCAAGCCAAAATCGTTTTTGGGCCAAGGTTACAGCGGCCTGTATCTTCGGCCCGGTAACAAAGTTCACCGCCGTTATGGCAAGAATAAGCCCGGCGAATCGCCAATCCCAGCACATGTAGAAATAGTAGCTGGCGGCGAGCAAAAACGTTTTCTTGGGGCCTTCTTTGTCCCAAAGAAGAACGCGCACAACGAATAAAACGACGACAAAAAAGACGAGAAAGTGAAAAGACTGAAAACTCACTGGTTGCCCTCGGCTGCAGGGCTAGCAGCTAGCGCGGTGCTCAGATAGCGCGCCAAAGCTGGTGCTATCAAGTCGGCAGCTCTATCTGTACCAACCACAGAGAAGTGTGTGGCATCGCCAAAGTTGTCGCTGCCTTTTGGCATTTCACGATCCAGCGGAAACACTTCAAACCCTTTTGCCTTTGCTGCGTTAGCCAGTATTGCATTGTGATTATCGAATAGGTCATGCAGCCCGTTTACGTCGAAGCACGGGCTATAAAAACGTGCCGTTTCTGAAAGCGTACGTTGCTCTGCCTCTGGCATTTCACGCGAATAGGCTCTAGGGTTCGTAAGCACGAGTACCGGCAGGCCCGTGTTGGAAAGCTCGGCAAAAAATTCGTTAACAGTGCTTTCATACTCATTGGTATCCAGTTCTAGCGCATTCAGATACTTTGCTCCACCGGCTTTTACCTCCCGCAGCGCTACGGTGTTTTTAGTGATCAGCTCTATGCTTAGAAGCCATTTCGGTAGTGAAAGGTCGAAAAGTCTGTAGTCCTCGGCTGTCTCGGTTTCGGATGAGCCACAGTAAGCCGACAGATCATTGAAGCCGGGATACAGAACAATGGCATCTAGCCCAAGCGGCATGAGTATATTTTCTAGTAATACCTGCTGATCTGGTAGCGAATAACCCGCTATGCCGGCGTTAATGAATTCAACCTGTGGCGCGTCGCTGTAGTAATTTGGAAACTTTTCCTGGAGGCGTGCACTCAAGGTGTCGTCGTTATTTCGCGTGTAAGAGCCCATCACTGAAGAGGCGCCCACTACGGCAACGCGCAATAATCCTGCCGGTTTTGGGTTTGCAATAGCGGCATTGCGCAAGCCCAAAGCATTGGTAACGATTGTCGCCTGCGTGCCGTCTATTGTGCTGTTCGCACGCAGCAGCTTGATGCCCAGCTCTTCGTTAGATACGTAAATTGATTCGTCGTTGACGAGATTGAAAATACTGGTGCCATAGCGAAGCTGTGAGCGAGCCTGTAAGGCCAATTCAAGGGCAATAAACATCGCTACGGCCAGCATGATGCTGACCCAGTATTTGGGGATTTTTGTCAGGCGAAACGCCAATTTACATTATCCTGATCAAGATGGTGGCTATGATTAGACTATCACGATAATGACAATAGAAGCAGAGACCTAAGTCTCAGATTTGTAGGCTGCTGCGCACATTGTTGTGTTTAGATAACAGCTTGCAGCAGCCTGCTTTCGGCGTGATTTTTTTAGTGATTCCCGGGGGTATTTACTCGACGAGAAATACCATTTCTACGCGACGGTTTTGTGCACGCGCAGTGCGGGTGGTTGCATTGATGATAGGAGCGTTTTCTCCCATGCCCACAATGTCTAGCCTATCGCTGTCGATAGAGAATTTTTCGGCAAGGTAGTTGGCGACCGTTTTTGCCCGGCGATTAGACAGATCCAGATTGTATACCGGATCACCCAAATCATCGGTATGCCCAGCCACTCTCAGCTTCATGCCTGAGAGTTCTTTACTCACCATGGCGGCTCCGAATTCGTTGAGTTGGCGTTCGCCATCTGCTGCCAGCTCGTCAGAGCCAAACTCGAAATTAATTTTTTGAACCGGAAAAGAAACTTCCTTTACAGTTGTTTCTTCTTTCTTGGTTTCCATCACTTTGCGAATGATGCCGCGGGTTGTGTACTGCAGGTCGGTGTCGTTCATCGCCAATTGCTCGGCGCCTACCCAGTAACTGGTTTCCGCCAGGTCTATGCTGCTGGCTGATGCCCCGGATTGGAGATCATTCATTACGCGTTCGAAGCTGCGCTTGTCGAGTTCTTTAAACCCGCCTGTGCCCTGCAGTAGAGCATCCAGGCTGGCCAGTGGCTTCTGGCTGATGACAGCAACCAGCGTTTCTTTGCCTTCCGGGCTAGAGGCTTTGAGTTTGCCTCTGGGTGGGAAATAGCTACCAGAGTCTGCCGAAGCGCAGGTGCTGGGCTCCATGAGTGATGTGGCTCCTGTTGGGTCAACGTGCAGAAGGTAGCAATTACCGCCTTCCGAGGCGCTAAGGTGATAGCGCACTTCTTCGCCCAGTTTTAGTTGCTTCTTGCCACCCTCCACAGCCACCGTTAACCCTGCATCCCAGCTTGGGCTAAGTGCTCGTATCTGATCAATGTCGGCGGCAGTCTGTACACTTGTTGACGCGAGTAAAGTGCCAGTAGCGATTGCCATTGCCAAGCGTGTATGACGGGATTGCTGTGTTCGCATGAACGATTCCTCCAGTGTATTGCTATGCTTGCGTTACGTCTCAGTTTGGTGAAGCAGCGCAGCAAGGTCTTCGTATTTAGGCTATTATTAAGCGAAAGCTAAGTTTGTTGTCATGGTTCGTCAAGGTTAGATCAGAACGATGGTGCTAGCAAAGGCCAAAGTGCGTTTATCTCACGTTTTGCGCGAGTTAGCGGTGCAGACGGGGCGGCGGAGACTCTGGCGCTTGTATGGCCTCGACAGCCGGCGCTCACGTCAGTGCCGACAGTGTTACTAACTACGGCATTAACCATAGGCACAGAAAATAGCAGATTGTTTAACGGATGCCATCAGTTCTTATGTCACGTCTCATAGCTATAATAAATAACAGTTATCTCATAAAATCCCATTTGGTTATAGTAGCCTCCAGTGTTCTGCTGTGCGGTGCGGCCGTCGCGGGTATAGAGTTCACGCCTGACCCCGACACCACTGCGGTACAGGGGGGCTCACCAGCGCCACTCACGTCAACTGCTGCTTCAACCACCAGTAATTCGGCCAGCCCGGCAGCGGTGGTTGCTTCTCCCATCAATAAGCCCAAGCAGGATGGCATGCGGATGGTGCGTGACGGTCAAGATTACGACGCGTTGAAACTGCAGTGGGAAAAGACGCTGGGTGGAGTAAGAACCGATGGATTGAGTGACGTGATAACACGTCGATCAGATCTGGCGTCTGTTGCGGTAGGGTTCACTAGCTCTCAAAGTTCGGGTCGGTCAGATGCCTGGGTGGTGGTGTTAGATGCGACAGGCAGGCTGTTGTGGGAGAAATCCATTGGTGGCCCGCGCAACGATAGAGCGAACAGTGTCGTTGATCTGCCCGATGGCAGTTTGTTAGTGGTGGGCAGTACCATTGCAGAGCAAACAGGCCGCGCAGTCGGTCTCGTCGTTAAGCTTTCATCGTCAGGCGATATTCTTTGGCGCAAAGAAATGAGCGGGCAGGGCGCCTTGGAATTACAGACGGTGGTTGCGCTGGGTCAAGCGCGTGTGGTCGTCGCCGGTACCGATGGTGATGACAGTGGTTATGTGGCCGAGCTCAAAGCTGATGGCACGCCAGCCTGGCAACAGCGCCTTTCGCAAGAGGGGCCGGATATCGTGCATGCTTTGGTAAGAATGGCCAATGGCGAGATCGTTGTGGCGGGCGAGCGCACAGAACTGTTTGATAGTGACGCTGCCGTCGCTCGCCTATCAGTCAGTGGCAGTGTCGTCTGGAGTAAAACCCATGGCGGCGATGACAATGACGTTTTCACTGACATTGCCGTTACTACCGGCGGTGACATTGTCGCGGTTGGTACAACCTATCGGGGTGAAAACCGCGAGCAGGGCTGGTTGGTGCAACTAGATGCCGGCGGCGAAATTCAGTGGGAAAAAACATTTGGCAATGGGGGTGTTGATCGCCTTACCGGAGTCACTGTGCTGAATGACCAATCGCTAATAGTTGTTGGTAAAACGGATACAGATAATGATTCCGTGCCCAACTCGTGGGTAATGCGTTTAAGCCAACAGGGTAGCGTTGTTAAAACGAAAGCACTGGGCGAAGATTATGTTGATGGACTTCAGGCAATAACTGCACGTCCTGACGGCACCTTCGCAGCGGTGGGCTACATCCAAAGAGATTTTGATGCACAGATGGACGGTTACGTTGCACTTCTGGGTACGCCTTTAAGCAGCAAGAAGCGCCCGGTGTATGCCGCCGCGGATGGCCCTACGTTGTTCGTTCCCGGTGGTGGTACGTTGACGACCGAGCGCGCTACGGTGCAGGTGCTGGGCAATGTGCTTCACGATCGCCCTGTTACTCAGTTGTTTGTAGACGGCAAGCAAACAGAGATCTTGCCCAACGGCGCTTTCGTCAAGCAAGTGAGCGTTCCCATCGGCCGCACTGAAATTACGATCGATGCCGTCGATGATGAGAATATTCTTGGCACTACCACGGTTGTGATAGTGCGCACAGAGCCTGGGCAGTTGCAGAACGATGGCGACTTTACCGAGCTCTTGGCATCGGTGGAGTTTGGTCGGTATCACGCCGTTGTGATCGGCAATAATGATTACCCTGCAGACGATATCCCGTCATTGCGCTCTGCTGTTAATGATGCAAAAGCAGTGGCTAAAATTCTTGAAGAAGACTACGGGTTCGAAGTAGATCTAATTAAGAATGCCAAGCGTTCCGATATTTTGAGCGTGCTTGATAAAAAGTCGCGTGAGTTGGGCGCGGAAGACAACCTGTTGTTGTACTACGCAGGACACGGTTACTACGACGAAGATGTTGACTTGGGCTATTGGTTGCCAAGTGATGCAACAATGGAATCCAAAGATGCCTGGATACGCAACAGCTCTATCACAGATTCTATTAAGGCGATGAATGCCAAGCATGTTTTATTGGTAGCCGATTCTTGTTTTTCAGGCACCTTGTTGCGCAATGTCGATGTTAAGCGCACTGGGCGCTTTTACGAGCAGATGGCGAATCGCAGCGCCCGGTTAGTGATGACATCGGGCGGCATTGAACCGGTGATGGACGAGGGCGGTGACGGCCATTCTGTATTCGCACGCAATTTGCTGCGCAAGCTTCGTTCTTCTGATCAAATTATTGATGGCACCAGCCTTTATCAGGCAATTCGTGAGCCAGTGGTGATGACATCTGAGCAAGTGCCGCAATACAGTAACATTCGCTTTGTCGACAGCGACGGCGGTGATTTTCTTTTCGTCAAAAAAACAAAATAGTGGAACAAGCGCTATCCCATTCTGTTGAGGAGATAAACGTATGACATCCAGGTTTCTGGGAAGATTTCTAGTAGTTGCGATATCAGTATCCGTAGCGTCCTGTGCCACTACGCAGCGCAACTCTACCAAGATTGGGCTCGCTACCCCTGCCGTGGGCATTAAGAATGAGCAGTTCGAAGCGACATTCAATGCGCGCCAAACCACTGCTGCACTGGAGACTCAGGATGGCGCGAGCGTCACCAAGTTGGCCAACTTGACGTCCAATACCAACAAGCAAGTGCAGTACAGCCGGCCCGCGGTTTCGCCTAACCAAGATGCGGTAGCCTATGTGGAAACGCTTGGTCAGAAGCACGGCATTTATCGCCAGAGCCTGGGTTCTCCGGCCAAGTCGCCGGTTTCTAACGAACCTGGCGTAAACCTGACGCCCACTTTCACGCCTGATGGCCGTTTTATTATTTTTAGCTCGGATCGTTCGGGCGAAGGGCAGAGTTTGTGGCGTAAGCGAGCGGATGGTGCTGGTGGAACAACGCAAATTACCAGCTCCAATTCGTTTGATTGGCAGCCTGCGATTGCCTCTGACGGTGAAACCATTATTTTCCAGTCTCACCGGAAAAATAACATTGCTGCTTCGATCTGGAGTATCAACATGAATGGAGGCCTGCTGACGCAACTGGCGCAGGGAAGGTCGCCGGCCGTATCGCCCAATGGCCGTAAGATTGTGTTTGTGCGCGACGATGCCTCTACCGGCAAAAGCCAGGTATGGAGCATGCAGATAGACGGTTCGGGTTTAACGCAGTTGAGCGATGGTTCTGCCAGCGATGTTGACCCCAGTTGGCACCCCAATGGCCGGTTTATTGTGTTTTCGTCAAATGCCATGGTTAAAGAGGGCGACACGTTTGCTGATTTTAATATTTGGTTGATGCGGGCTGACGGAACTCGGCGTGTTCAACTAACGGAAAACTTCAGCCATGACGACGCGCCGGTCTTCGAAAGCCGCGGTAAAAAAATTGTGTTCAGATCTAACCGTGGCGGTGTCTGGAACCTGTTTAGCTTCAACCCGAAAATATAGGTGGTTGCCATGATGCAAACACGAATTCATCGCTGCCTGAATTTGGCCCTCGCTCTTTGCCTTGGCACGCCATGCTTGGCGCTTGCAGACGTGAGCTTTGAAACCAAAGTTACAGTGCGCGCCAACGGGCCCATCGCAGCGTTTAATTCTGAAACCAGCACCCGCACCGATATCTCCGGTGAGAAGGGGCGAACAGAACTGGTGCCCAGCGATGATCTTGCTGCCGAGTTTTCGGTGGCTGACGTGCGTGTTACCCGGCTCGATCGTGATGTGATTTACGAAATGAAGCCGGACATCAAAGCGTATCGACAGGTGAGCATGGACGAGCAGGCAGATCAGATTGCCGGCTTACGCAACGACTTGGAAACTGCAATTGGTGGGTCAGCCCTACCCATTGCGACTGACAATTGCGAATGGTCAGAAGCCAAATTCAAAAGCAAGAAAACTAAAGAAAAGGAGCGCATAGCGGGTAAGCGCGCGACGCGGCATATCATTAGTATGGAGCAGTCCTGCACGGATGATCGCACTGGGCAGTCCTGCGATATAGAGTGGATCATGGAGCCATGGATGACCAAACGCCTGGACAGCTATGACGAAGTGATGAATTTCTACATGGGCTATGCCGATCGTCTTGAAATGGACGCGCTGGTGCCGCAAATGTCGGGTGGTAGCCAAATGCTCTTGGCGATGTTCCCAAATCGTTGGGAGTCGTTGCTCGATGAAATGTCAGAGTTTGAAGGCTATCCGATGAGAACAGTGATGACGCTGAAAATCGGTGGCCGTGGTTGTTTGTCTAGCTCAGCTGTTGAAGAAGATAACATCTGGGCAGATGCTGCAGATGAGGGATTCGACGAAGCAGTTGACCGCAGTGGTAAAGAGGTGGGGCGCTCTGTGGGTGACGCAGCTGATGAAGCTATGGGCGATTCTATCGGCGGCGCAGTGGGCAGCTCTGCAATTGGTGCCGCCACCGGTGAGCTTATTGATGGTTTTGGTAGCGTGTTCAAGAAGAAGCAAAAGCAGAAGCGAAAGAAGCCGCAAAAGCGACGTGCTTCTTCAGATCTCACTGTGTTTAGAATCACCACCGAAATAACTGACTGGGACGATGAGCCGGTGCCACTATCGCGCTACGAAATTCCTGCAGATTGGGAACGTCAGCCCTAAGCTTTACGTCCAAGGCGCAGCTAAGTGAGCCTTACGGCTGACACCAATTCGTAGCGATTTCTCCAGGGAGTGAATTGAATGTCGCCGAAACCTTCGGCTGACAACCGCTTGGAAAGGGCTCTGCGCGATTGACCCCGCCGTGGGAAGAATATCCACCATAGCGATGCCGGCCGTGTCATAACCAATCGACTGCCGTTGGCAGCGGCTTTAGCGAGCCCTGCGATGAGTTGTCTATTTTGCGGGATGAATTCAGCCGCTTCCATCAGTAGTAGTAGATCAAACTCTCCGCTGTTTCTCTCTAGCCATTCCACCGCATCACAGTTTTCACTTTTTATTGCCGCGGGCGCAATAATCCCCGCCAGCGTGTTCGCCATTTCTTGCAGCATTGCCGAAGAGGAGTCGATAGCGGTGTAGCCGGCATTTTTGCCAAGCGTGGCGGCTGCTGCGCGCGTTGCTCGGCCAGAGCCGCAAGCGATGTCCAGCACGCGCGGTTGGCTTACGTTTTTTGCCACGGCTGTGGCGGCCTGCTGAATTTGTTTTTCGTATTGCGCGTAAGAGTGGCGCTGCCATTTTTGCGAGTAGTTAGCAGCAGCTCTATCGTAGAGCCATTGATTGCCCTTTCCGGGTAGCCAGCTCAGTTCACCTGGATAAATGGCTAGGGCTACAAGCAGTAGCAGGAGTGAAAAGACCACCACCGCCAAGATCACTAAGGCACAAGACGGGAATAAGCCTGTCATGCATGGCTGGCTCTGGTTTCAAAGTCTGCTTCAGCTACGCGTGCCAAGGTGTTCAATGAATAATCGTATCGGTAAATTTCGCGAATTTGATACTCGCCTTCACTGTCTAGCGGCTGAACTTCGGCGATGCTGGCAACGGACCGCTTGCCCGCCAAACGTTGCAATTGAACAACGATATTAATGGCAGACGCCACTTGAGCGCGTAGAAATCTTAGCGGTATGTCTTCTCCTGAAAAGAGCGCGAGTGTTTCTAGCCGGCGCAGGGTTTCTACAGGTGAGTTGGCATGCACTGTAGACATTGAACCGCCATGCCCAGTGTTCATGGCCTGAAGTAAATCAAGTGCTTCGCCGCCACGGCACTCACCGACGATGATTCTGTCTGGCCGCATTCGCAAGGATGAATGAAGCAGATCGCGAATGGACACTGCCCCACGGCCTTTACGATCGGCGGCTCTGGTTTCGAGTGAAACAACATGCTCCTGATGTAATTGTAATTCGGCAGCGTCTTCGATGGTTACAATCCGATCGGTATTGGGAATGAGTGCAGACAACGCGTTGATGAAGGTGGTTTTACCCGTGCCGGTGCCGCCAGCGATAACCATGTTTTGTTCACGCTCCATGGCAGCTTGCAAAAACTGTGTCGACTCTTCGCTAATGGACCCAAGTTTGACCAGCTCATCAAGACCAAAGCTGCTTTTTGTATGTTTGCGAATGGTGATGGAGATACCCACGCGGGACACAGGGGGAAGTACAACGTGCACTCGATGGCCTTCAGGAAGACGCGCGTCGAACCTCGAGACTTCTGCGTGCAAGTGAATGCCCACAAACTGGGCGATGTTCCTGACGGCGGCCATCAGTTGCTCAGGGTCTTCAAAGCGGTACTCGCTGAGCGCTAAACTGCCATTCTGCTCAACATAAATTTGGTCGTAGCCATTTATCATAACTTCTCGCACCGATTCGTCCGACATGAGTTCGGCAATCGGTGCTAGGAAGTAGCCCAGGGACGCTGCAAAGACATCATCAGGAATGGTGTTCATGGCTAGTTACCGTCGGCCGTTACGATGTGTAGAGGCACGATTTCGACTGAGAGCGGGTTTTTGGCGTTTTCAGTTATCCAACGTACCAGCTGCTCTCCCGGTGAGTTCAAAACACCGAATGGATAGTAGCGTGCCCAGTCTTCAACAAGGCCAGAGCCCTCTATCTGTGGAGGGATTAATGGTTTTTCAGTGAGTATCACCACCATCCACTCGTACCCTAGAGGCTCGCTTGCCGCCATATCCAGTTCATCGCCTATGGTGATTTTTGTATTGGCTTGCACGCCTAAAGAGGCGTCTTGAGGATTGGGGTACACCAGCGTAGCGAAATTGTCTGCGCTGAGGTGCACGAGTGTGATTGCACCCGAGTGTGCAGGCTGCATTGCCAGATACAGCGGCGTATCAATTGCGACAGTGAATACGTTGTTCTGGTATTGCGCTGTCGGCAGTGACACATTGAAAGGTTTTGCGTCCTTCCAGTAATCTTGGAAAAACTCAAAGGCTTTGCGGCTGGTGTCCATGGAATAGCCAAGCTCGAGCGCGACGGTTAGAACGAGATCGCCCTCATCGTTCTTTTCCAAACCATCCATACCCTTTGCCAAGACGAGTTCGCGTGCTTCAAAGCCCTGCTTGGTAACGACCAGGCTATCTCCTAACCGCAGTTCCGTGAGGGTGGGTGTAGGCTCCGCGTGTTCACTGCCATTGATGCTAACTGTTGCAGCCTCAGGTAGTGTAACCAAATTGATATCGTAGGTTTTGGGTTTGGATTTGGCATATAAGAGAAAGCCAACAGCCGCCAGTAAGAGTATCCCAACTGTTGCTGTAATCTTGAACCACAGCGGCTGCTTCTTTTTTTCTTTGTTGTCTTTGGCCGCTTTACGCTTTACACGTGGATCAGGCGCGGTGGGTGCGCCCATTCTCATCGATTCAGATTCGCGCAGCCCGCGTATACTGTCGATAACTTCGGCGGCGTCCTGGTGTCTATCGTTCGGATCGCTCGCGGTTAACTTTTGGATGAACTCGCTGAACTCCTGTGAAATCACTGGGTTTATGCTGCTGAGCAGGGGCAGCTCGGCATCGCTTGAAACCCATCGTTGCCAAAATGTTGCTGAAGTTTCCTTGGTTCCTCCGCCAGCAGCTGGATTACTGCTGGTTAATGCTTCGCGCGCTACCTCTTCGAATCGCTGCGAACCCAGCACCAGCTCTGCTGCCATGATCCCCATGGAGTAAATATCTGAGCGCTCGGAAATCGTCTCGGGAGCATTGAGCACTTCCGGAGCGGCATACTTGCTGCCCAAAAAAGGCAGCACCTCTTCATCGCCGCTCATGGCGACGCCGAAATCGCCTACTTTCCATTCGCCGTTTTTGCTCAGTATGTTGTCCGGCTTCATGTCTCTGTGAACTAGGCCGGCTTCGTGAATGGCCTGTAAGCCATAGGTCACATCCTGAAGCATTTTTAGCGTTTCGTCTGTGGACATGCTGGACGCGCCAACGCGTTTCGCCAGGCTGCCACCGTCCATGTACTCCTCTACGAGCGTGGCTGATTCGTCGTCTAGCAGCACATCGTAAATTTGGATTACATTGCGATGCAGTACCTGAGCCATTTTGCGGGCTTCGCGAATAAACATTTCGCGAACTTCTTCATCTGCCCGCAATTCTTCCGCAATCTCTTTTAGCGCTACATCGCGACCGATAACGCTGTCCCAAGCGCGGTAAACCGTAGCCATGCCTCCGGAGCCAATGTAGGTTTTGTTCTCGAATCTTTCAGTGCCCATAATATAGTTGGCTCTAGTTGACGTTTCCGAGGCACTTGGCCCCGTACTGGTAAATAGGGGAGTGAATGTCTGAATCGATGTGCATTAGCTTGCGACACAAAAGCTTTATGTCGTCATCCATGTCATTCATGTGCAGTACGCGTAGTTGTATCAGCGTGGATTTAGCTTTTTCTGCCCTGTTGGCTTTTTCATCCATGGTCAGGTTGGCAGGTTGGTAGTCTTCGTAGGCTGCGCTTAGTTCAGGCCAGTCATCATCGTATTTCGAGCCACTTCCCGCGGCTATGCTGAGATAGGCCGCTACTGCAACCATGCTCAAAATATAAAAGCCAAGAATGGCTCTGACCATCGGTGAACCAAGCATGCCTGATGAAGCAACGCTTTCGATATCTTCCGATTTTTGTTTGGTTACTTTGCGTCCGCCCACAAGTTGCCAAGAGACGCTAAACTCATGGTGCTTGCCAATGGCAATGGTCGCTCCGCTTTCAATTTTTTCTGATTCAGTGACTAACTTTCCATTGACCTTGGTGCCGTTGGCTCCGATGTTGCGCACAATCATCTCGCCGCTGTCATCCAGCAATAGCATGTGCGTTCGTGATACCGCGTCTCCTGCGCCCACCAATACTAGCGATTCTTGCCCGGGTTCCTGCTGCGGCTCACGACCAATAGCGAGTGAGCCCACTGTATGCTGGAAAATTTGCCCTGCCATCGAGCCCTTTTTAAAACGAATGAGTACGTCTTGCATGTTAGAAAAACCCCGATGAAGCAAGTTGAATCAAGAGAGGCCCTATAATAATAATGAGCACGGACATCATGATCATCATGTTGGGGAAAGTCATTTTAGTGGGTGCTTCCACTGCCAGCTTTTCGATTTCAGCAAGCCGTCTTTCTCGGAACATTTCTGCCTGGGTAATCAAGGTATCGACCATAGGCGAGCCAGTTTCGTCGCCGCGGTTGATGGCGCCAAGAATCGTTTCTAAAGGCTCCAGGCCTGTGCGCTCGCCCATGTTGTGTAACGCTGTTGCCTGCGTAGCGCCAGAGTCCATCTCTAGCAATGCAATTTGTAGCTCTTGCGCCAGTGGGTCATCGTGCCGGGCTATTTCTTCCAAACCCTCGCGCAATGTTCCGCCGGTTTCTAGTACCAGTACAGAGATATCGAGTGCATAGGGTATTCTGCGATAGATACCGCGTGTGCGCTTTGTTGCATCCGCGTCTAGCAGAGAGGGCCTGATCCACAGTGTCCACATCGCCCCTGATGCAACGCCAAAAATAATACCCGGCAGTGGCGATATCACCAGGCCGATAAATACAGCAACGATAAGCCCACCGATAACGCCTTGCCACATAAGGTCGCCAACGAACTCCTCTGGCTCGGTAGGGTCTCCAGCTTTTACTAAGTTCTTTTCCGAAGTCGCAAGCAAGCGTTGGATGGATAAAAAAGAGCGAAAAGCCTCTAGCATCGAAAGCCGAATAAAAAGCGAAACGGCGTCGACTTTTGAAGCATTGTTGTACTGGGCTCTTATCCAAATTTTCTCACGCACCTTTACGGCATCGAGAATGCTGAGCCCCAAAAATCCGATCAGGGAGGCTGCAGCGATAAAAGCGAACAAATAGGCCAGTTGCAGTGTCATAGCGTATTCTCAAACATCCAGGTCAATTATTTTTCTCATGATGAAGTAAGCGCCTATGTTCATTGTGATTGCTAGCACCAGTACTACGTTGCCGATCACGTTATTGAATAGTAGTAGTACCTGATTAGGCTCGATCATGTAGAGCAGGCCGCAGATCGCAAAAGGCATAAAAACCATAATGCGAGCAGACAGGCGCAGCCCTGAGGTTTCTGTTTTTACCCGTTCCTCAACGCGTTCGATTTCACGCGTAGAGTTGGCCAGTCGATCCATCAGCGAGGCCAGACGTCCGCCACGCTCCAGTGATATTACGATGGTTTGAAAAATGAGCCCTAGTCGCGGAACATCGAGGCGCTGATCTGCCGAGCGCACTGCAGCCACCACAGGCTGGCCTGCATCAATACGCTCGCGTATCAGCGCGAATTCTTCTGAAATAGGCGGGTGCATCGTCTCCACGACTTCATCAAAGCTCTGTTCGATCGTCATGCCGCCTTTGATGCTTGCGCTTAACGCAGTCATTACATCGGCTGTTTGTTCTTCTAGCCGCTCGCGGCGGCGTGCGATTATGTTATCCAAAATGACATTAGGTAAAAAATAGACAAGCACTGCCAAGAAAGCGCCAAACACGACACTATTCAGCGAGAAGGTGGCAATAACAAGCGTTGCAAATGCACCGACATATTTGAGAATTTGAAGGGTGCGTGGTGAGCTTTGTGTATAAAAAATGTTATGTAACTTCGCCGCGATTTCGGCTTCGCCGGCTAACCATCGCTCTTTCGCCGTAGGTACCGTCTTTTGCAAAAATAAAAACACGAAGAGACCGACCGATAACGTCGTGGCACAATAGGCGAGAATCAGTTCCATGCGAACAATTCCTCAATAGTGATGTTGCCATTGCGTAACAGTTGGTCGGTAAAGGTAGGCAGATAGCCAGTGAAGCGCAGCTGTGCAGAGTCATTACCTAGTTCAGCAAGTGTGAAGATGTCTTCCATGACAATTTCGCCTTCAGTAGCATCGTAGCCCACAATTTCACTAATGTGGGTTATTTTGCGGCTGCGATCTCGCTGTCGCTGAATTTGCACGATGATATCAACAGCCGCTGCAATCTGTTGGCGAATGGCGGTGACCGGCATATCTTCGCCGGCCTCCATGACCATTACCTGCAGGCGCTGAATCATTTCTTTGGGCGAGTTAGCATGGCCGGTTGTTAACGAGCCGTCATGGCCGGTATTCATTGCCTGTAACATATCAAGGGCTTCGCCACTGCGACACTCACCGACCACGATTCGGTCTGGCCGCATTCTGAGAGACGCACGCACAAGTTCTTTGATTGGAATCTCGCCCTGTCCCTCGAGGTTTGCTTTGCGCGTTTCTAGATTCACTTGGTTTGGTTGGCGCAATTGCAGCTCTGCGCTGTCTTCAATAACCACCAAGCGTTGATCGGAAGGTATTTGCGCTCCAATGACATTGAGCAGAGTGGTTTTACCCGAACCCGTGCCGCCAGAGATAACGATATTTTTTCGAGCAACAACACAGGCAGTTAAAAACCGCGCTGCCTGTTCTGTCATTGTGCCAAAGCCAACCAG
>JBGCFE010000166.1:0-22912 GCA_045106775.1 Halioglobus sp.
TTGAACGGCGCCACGTACCTGCCGGCTTTTTGAGTGTCGCGCGATTTATCAAAGGTTTGCGCAAAGCCTGGAGCAGCGCCATCGGGTTCTGCATGTAAATCAAACAACAATTGCGCGCTTGCTTGCCAGGAGAAGAGTAAAGTCTCTCCCTCTGCGAGGCGATACTTGTATTCCACGGATTCGAAAGGCGATAGCTCGAATGTGATTTGGTCGAGTTGTAGCGGCGCCTGCACGCTGTCGGTGTCCTGGTTTTCTGTGTAGTGCAGTGCAGACGAATCTTCACCCGACAGAGCGTTCAAACCCAGCATCGCGCCTGTTCCCAGTGGGTCATAGCCGTACTCTGCAGGCAGAACGAATGCGAACAGTACAAGAGCTGCCGCTAGCACCGCTCCCAGTGTTGCCAGCATAATGTGCTTTGCATTTTTCGATGTGTTCATAGCAAGAGATATCCCGCCAGTTGGTTGCCCGCCAATAGCACGCCCGCAAACATGAGGATAACGTTTGCCGCGAAAGCATGGCGCTCAAATGAAGTGTGCTGACGCCAGCGCACGATCAGTAACAGGATAATACCCAGTGCCGCTAACTGGCCAAGTTCTACGCCTATATTAAAGCTAATCAGATTCGTGATTAGGCCTGACTCGCCGCCTACATACCCTTGCAGACGGCTGGCCAGCCCTAGGCCGTGACAGAGGCCAAAGACGAAAACAGCCACTTGTGTATTGGGCGTATATTGAATGACCTGCTTAAAACCGCCGATGTTTTCGAACGCTTTATACGCTACCGATAAACCAATGATCGCATCTATCAAGTAGCTGTTGATTTGCCATTGCATCCAAACGCCCAGTAAAAGCGTTAGGCTGTGGCCGATGGTGAAGAGCGTGACGTATAACAGCACATCACGGCCGCGGTACAGAAAGAAAACAACCCCGACAAGAAAAAGCAGGTGATCGTACCCGGTAAACATGTGTTTGGCGCCAAGATAGAGAAATGGCCCAGGAGCTGCACCGGCCAATTGCTTTACGTATTCGGCATTATCTGCCGATAGGTCATGCGCGAATGCAGAGGCGGCAAATAGCGCCGCAGCCAATGCGATAAGTATCAAGCGGTAGCAATGCATTGGGCTTGCTGCCTAAGGGTTAATTGGCACAGAAACAGTAGAGCGCTGGCTAATTGTCTTCACCTTTAACCCAGTATTGATTGTGGCAGGCCCGGCACACTTGATAAATCCTGCCCCCGGCATCAAAGAGCGCTTCGCCGTCTTTTTCCAATGCCGCTTCAATAGCAAGCTCACCGGCACGTATAAGCCCTGTGGAATACTCGTCCCAGTCTGCGCCCGCTGAACGCCCCGGTAACATGAGCAAATTACCGGCTTCGGTCAGGTATGCAGCAGCATGCAGAACCGCTGCCCAGCCTTCGTCAGTGGTGGGCGTTAAACTGCGTTCGCCTTTGTCGGTGATGATGAAGCCAGCTGAGTCCCAAATGACATCAGCTGCAGGCTCCAGTATCCATGCCATGGTTTCATGAATATCTACCACCGGCTTGAATGGCGTTGTTTCTGTCTCCGCGGGCGCCGAGTCCGGCTGGCTGCAGGCGGCTATCGCCAGGCAGCAGGCCAGCATCAGCCAGCGTTGGGTGTACCGAAAAGCACGTGGCCAAAGGGCTGCTGTATCGTTGTAAGACGGCATTGTTACGGTGTGACTCCAGGCTGCATCGCGTGAAAGATGGTAAGCGATGTTTACGGGTTTTGACAGTGTGAGGGCCTGCTTGAAGCGGTTAGCTTAACCGCTTATTCTGGGTCAATTGCGACGTCTCTATTCCAAATAGATACATCGATTTACTTCAACTCGCTTTACAACCATCAGGAAACACTATGACAGATACTGGCCTGCAACTTCGTTCCACCGTGCGTGAAGATAATACGCTTGAGATAACTTTGGTGGATGCTCCGATCCCCGAGCCGGGCCCCGACGAGGTGCTGGTACGCATAGAAGCAACGCCTCTGAACCCATCTGACTTGGGCTTATTGTTTGGCCCAGCCGATTTAAGCACGATTAAAGTGACTGGCACCGCAGAGCGCCCCGTAGTTACCGCCGATATCCCTCCGCAACTGATGGGCATGGTGGCCAGTAGAGTCGGTCAGTCTATGCCTGTTGGCAATGAAGCAGCGGGCACCGTGATTGGCGCAGGGTCCGAGGATATGGCGCAGAGCCTGATGGGCAAGCGTGTGGGTGTCATTGGTGGTGCGATGTATGGGCAATACCGCTGCGTTAACGCGTTTATGTGCCTGGAGCTGGAGGAGGGCACAACCGCGGCACAGGGAGCATCCTGCTTTGTAAATCCGCTGACGTCGCTAGCGATGGTCGAGACCATGCGCATGGAAAACCACACAGCGTTAGTGCATACCGCAGCTGCTTCAAACCTGGGTCAGATGCTTAATCGAATCTGTCAGAAAGACGGCGTTGATCTGGTCAACATCGTTCGAAAAACAGAGCAAGAAGATATATTGAAGGCGCTTGGTGCGAAGTATATTGTGAATTCCAGCAGTGATTCTTTCCGCGCAGACCTCACCGATGCACTGGCCGAAACCGGTGCAACAATTGCGTTTGACGCTACTGGCGGTGGTTCGCTTGGCAGCGAAATACTGACCTGCATGGAAGCGGCTGCCATGCGAGGTGTTGAGGGCTATCAGGGTTATGGAAGCGATGTCTACAAGCAGTTGTACATTTATGGCCGGCTCGATCGTAACCCCACAACACTCATGCCCAATTTCGGGTTCTCCTGGGGTATTGGTGGCTTTTTGTTAACACCGTTTTTGCAAAAGGTGGGTATGGAAAAAAGCATGGAGCTGCGCTCACGTGTTGCGGCTGAGATTACGACAACCTTTGCCAGCCACTACACCAAAGAAGTCACTTTGGCACAGGCGCTTGGCGCTGACGCGATTGCCGTTTATGGCAAGCAGGCAACCGGCGAAAAATATCTCATCACACCCTAAGCGTTGAAAGAGTGTATAGCCATGCCGTGTAACGCGTATGAAGTCGAGTTGGGTTCAGGCCCCCAAATTGATCACGACTCGCATTGGCGTTGCACACGTTTCACGGTAGCAGCGTTAGCTATAGCGATGGTGTTGGCGCTGCACTCGGGCATTGCGCACAGTGAGATTTATAAATGGGTCGACGAGCAGGGTAACGTGCACTTTGGTGACAAACCTAAAAATTCTAAAAGTGCAGCGCAGGCCGAATCTGTTGAGTTGCGCGATAGCTATACACCCACACAGCGTACCGTTGCGGAAGAGGCGGCGTATGCGAATGAGCGCTTGGCTACTAAGCGAAGGCTGGAGGCACGCAGGGAGGCGGAAGAGAAACGCAATAGCGAACGTCTTGCGCTTGAAAACGAGCAAAGACTTGCGCAGTGCGCCGAAGACAAAGCCCTACTGAAAGATGTAACCCAAGTGCAGATGACAGACACTGGCCCGCTCATGTATTACCTCACCGACGAAAACGGCAACGCGATGAAGGTGTCAGAGCAAAATAAGGCGATAGCAGTGCTGCGGGAGAAGATCGCCCGAAACTGCTAGCCTGTTTGGCAACTGTTTTATAGCGTGACGTCGATTGCTGCACTGGCGCGATTGGCTTTTTCGCGCGCTGCATTGACATCGTCAGCAAGTGCCAGCGCAACGCCAAGCCTGCGTTGGCCGGCTACTTCAGGCTTTCCAAAAAGACGAATGTCGGTGTCAACGTCTGCCAGGGCGGCTTCCAAATTGCCGTACGCCATAGTGGTTGAATCTCCAGCCACCAATAAAACACTGGAGGCTGCTGCTCCATGCTGTCGGATCACAGGAATGGGTAAGCCCAGAATTGCACGTGCGTGTAGAGCGAATTCAGACAGGTTCTGAGAGATGAGTGTCACCATGCCGGTGTCGTGTGGCCTCGGTGAGACCTCACTAAAGTAAACGTCGTCGCCCTTAATAAACAGTTCCACACCAAACAAGCCACGGCCACCCAATGCTTCAGTGACTTTCGCCGCCATTGCTTTAGAGCGTTCAAGGGCAAGTGCCGACATAGCCTGTGGCTGCCAAGACTCCTGATAGTCGCCGTTTTCCTGCCGATGCCCAATGGGCTCGCAGTAGCTTACGCCGTTAATATGCCTAACCGTCAGCAGGGTGATCTCATAGTCAAAGTCGACAAACCCTTCAACAATAACGCGTCCGGCTCCGGTGCGCCCTCCGGCTTGGGAGTATGTCCAGGCTGCTTCTATATCACTCTCTTCGCGTACCAGGCTCTGCCCTTTGCCAGAAGAGCTCATGATGGGTTTTACCACGCAGGGTAGACCGATCTCTTCAATGGCTGCCAGGTAGGCTGTTTTGTCATCGGCGAATTTGAAAGGCGAGGTGGCAAGATCCAGTTCTTCTGCTGCAAGGCAGCGAATGCCTTCGCGGTTCATAGTCAGCTGCGCCGCTCTGGCGGTTGGAATAACCGTAAACCCCTCTGATTCGAGCTCAACCAACGTATCGGTTGCGATCGCTTCGATCTCTGGAACGATATAGTCAGGTTTTTCCTTTTCAATAATGGCGCGCAATGCGGCACCATCGGTCATTGATACTGTGTAGCTACGGTGCGCAACCTGCATGGCGGGTGCGTTATCGTAGCGATCTAACGCGATCACTTCTGCACCCAGGCGCTGCAGTTCAATGGCAACTTCCTTCCCAAGCTCGCCTGATCCGCACAATAAAACCCGTGTTGCTGTTGAAGATAGCGGTGTACCAATCTGTGTCATGTTGAATGGTTTCCTTTTAATTTTTTACTTTCAATTTTTTCTAGGTGCGTGGGTGATTTACAAGCCATGCGACGAATGAATCAAGGGCAGCTGCGTTAAATACCAGCGGAATATGGGGACCATCGACAATCGTCCATAACGTGACTTCGCTGTTTTGCTCGCAGCCTGTGTATTCGATAACCGTGGTTTCGTTGCCATCGATGGTGTCCATCAAGTTGATGGCCGGTGGTGTCAGCGGGTTGTTGATATCGCAGCCAGCCTGCTGTGCGAAGCGCTCTGTTGTGATGGGAGCACTGGGAAAGCCAAACTCGCCCTCTCTGCCGTCGTAGGAGATCGTGGCGTCGTCATCACCATGAACAGCTAAAACGCTCACGGGATTATCAGCGGGCCCGCAGCTAGCTGCATCGGCAAATGTCGAACCAGCAAGACTTACAACGGAAGATATTAGCTCTGATGCTTCGCAGGCCATACGTAACGACATAAAGCCGCCGTTCGAGTGACCGATGAGGCCGATACGCTCTTCATCAATGCTATAGGTTTGTGCAGCTTCTGAAATCAAGCTGCGTATATAGCCTACGTCGTCTACCTGCTGGGCTGGATCTTGGCCCGCACAACAGGCAGGCGTGGCATTCCAGAAGCGGCTGCCATTAGTGTTAACTGTGCCATCGGGTGCAATCAGCACGAATTGGCCCGGATCTACTCGATCCAGCAAGCCAAAGTATAGAGATTGTATAAATCCACTGGCACCAAAGCCATGTAGGACGATGACCAGAGGGTAGCGGGTAGCGGTGTTGTAATCCGCTGGAATGTGTACATTTGCTGGCCTTGCAGCATTCAGTTCCAGTGGTGGGTTTGAAACACAGGTGTTGGTGTCTGAGCAGCCTCCCAACTTGGATACAGTGAAGTTGTCGCTGCCATCTGAGCAGCCGGCAGTGAAAAGAACGGCGAGAACGAGCCCCAGCAGTGGCTTTAGTGTGTCAATCGACATGGTTTGGGCCTTTATTTTGGTGGTTTTGCACGAAGCGGGCGACAGGTCGTCAGAACTGCCCGTAGAATCTGGTGAGAGCATCGCAAACGCGTCTCTGGCGGTCAAGACCGCTTGGCCGATTGGTGCCCATTGCACCAAGTGTTGGTATGCGATATCGGCATCAGCTCTTTGGAGAAACTATGCGAATAAAGGCTATATCCGTGGGGTGGCTCAATGCTGCGTGGCTGATATCCGTGCTGCAGCTTGTGGTGATTCCAGCCTCGGCAGAATGGCATGAACAGTCACGCCACCTAATGGGTACCGAGGTTAGCGTAGAGCTGTGGCATGAGAATGCCCGCGATGCGGCGGCGCTCATCGAATCCGTGTTTGCTGAAGTGCAGCGCCTCGACCTCATGATGAATCCGTGGAACGAAGCCAGTGAGCTTGCGCGCATAAACCGCGAAGCAGGGCGGCGAAGCGTAAGCACTACGCGAGAAATATTTACCGTGCTGGAGCGAGCGTTGCATTACTCGCGTTTGAGTGACGGAGCCTTCGATGTGTCGTTCGCCGCGGTTGGCCAGCATTTCGATTACCGCGAAGCGGTGCGGCCCACGGATGAAGTCATCGATGCTGCAAAATCCAGTATCGATTATCGCTCAATACGGCTCATACCCGTAACGCGGCAAATTAAGTTTGAAAAACCCGGCATGCAGATTGATCTTGGCGGTATTGCCAAGGGTTACGCGGTTGACGCCGGCATAGCCTTATTGAAGGCTGAGCATGTTCAGGCTGCTGTTGTGACAGCCGGTGGCGACAGTCGTATTCTGGGTGACATGGGCGATCGGCCTCGCACCGTGGGTATTCGTCATCCGCGTAAAGCTGGCGAATATGCGGTGCTCATTCCCCTTGAAAATACCGCTATTTCTACCTCGGGCGACTACGAGCGCTTTTTTAAACTAAACGGCAAGCGCTACCATCATATTCTCGATCCGAAAACAGGGCATTCCGCGGGTAAAGTGCGCAGTGCCAGCATACTGGCGCCGACTGCGATGGAGAGTGATGCGCTGTCGACCACGGTTTTTGTGTTGGGTGTTGAGCGTGGGCTTGCGCTGGTTAATCGGTTATCTGGGGTGGATGCGATTATTATTGATAGTGTGGGGGAGCTGCATTATTCGGAGGAGTTGTTGCTGAGCCCGTAGGTTTAGCATGGGCGATGTAAAGGTCATGGCACTTTGGATTATTTCAAGTGTGTCTGTACATCCCGACGAAAACGAGCGCGTTTAACTTTGCTTTCTCGGAAGGCTGAGATACTCGACACAAAGCTAAACGCGCTCGCTTTCGTCTGCTTCAATGCTGACGATTCGATATCGTAAATGGCTAATCATTACTCAAAGGATAGAGGGATGCGTGTCGCTTCCTCGTCAAAGTGCATACCAAGGCCCGGAGTGGATAAGCTCTCCAAGCGAATATCTCAGCCCGCTGAGCCAGGAGAGCTTATCCACTCCGGGCCGGAATCGAAGTGCCCGCTCAGCAACTGCTCCAACTAATTCTCTATTACTTAAGTCCTAGTACCAAAGCGTCCAAACCAACTTAATGACATCTGCCTCGAAGCTATAGGTAGGCTCATCGCCAGCTACAGCAGAATCAACGCGCAAATCAGTAAAGTTATCGTACTCAAACCAGATGTGATCCCATTGCAACGTGAT
The DNA here is from genome assembly GCA_045106775.1 of Halioglobus sp. Taxonomy (GTDB): domain Bacteria; phylum Pseudomonadota; class Gammaproteobacteria; order Pseudomonadales; family Halieaceae; genus Marimicrobium. Next base: position 7,447 of record JBGCFE010000166.1, read on the forward strand.
GCCTGTTTTATCGATCAAGCGATACGGCACTTCTCTTTCGTAGCTGACATAAAGCGAAAGTGTATGGTTGTTAAAGTCACTGAGCTCTTTATCCCGTGCGCGCCAATCGTTCTCATCCTGCGCTTCGAAGGTAAACAAATCGCTGTAAAAATCGGCTGCTCCCTGCTGATGGTATCGGTATCGCGCCTCTAGAATCCAATTGTCTTTCACTACACGCGTGTAGCTAAGAGATGCGGTATGTGCGTCTATCCCCCAGTCGTCAGTAAAGTATCGATAGCTGCCACCGAGTGTCTGCCGGCCTTTGAGGTAGTAGAGAAAGCGCAGTGCCGCCGCATCACTGGTGCGTGTGTCTGGGTACACTTCCTGAGAGAATTGATATCCGGCTGAGGGATCCAACGGGTTTATCAGGTATCGGTAACTTCGGTAAGGGTTGTTGAGGTAACCCTCGTCGGTGATGAGCTCGTAATCCAGACCAATAATAAGATTGGGAGTGGCTACCTGGGTCACGCCAAAACGGAAATTGTGACGATCAATGTCTTCTGCAAATTCGTCGTTACCGTTTTGCTCTACTTCGTCTTGCCCCAGTGTGTAGCCCAGTGTCACTGTGGTCAGATCACCAAAGAAATCCTGGCTGATGTTGAAGAAGTAGGTGTCAGCGGTGTAGTCACTCTCTGAACTGTTGGTGTAACCGGCGCTTACAATACTCTTGTCATAAAGATACTGGCCCGCCAGAGAATACTCAGTGCGTTTTTCTGTGTATTTGGAAGCGCCGCTGGCTAAAACGTCGATCGATGCGCTGCTTACGTTATCGACATAGTAATTTGCGCTAACCGATACCGTTTCTTTGAAGTTTTTACGCACCAGTACCGAAGGCCCGTCAACGGTGATGCCGCCACCACTATAGCTATGGTACATGGCGTCAGCGCGTTCTTCGGGCAGCACCGCGGCCTGCAAAGACACTGAAATGGCGAAAACGCCACATAGCGCAGCTGGTAATTGCCTCAATGGAAACCGCCTTGGTCTAGTTGCAACCACAGCCGCCACCTCCGCCGCCTTCGGCCCCGCGCGCGCCTTCTCTCGCCTGGTACACGTGGTGAGTGTAACCAGAGGCGATGGGTGTTCTGTCAAAGCTCATGATGGGATCGGCTAGATTCTGCCGCTCATAGGGTTTGACCCAGGGTTGGATGCCGCAGCCTGTTATTACTAACATCGTTGCAGCGATCGCAGCTACTCGAATGAATGATGTGAACATAGCGGATCTACTCCTTCACCAGTGCGCGAATTTCCTGTTCATATTTTTCTTCGAAGCCTGGCCGATACCCGCGGTGAACGTGTTTCACCTCGCCATCGCGATTTACCAGTACTGTATAGGGCATAGAATCAACCCCGTAGGCTTGGCTAGCACTGTTGTCTGGGTCAAACAGAATGGTGAAATCAACCGGTATATCCTTCAGCACCTTGTCGGCCTCGCCTGGAACGGCGTCGAGATTAATGCCCATAACGGTAAAGCCAAGATCTGTGTATTTGTCGTTTAGCGTATCCAAATGAGGCATTTCCTGGCGACACGGGCCGCACCAGGATGCCCAGAAATTCACTAAAACAACGTCGCCTTTGTGTTCACTCAAGCGAATATTCTCACCGCTTCTGCTTTTCAGCGTGAAGTCAGGTGCTGCTGTCGCCTCTTCAGCCCAAACCGAATGGGGGGCTAATAGCGCTGCTGTCGCCAGTACTGTTGCTGCAATCCTGCGTATCATTTATCCCTCTCCCTTGCGCTGTTCGTCTAAAAGAACACCGTAAAGCCGGTGGTCACTTCAATGTTGTGTGTTGTTTCGTCCTCGCCAAAGGTATCTCGGTCAAACAGGTGGTCGCGAACATCAATTCGCCAGGTTAACCAATCCGTGAGTAGCAGCCGATAGCCTGCGCCTGCGGTAACTGTGAACCATTTGTCGCCCAGAAAATCGGTGCTGCCGCCGCCCAGTACAAAGAAAAGATCCGACTTGAACGCATTACCCCCGAACAGAAATATCTCGCCGGGCAGGGCATTCCAGCCCACTGACAAGTTGTAGTACTTGAAGTCGCGCTCGGCGTCTTCAAAGAGCGGTGAGCTTCCGCTGAGCTTTTCGAAGCTCGTCAGATCCGCTTGTGCCTGACCATAGGTTGCTTCGAGAAAAAAGTCTTCGCTGATATGCCACGCAGCGCGGGCGCCGTAGACGACTTCGCTGTTAAAATCGGCGATGCTGAGCATGCCTACGTAGGCACCGATTTCGAAATCTTCGGTATCAATAGCGTCGGTGGAAATGGGGCGCCTTTCAATATCGGGCGTAATCACCTGTCCGTTATTCTCAGGTTCCTGTGCGTTCACTGGCGGTACTATCGTGAACAGGCACAGACCCGCTAAAAATATGCGCTTATGCCAAGTTTCCATTCTCCTACCTCTTCGTCGTCGTCGCGATCAGTCATCACAACATAGTGTTTGTATTGCAGGCGTAAAAACATGCGGTGGTGCAAATAGATTCGAACGCCGGCGCCTACTGCAGCGGTGTTGTCTGTTCTATCCGGTGTGGAGACTAGTGTTGCCCGCGGGTTCGTTTCTCGAACACCGCCGCCCAGGCTCACAAAAGGCGAGTAACGCCAATTTGGAAATAGCTGGTGAACAACATTTAGCGTCACCATTCTGCCATCGGAAGCGTCGCCAAAGTTTTCAGACGCCTCTAACTCTAATGAAAGGTTGCGGGTGAAATGCCAGCCAAGATATCCAGCTATTGCATCCGTATTGTCATAGTCACCCAGTAGTATCCCGACCTCGTAGGAGCGGTTGGTATAGCCTTCAAAGTTGGGGCTTCGAAAGCTGGGGTTAACGCTGGCCAGTTCTTGTGCGTTGCTGTCGGTGGTAATGCCCACATCATCTACATGTGCCCAGCCCTCCACGCCGCGCTGGGTGCGCACCTTTATCCAGTCGGTGCGTCGTTTCAAGAGCTCAATGGTTTCTCCGCGTTCTGCAATGTAGAAAATGGGGTAGCCTCTGCCGGGTTGTGTGCGCATTTCTATATAGGCTTCGGCTACGACAGAAGAAACCTCATCGTCCGCTCGAGCAGTTAGTCCAAGCAGGTTTGCCATGAACAACGCAGTGCATACGACTACGCCAATTTTTTTGACGATACCGTTGCGCGCAGCGTTGAATGCCACAGCTCGCTTCCCGGGGGCTGGGGTATTTTTCATTCTTCTATCAGCCGTGCGTCAAAGGGGTTGTTAAAATACTGTGCGCCAATATCAAGCCATTCAGAGATCAGGTGTAGTTCTGGCTCTGAAAGTAGTCCTGCGTGATCAACGGTGTTTTGCGTTGCAGGAACTGCAGTGCCTCCCTCTTCGGTGCAATTGTCTGGTAACGTGGGAGACGCGGGCCTGCCGCATGTACCGCCTTCAAAACAGTTGAAAAATCGATTACTGCCATTAGCAAAGCCTGCGCTTGCTGCAGGGCCGATAGCCAAAGTGATCGTGGTAATGATTTCTTCGCCTTCCTCATTTAGATCAGTGCAGACGCGCTGTCTATCGGTTAAGGCATCGTCTACGCTAATCCACTGTTCCTGATCTTGCGACAGCAGCTCGCGATAGGAACGATAATGGTCTGGGTCAATATCAGAAGGTTCGCTCGTCAAATCGAGCTGGCCTGCGGGTACAAGTGTGTTGGCGGCAGTGTTATGGCAGCCGACGCAGGTGTCGACAGCGACATCGTCACTGTTTAACCGTGCCTCGCGCACACGCTCCCAGATGGGTTGTATGTGATCGATATAGTTAATGACAATGCGCGCCGGTTGTTGTGGGTCGAAATTGTTGACGACAATTGATCGCTCCAACGGAATGTCTGCCCAGTCTTCATATTGCCGATCGAGTATTGCTGCGTCTGGTGTAATGTCAGCTGCGTGCCATTCGTCTTCATACTGAGGTGTGAGAAGTAGGGGGCGCTCGCTTGCCGTTGGGTTATCTGCAGGGCGGTGAAAGTCCCACACCTGCGCCATTGTCTCACCACTTTGCGTTGCAAATAGTTCATCGTTGCGTGAAGACGTGAAACCCAGCGCGCCTGGTAGGGAGATTGCGCCAGGGTTGGAGGACGGTGCTCGCGTTTGCTCCGTTGCTCCATGGGGCAGTCCGGTGGAGTGGTCGTGACAGCCTGTGCAGTGCACTGTTTCGCCTGCGCCCACTTGCAGCCAGTAGCGGTGTGTTGCGCTGGTACGTCTGCCTCTGTCGTCCAAAATGCTAAAACTAAAGGGGCGGTTGGCAGGTACCGTTAACGTGACCGAGCCATCGGGTTCTATCGGCGTATAGCCCAAAATTTCGCGGAAATTATTACCGCCTCTAACGCCTGCCGCGTAGCCGGGTATTTCGAATACGTCGCGATCAGGGATTGGCACGGGCTGTATCAAGCGTAGAAAGCGCGCAGGCCTGGCGGTATGGGGTGCGCTACCCGGTGTGGCATGTGCGGCGATACCCGCTGGCGAGCGGTCCTCGCCATCAAAGTCATAGACTGAGTCTATGCGCAGTAAACCTTGGGATTGCTGTGCTAATGCTGTATTAAAATTATCTGGCCGGCCTATTAGGTCTGAAAAATCGCGCGCTTCTGCAGCGATCAGCTCTGTCACAATGGAACCATCTTCGGGAATGACAACCGGTCGCTGGGTACCATCGGTAGGGTTATATACCCAGCCGCCATACAGAGGTGGCGCGATGTTTTCGTTTTCGGGCTGCAGGGAGCAGGGCAGTATTCTGGGTGTTTCATCGGGCGCTGCATCTTCGTCGAATATTCGGCAGTCGCTCCAGGTCACTAAAAGCCTTCCGGTACCATCGCGCAATGCGTATACCGAGCCAAATTGTCCGCCGGGGGAAAGGCCACCATTGGTACGTATATCGGTGTCTGTCAATGGTGTGTGCCCCGGGCCGGCTGCTCCCAGGTTTTGCCAATTGGGCTGTTCGAACTCAGCGTAAGTGGCTGTATCAATGACAACGATTTCACCGCCGAGCGAATCAGATGAAAACGGCTTGGCGATGCTGGCAAGTCGCCCGTCATCAAGTTCACGGGGCTGTGAAAACGTAATGTTGGCGCCGTCCGTACCAGAGCCAGCACTGTGGAAGCCGTACAGCGGCGTGAAACCAAGGCCGTCGGGATTAATTCTAAATAGGCTGACGTGGTCTGTAGCCGTGTTGTTCCATCGGCTGAATACGATTTCGCCAGACGTCAGGACTAATGGGTCAAGATCGTGGCTTAAGTTGAAGGAGATTTGTTGGAACTCATCGCCACGCTGCTGCGGGTCGTAAATGTGCAGAACCGCCGCTGGGTCATCGCGATCTTCATCGAGCGCTGCGAACAACTGTGCGCGGCCCTCGTTCAATAGCCGGGCCTGACTCGTCACTTGGCGCGTTGAGCTAAACACGATTCGATCGTCGGGGAGGAAGCTGGGTGCAAGGTCTTGACCACCGCCACTTTCGACGCCTTCGTTACGTTTGATGCGCGAAGGTATTACGTACTGCACGGTGTCCTGCTCGAAATCGTAGGTCCATAAATTCCATGTTGTGTTTTCAAGGTTGTCGTCGACAGGCTGCCTGACGGCTCTTGCAGAAAAAATCAAAGTGTTTCCGTCAAAGGAACTTTCCAAGTCTTTTACATCGAGTGCGATTTCAATGTCTTCAACATTTTCTTCATCGCTGGACAGTTCAGCGGCTACGATTTCAACAATCGCTTGAGTTAACTCTTTGTCTTGTGCGCTGGTAGCAGAACGCTCCCTTATGAAGAGTCTTGCGCCTGGTGTGAACGTTAGAGGATCGCGCAAGTCGTTTGGCTCTACTGGCGCCGGCCTGCGGATATAGGCTATTGGCACTTCGACAACAACGGGGTCTTGCCCCTGTTCATTTGTAGTGAGTGTCACATTGCCATCGGTGCCCCCACCGCCGCAACCGATCAAAAAAAGTTGTATCCAAATTGCGACAAACGCAGCAGTACGGCAATGGATGCAAACGGAAAAAAAGTTTCGAGGTTTCATAGTCGACTAGCTTTGCAAAGCAATTTTGAATCGTATAGTGCCAATGCAGCAAAATAGGGCAAATTGCCAAGACTGACCTCGAAACACAAAAGCACTGAAAAACTCGCGAAAACCGCAAATAAAACTTGCATGGTGTGAATACAATATTGGAATAAAAAAACTTTGGCCGAAATTCACGCATGCGTTGCGAAAACCTACCACTCAGTTAGTTAAAAAATACGGCTTTTACGAAATAGCTCTTGCCTAGTGGTGAGTGCCTTTGCAAAGCTGCACATGACACAGGGATACAACATGAACGCAGTAACCTGAAGCTGCGTGTTTCGCTCAGAGCTCTCGTGCATTTCTCGTCAAGCATGCATAGCTAGCCATTCGAAGCGTCGTTCCCCCAAATAAATAGCCGTTATAAAGGTTATGCAATTATGGGTAGAGGTTTCGCATTCTCGTGCGCGTTGTGGTTTTCGTTTGCGTTAACAGCGCAAGCAGGCCCGCGCGAACAAGCAAAGACACTGCACGACAGACTCACCGGCGTTCCTCCCAGTGAGGAAATGTTAAGTGCGATGGAGTCTGTTATCGACGGGCCACAGGGCCGCGTTACTGCGGCTCTCTATGCCATCGATGGTGCACCTGGCGTTACTGCGACAGGTGATTTCTATACTGTTGTGCTGAAGAACTGGGTAAGCCCCTGGACGAACGAGTCTCAGGATGTCTTTGCGCCATTGAATGATTACAGCGCGATGGTGATAGGGCTAGTTCGAGATGAAGGTGATTTTCGAGAAATTCTCTCAGGTGACATTCTTTATACGGGCTCTGGCTCAACACTCCCGGCCTACACTGGCGCCGACAATACACATTTTGAAGCCCTTGAGCGCTCAGGTGCGAATCTTGGAGACTCAAGCGTGCTCGTTCGCGGTACACAAACTGCTGCCATGAATTTACCCGCACAGGCAGTAGCGGGTGTTATGTCCACCCGAGCAGCTGCGAGATCGTTTTATGTAGACGGTACAAACCGCGCGATGTTGCGCTTCACGTTGCTAAATCATCTTTGTATGGATTTGGAGCAACTGAAAGATTCCTCTGCGCCCAGTGATCGTATTCGGCAGGATGTCTCGCGTAGCCCTGGCGGTGATAGCACCCTGTTTCTAAATGGCTGTGTAAGCTGCCACGCTGGAATGGATCCGTTAGCGCAGGCGTTTGCGTTTTATGACTTTCCTTACCCCAGTGCAGAAGAAGCACCTAATCTCGAGCTTGAAGCCCGTAAAGACTTGGGTCAGATGGTGTACACACCCGGCCAGGTGCAGCGTAAATACGGTATCAATTCCGCCACCTTCGCGCCGGGCTATGTCACATCAAACGATCATTGGACAAATTATTGGCGTTTAGGCGAGAACACCTCGCGCGTTGGCTGGCGTGGCACGGCAGGTAACGACGGCGCAGTGGATATGGCGCGCAACCCCGCGTATGCAGAGGGCGACGGAGCCGCTTCATTAGGGCGCGAACTGGCTGATACCGAGGCCTTTTCTTACTGTCAGGTTGAAAAAGCCTTTAAGTCGGTTTGCCTACGAGACCCCGTAGCAATGACCAGTGACACCGCCGCTGTTGATGGCGCCGTGAATACGTTCAACACGACATTCAATATGAAACAGGTGTTTGCTGAAGTTGCCAGCTATTGCGTGGGTGACTTATGAAGGGGTTGGTAATGAAGTTGAACTTGGTATTTTCCATCCCGAAGCTCTCTCTCGTCGGTACATTCGCCGCGCTATTGGTTTCTACACTCGCCGCCTGCAGCCAGGGAAGTGGTGGTGGCGCAAGTGAAAGACAGGTTAACGTGAACGAGCCCACTGGCAGCGGCAGCTTTTCTTATTCAGGGCCAGCGCCAGCCAGTGATGAAATTCAGAACTTCAAGCTTTCGTTCTATGACCCCTTGGTTGAAGACAATCGCTGCGGTGAGTGCCACACCCCGGGTAAAACAGGTACCCCTGCGTTTGTTGATCAAAGTAATGTGAACCAAGCGTGGCAAGCGGCGCGCAGCGTTGTCAATCTGGATGACCCTTCGTCGTCATCGGTTGTGACGCGCGTAGCCAATGGGCATAACTGTTGGTTGGCGCCGGGTCAGGATGCGGCCTGCGCGGCTACTGTGCAGGGCTATGTCGAACGTTGGGCGGAATCAGAGCAGTCATCGATTTCGACAGTGCAGCTTACGCCCCGCAGAGCTTATGCGCCTGGCGCAACCCGTGTGCTGCCACCCAGTTATAGCGATGTGCTTGACCTGGGGTTGGATCTAAATGCGTCTGGCGAGTTAATGGAGCTCTTAACGCGCTACTGCTCAGATTGCCATTCTGACTCGGCGGCGATTCCTCAGGTGCCTTATCTGGCCAGTGGTGATATTGATATAGCGTATGCAGCCTTGCGTGGTACGGTAGACCTTGTGTCGCCGGCAAGGTCGCGGCTCGTTCAACGGATGTCGCCAGATAGCCACAATTGCTGGAGCGACTGTGACAGCAACGCGCAAACTTTGCAGTCGGCGATTTCCATGTTGTCCGATGCAGTACCGCCCACACAAGTTAACAGCCAGCTAATTACCAGTACTGCGCAGGTGCTGGCAGAAGATGGCGTAGAAGCGAACACAGGCGGCAGAGTAGAAGGCGATGTCGTTGCTAAGTGGGAGTTTCGTGAAGGCAGCGGCACTGTCACTGCCGATACCAGCGGCGTGCAGCCAGAAATACCGTTAACGCTGTCTGGAGAATACAGCTGGCTTTCCGGCTGGGGTGTTCGCTTTACCAACGGTAAAGCTCAGGGCGGTGCGAATGCCAGCGCAAAATTGTTTGAACGCATCAGCGGCAGTGGTGAATACAGTATTGAAGCCTGGGTTGCCCCAGCGAACGTGACGCAGGAAGAAGCGTGGATCGTAGGCTATGCGGGCGGCCCCCAAAGTCGCAATTTTCTCGTAAGCCAAAGCCTCTACAACTATTTGGCATACACCCGTAGCTCAGTCACTGATGACAACAATGGCGGAGAGCCGCCTTTGAGTACCGGTGACAATGCGGAATTGGCGCAGGCTACCCTGCAGCACGTGGTAGTTACATTTGACCCGGTGCGCGGCAGAAGAATATACGTAAACGGTCAATTCAGCGGCGACGATGACCCTATTGGTGGCGGGTTACTCAATAGTTGGAATGAATCCTTTGCTGTAGTGCTTGGTAATACAACCTCCGGCGCTAACCCGTGGGCAGGTGCGCTGCGCTTGGTGGCGATTCATAACCGAGCCCTTTCGCAAGAACAAATTGAACAGAACTATGACGTGGGTGTTGGGCAGAAATTCTTTTTGATGTTCAGTGTGTCTGAGCTGCTGGATCGAGAAGGTCTATGCCATGTGATGTCTGGGCAAGAGCGCACAAACTACTGCTACGTTGTGTTCGAGGTCAGCCAGTTTGATGAGGCCAGTTATCTTTTTAACAAGCCATTCTTCGTCAACATCAACCCTGATGGCGGTACTGTCGATTTCAATCTGGCCGGTGTACGCCTTGGTATTAACGGCAAACTCGCAGAAGTTGGGCAAGCGTTCGTAAACGTCGACGCGCAGGTGAACACCGCTGCTTCAGGCGTTCTTCAAACATTGTCACCGGCCGGTACGGTGATAGCGTTAGAGAACGGCGCAGATCAAGACGTGTTTTTCCTTTCCTTTGACGCGGTTGAAGGTTCTATTGGTGATGGCGAGTCTCGCCGTAGACAGTCGTTTTTTCACATTAACAGTGGTGTATCTGCGCCTGAAGTGGGTATGCGGACCTTTGATGAGATCAATGCATCGCTGTCAGCACTGACGGGCGTACCCGTTGCCAGTAGTGATGTGAGTCAGGTTACCGGCAAGACTGTGGGCGAAACTTTTGCGCTAGTTCGGCGCGCGCTTCCATCGGTTGCTGATTTCAACGCCTACAGCGCGTCGCATCAAATGGCAGCCACGCAGCTAGCCGCTGCCTATTGTGATGCGTTGGTGCAGGACGTTGCTTTGCGCGAACAATTATTTCCAGCGCCGCCAACCTTCAATTTTTCAGCTCCCGTGGCCGATGCCAGCATTGAATGGCGAGCGCATGTTGCAGCGCCACTTATTGATCGCGCGATTAATAGCGGTTTGTTCAGCGAATCTGTTCGCAATGCCATGCTCGACGAAATCGAATTACTCATTACCGACGACCGTGATTTAAAACCCTACATCAATGTGAACGGCAGCTGGATAAGTGATCCGAACCCTGCGGCTCATACCAAGCGTGACGGGCTGATTTATTGTGAGAACAATGCTGTTTGCCCGGCGTCTAGAACAGCGGATGTGGTGAAAGCAGCGTGTACGGCGGTGTTTGGTAGCGCTGTAGTACTGCTGAAGTAAATGAAGTGAGTGACATGTGATGCGAAGTAAAGCAGTAAAAGCGATGAGGAGTGTTGTTTATGACTAGGCGAGGTAAGTCACGTAAGGCATTCCTTGGCCTGGATGATGCGTTGCGCCATCCGGATCACCGTAGACCAATGAATAGGCGCGAGTTTATTTCACAGGGCTTTCGTGCTGGCTGTGCCACCTTGCTGGGTACCTCTGCGTATTCACTTATGGGCACACGCGCACAGGCTATTTCTCCAAACTTGCTTGATTCTGCGTTCACTAATTACAGCGCCTGCGATTTGGGTACAGTCGCCGGCCGTAAAATTCCCTTTATCTGTTTTGATCTTGCTGGCGGCGCCAATATTGCGGGTTCGAACGTGATTGTGGGTGGCCCCGGCGGGCAACGCGATGCACTCAGCACTGAGGGTTACTCAAGGCTGGGTTTGCCCGGCGATATACTTCCGTTTGGCGCCAATGCCCAATCGCCTACTGGCGACTTTACCAATGATTCTTTAGGTCTGCTGTTTCACAGTGACAGTGCCATGCTGCGCGGCATTCTGGAAAAGGCCAGTGCGACTTCCGGCTTCGTCAACGGAGCGGTTATTCCCGGCCGGTCTGAAAATGACACCGGTAACAATCCCCATAACCCGATGTATGGCATTTACCGTGCTGGGCTGCGTGGCCAGATACTGCAATTGATCGGTTCAGAGAATTCCGATTCAGGCGGAAACTCAATGGCGCCGGCGATGATGATTGACCCAGAGGTGCGCCCAACAAAAGTCGACCGTCCATCAGATGCAAGTGGCCTGGTAGACGTGGGCGATCTCAATCTGTTGTTAGACGACCCTGAAGATATTGTGTCAGTGATGGAGTCTATGAAGCGGATCTCTGATTTTAAGTTAGACCTGGTGAACACTGGCATTGCCAACCCCAGCACTGAAGATCAGCGCTTGAAAGAAAGGCTCAGTTGCGAGTATTTGCGCAGTGCAGACACGTTAGAGAAATTCTCTGAACCTGATGCGCTAGATCCAACGAGTGATCCAGCAATAGCGGGCCCGGGAGGGATATTTACGGCAGAAGAACTAGCCGGCGATCGCGAATTTCAAAAGGCAGCTTCTGTGATGAAGCTTGTGGTTGATGGTATCGCTGGGGCCGGGACGATAGAGATGGGAGGATATGACTATCACACCGGTGACAGGCGCACCGGTGAAGAGCGTGACTTGCGGGCAGGGCGTTGCATTGGTGCTTGCCTTGATTATGCGCGTCGAACTGCTACGCCGCTAATGGTGTATGTATTTAGCGATGGCTCGGTTGTTAGCGACGGCACGATCGAAATGGTAAATGGGGTGGGTAAAGGGGTATGGAGTGGCGATAACTCATCGACTGCGGCTTCGTTCTTCCTGGTGTATGACCCTGCGGGTGCTCCCGCTCTACTGGACATCGCCGGCGACACTGCTCGGCATCAACAGTTAGGTTGGATGAGAGCAGACGCATCGGTCGATACATCCTCTAGCCCGGCGGCCAATAACGTCAATCTCAATGTTGAAATGGTTATTTTGAATTACCTGGCGCTGCACGGGCAGCAGAACCTGTTTGCTGAGCCTGGGTTTTTCCCGGGTCACGGGCTGGGAGCCGCGAGTAACCGTGATCGATACACCGCTTTTGCGCCGTTAGCGAGCATCAATGGTGGAGTGCTAGTTTGAATGGACAATAACAGTAATGAAAACCACAACAAAATGGCGGCGCTGGTAGATACCAACGGCTACGCAACTGGCTTGCGCTACGCCGCCAAGGTCGCGTTATGCGGCGTTTTGATCCTGCTGTTTACTTATTTCTCGCCAGGCGTTTCTGCAGCTGACGTGCTCCAGAGTGATCAATCCATCAACGCACAAATTCAGGCTATCAAGGCGAAAACACTTGAGCTCAACCGTGATCTCTTTGTCTTGGAAGAAGAACTGTTGTTTCCCGACAACACTCAATTTGCTGTGTTCGTCTCAGTGGATGTAGGCCATTTCTTTGCCTTAGATTCGGTTAAATTAACGGTAAACGGAGAGGTGGTAAGCCATTACCTCTACACGGCACGGCAACTAGACGCGTTGCACAAAGGTGGCGTTCACCGTTTGCATTTAGGCAATTTGAAAGCCGGGTCGCACGAGGTTGTTGCAGTGTTCACGGGCAAAGGCCCGCAGGGTAGGGATTATCGTCGCGCCACGACGTTAACGGTGGACAAGCAAAAGGGGCCAAAACACCTGGAACTAAAAATTGTAGATTCAGAAGCTATGCATCAGCCCACGTTTGCCATTAAGGAATGGTGATTGGGTGTTGTTTACGCTTCACAACCGGCGGCAGGCTCGCCCCTCGATAAACACCGCTTTTATGCTAAGTGGATTGCTTTTTTGGCAGCTGATTTTGTCGAGCAGTGCTGTTAAAGCTGCGGAGTCGGTCGAGTCGCTGCGCTACGGCGCGAGCCTGTTCCATTTCTACCAAAACCACTATTTTGACGCGATGACCGAGCTCATGGTGGGGCAGAAAAAAAACACGCTCGGGCCGCATGCGTCAGGCGCCGAGCTCCTGCGCGGAGGAATGTCTTTATCCTATGGCATGGATCAGCAGGCGGAATCGATTTTCAGTTTGGAACTGGAAAGCGCGCCAGATCATATTGATCGCAGCCGCGCCTGGTTCTATCTGGGTAAAGTAGCGTGGCAGAGGGGAGAGATAGAGCGCGCACTAGAGGCGCTGTCTGCAATGGATGAAAGTTACGACGGAGATCTTTCTGAAGAATCCCGTTACCTCGAAGCTACAGCTCTGCTGGGTAAGGGAAAGTCAGAGCAGGCGCTAGCGATGCTTTACTCTTTGCCCAAAGATTCGAAATGGCGCTATTACCTTCACTACAATGCCGGCGCCACGCTGGCAGGACAGGGGCTTTGGGCCGCGGCAGAAACACATTTTGAACGATTCGATGACATGCCACTGCGTTCGCCAGAAAACCTGGCGCTGTATGAGCGAGCGCAAAGTGCGGCTGGATATGCCTATCTTGCTGCGGATAAGCCCGGTGAGGCGCGTCGTTCCTTCGAAAAAATTGGTCTCAATGGCGCGGCCGCTGAAAATGCTTTGCTTGGTTATGGCTGGGCCGCAGTGGAAGAAAACGACTACTTAGGAGCGCTTAGCGCCTGGAAGCCTTTGTCGAGTAGATCAATGCTGAATCCAAGCGCTAGAGAGAGCCTGCTGGCGATACCTTATGCGTACGAGGCGTTGGGCCGGTCATCTGTTGCGCTCGAGCAGTATAGGGCGGCGTCATCAATTTACGCCCAGCAGTTGGAAGGCCTGAATGCTGCGTTGAAAGCTTTTGAAACGCAACCGGTAAGCGCTTTGCTGGGGCTGTCGGACTCTCCAGCCACTACGCATGAGAGTGCAGCGGAAGTCAGCGAAACGCAGGGTTCAATGAGTTGGGTCTACGCCGGCGACATTCTGCCAGAGAGTGAGTTTGCACCCTATCTTCAATTTCTTGTGACGCGTCATAGTTTTCAGGTGGCCCTGCGTGAGCTGCGTGACCTCTATGAAATGCGCAGAAGGATGCTGATAGCGAAGGAGCGCCTATTGGTGTTGCGCGAAGTTGATTCGCATCAGCAAACTGTGTGGGCGCAAGTGCGCAGTCACAACACCCAGCAGGCGCTTATGCAGCGCTCTCAAGTTTTGAATGATGAGTATCGAATACTTGAGGCAACGTTTGTTGAAGCCGAGGCATCTGCAGATGGCCGTGCTTTTGCCGAGGTGAAAAGTCAGGCCCGATGGCAGCGTCTCGATAGAGCATTGGCAGCAGCCACTGAGCTCGAGCAGCCTGAAAAAATCGCTCGCTTGGCTTTTTTAAGGGGTGTGATGCAATGGGAAGACAGCGAAGCGTTAGTGGCTCGGCAGTGGCAAGCACGCAAAAGCCTACGTGAGCTGAAGGCACTTGTTGATGACACCAAAATCGCACTGGCACAGGTAAACAGCGCTATTGCACAGCGAACCAACCAGACCTTCCTGCCTAGGATTAATGCGATGGACGAGAGTGTCGTTGCGCACCTAGCCAGTATTGAAGGTGCGTTGGGAGAATCAGAGCAAGGTATACGTCAGCTGGCCGTGTTTGCGTTGTCGGAGCAGGCACGGCAGATGCAGCGTGCGCTAGGTCAAAGTGGCTTGGCAACGGCGAGATTGTACGACAGGGCGGCGAGAACTCTGCCGGCCACAGACGCGCGAATTGGTGCGGCACAATGATGCGGTTTCACACTTACATTGTCGTGTTCTTACTGACTCTGTGCGGCGGCTGCGGTGGTTGGGGCGGATGGAATCAAGATCTCTCCTCTGGGCCAACGTTGGCTGATCTTGAACCGATTGAGCTGGCCAGTGTGGAAACGCCAGTGCCCAGGCTTGCGCTGGAAGAACTGGCTGCAATTTATCGCGACGTCCTTGGGTATCAGGATGATCCGCAGACACGTCTTGAAATACTCCACCGGCTTGCCGATATTGAAATGCTAGTGGGTGAGGAGGGCATGGCCGAAGGCGTTAACAAACAGGCACTACTTGGCCCGGCGATTGCGGCCTATGAAAAACTTCTACGTGAAAACCCCGACTACCCAGCGCGAGACACAATTGCCTATCAGTTATCCAAAGCTTATGACTTGCGCGGTGACACGCAGCGGTCGATGCAGACGCTGAGCGCGCTGAAGCAGGCCAACCCCGATTCGCCGTACATTGCCGAGGCAAGCTTTCGTCTGGCAGAGCGGCATTTTGCCAACGCGAATTACGCGTCGTCGGAGGCGTTGTACGCACAGGTTGTAGATTTCGGTTCAGACACTCCTTTTTACACGCGGGGCCTGTATATGCAGGGTTGGTCGCGTTTTAAGCAGGATCGCTTTGCTGATGCTATTGAACCGTTTACAAAAAGCCTTGATCACCATCTAAGGGGAGACATAGAGGGCGTTGATCTACCGCGGGCACAGCGGGAATTAGTGGAAGATAGTTTGCGGGTGTTGGCGCTATCTTTCAGCAATCTGGGAGGCACTGATTCAATTGCTCAGGCCTATCA
>JBGCFE010000167.1:0-3078 GCA_045106775.1 Halioglobus sp.
CTGGTAATATTGTTCTGATACGGGCAATCAATTCATCATTTGCCGTTTTCTTTGCTTTTTATTAGTCTAAAGCGAGAATAGGATAACTTAGACTAATTTCATGTTGAGAATAACGGGATTATCACTGCTGCTCGGATTCGCGGCGGTTGTGGTCACACTTTATCTGCTTTTTTTGCCGCCAGACGTTGGTCGGCCGGCCGGTAGCAGCCTGCATTGGGAAATAACACCCGGCGACGAGGTTAACCCACAATCCATCGCACTCGACGAGAACGGGGTAATCGCTCTTACATTCCCCCAAAGACACTTTGAGGCCAAACAATTCGCTTACTTCCAATTAGCGTTACAAAATCTCAGTAGTGAATTGCCCCACCCTTCCATTACGCTTAATTGGCAATCCAGCAGCGAGCCGGGCCAAACTCGGTCTTTCAAGCTGGAAACCAATAACTATCAATCGCTTTGGCTCGCCACTCGCGAGCTGCGCGGATGGGAGAAAACGATCACCGATTTTAGCATTTCACTTTCTGGCAGTCCGGATCAAGAGCTAGAGGTAGAGCGCATTGCTCTTCATGCACCTAAACTACAATATCAACTGCGCGCTATTCAAAGTGATTTAACGGGGTTTGTTAGCTGGAACCGCTCCTCGATGAACTCATACACTGGCGCACAGGACACATCCTCGTTCTATCCAACTATTCTGTTCACCATTTTTTGGCTTGCAAGCTCAGGAGTGTATCTGTTGCTTTGCATTTGTTTTCGCCATATACGATTTCAATGGGAAGTGGTGGGTCTAGTAACGCTTTGCGCGTGGATTGCACTAGATATCACCTGGCAAACTAAACTTCTGAAGCAAGCAGCGCACACTCGCGACAATTTCGCCGGGAAATCAACCACTGAAAAACTAATGGTGGGGCCAGATGCGCAGCTGTACCAATTCGTCCATGCTGCCAAAACGCTAATTACTGAAGACAATGCTCGGGTATTTGCCGCCTCCAGCGACGACTACACAGGTTTGCGCGCCGCCTACTACTTGTATCCATACAACGCTTTCTGGAGCCTCAGGGGGAGTGAGATTCCACATCGGCGATTCTTACGTAGCGGCGATTACATTGCTCTTCTGAAGCCAAACACTTCAGAGAATGATTTACACAACAAATTGCTAGTGCTACCGGGCGGCAAAATAGCAGTAGAGGCCTTACTTTCAATGCCGGCCGGCACCCTCGTGCGGGTGCCATAGTATGGATCTTGTCGCTGCGTCTTTCGCCTTACTGATTCCCGTTGCACTAGGTACAGCTTGGTTTCGACTATTGGTACCTGTTGATGTACCTAGCAGGCTGGCTATCATATTTGGTCATGGCACCCTGGCCGGTCTGATAGCGGTCACAATCATTCTACGCTGGCTAGACTCGATGGGAAGGCCGCTTAGTTTTACAGACACATCGCTTGTCGCCATTGCACTCACCGCTATCGCGCTCCTAATTCATTTTTTCCGCACTGCAAAGGACCGTTCAACGCAAACAAATAGTAGTGGCTCTAATACATGGTCTCAGCTCACGTTAGGTGGTCGCCTATTGTTTTGCGCACTTCTTGTTCTGGTGCTCTGGAGGGTCGGCATACTCGCCGTTGAAGTCTACTGGCGTCCATTGTTCCCATGGGATGCAACAATGCACTGGGCAACTAAAGCAAGAGTATGGTTCGAACACCGATCAATGGTTCCATTCATTGGCGAGTTCGAATGGCTACGCTTAGGTGGAGATGGTTTTTACACGGACAGGCATCCTTCTTACCCACCCACCATACCTCTCCTGCAAGTATGGATAAATATTGCATTGGACCATTGGGATGAGAGTCTGATGAACCTGCCCTGGTTAGCTGCCTTTTGCGCATTGGGTCTTTGCTTTTTTTCGCAGCTACGCGTTGCTGGGCTAACACTACCCGTTGCTATGGCTTCGACCTACCTGCTGCTTTCAATGCCGCTGTTAAACATTCACGTAGCACTAGCCGGTTATGCGGATCTCTTTTTAGGCGCGACCTTCGCCTGCGCATTAATGGCATTGCATAATTGGTCGGTGAAGCGCGATCGCTGGCAAGCAGGCATACTCATAATATTCACAGCAGCCTGCTACTTAATCAAGAACGAGGGCGCCGTTTGGCCAATGACCCTCATCCCAGCGGTCGCTGCGGCCTTCATGGCGAGGCGGGAGGCAGCCAAATTATTTTTCCTATTTTGTCTTCTGGGGCTGTTTGGCTGGCTGGTTGTCCCTAAAGATTGGGCGCTCGCGGGCATCCCTCTAAACCAACTTGCACCGATATTTAACCTCAATGCACTGAAAGGCGTGCTCACCAGCGTATTTGTACACAATAACTGGCACTTTTTTGGCTATCTCATGCTGTCACTTGTGTCGCTGGGAGTATTGATCCCAGGAGGCTTAACACGTGACTTTCTACCGTTATCAGTGGCCCTAGGAAGCGCAGTCGGGCTGTTTCTATTTCTGTTTCTATGCACCGGGTTTGGTTGGGCCGCCTCCAACTACACCGCCGTTGGGAGGCTGAGTATTCAGCTTGCACCGGGATTAGCGTTTCTAGGCGCACTGCTTTTTCACGAAGTTCTGGAGCGGCGAGGCTTTAGACGGCCGTTTGGTACAGGCCGATCATAAGTTAAACCTCTCCCTGAGAAACTGCGAAACGCCATCATCATCGTGGTGGCCAATAACCGCCGTCGCCGCCGCCAACACCGGCGCCTTCGCGTTACTTGGTGCGTAGCACTCATCGGCCATCGCAAACATGCTCAGGTCATTGTCACTATCGCCAAAACAGATCACGCGGCTAACACCCAGATCTTTCTTCAGCAGCTCTATCGCGCCACCTTTGCTGGCATCATTGTGATGCACGTCGATCCAATGCCAACCTTCGCCTTCAATGGCAACGCCGGCATAAGCAATCAAATGGGACTCTTGCGCAACATGCTCTGCCACTGAATCAATTGCCTGCGCCTCACCCAGTGCACTGATATTGGTAATCTTTGCTTCACTGGACAGATCATTCAAATCTGCGATGCGTAAGCCTCGATCGCGAGCAAAC
>JBGCFE010000168.1:0-18370 GCA_045106775.1 Halioglobus sp.
GTGCGATTAAAGCCCCAGCGACTCCCCATCTCGCCAAAATGGTAAACAATGGCCTGTAAATCCTGGCTCATGCTCATCGATTTCTCTCCGCTACCAATTCTTTACTTTCAGAATATTCTGAAAGTTTAGCATATAATGATAATAGTCTCCAGCGAATCTGGTTATACTCGCAGACCGACAAGTGCAAACGGATGACCCGCATGCCACGAGCCTTTCTGCAGTTTTGCTTATCAGGATTCGCCATCATTCTTACCGCGTGCTCCGCAGGTGAGGTGAACGAAAGCTGCGAGCCTATGGGCCCAATCACACCGGTGTGCGGCGCAATCATGCCCGAAGACCTTGAGCCCCTTGCTCCCAATGGCGGCATTCTGGTTTCAGAGTATGGCGACGGAGGCAAAACCAGTGGAGCACTGTCCTGGCTGAACCCTGCAAGCGAACGGCCGTTTGCACGGCTGGTTGACAGCGCATCGGTGACGCAACATTCCAATGACGAGAATTGGGGTGACCCAGCCTGCACACCACCGCCTACACTTTCTCCCCACGGTATTCACTTGCAGCAACGTGCCGACAAAGAACAACTGCTAGTGGTGAATCACAGTGACAAGGAGCAGGTACTGTTCTACGAAGTCATCCGCAGCGCAGCCCCTAATGACGCGCCGGAACTTCAGTGGCGCGGCTGCGTTACATTTCCAGAATATGCAGTTTTGAACGACGTAGCCGCCCTACCCGACGGCGGATTTGCAGTCACCCATATGTACGACAGAACCATCAGCGGTATTGCTGAAATCGGCTCGATGCTGGGTATCAATAAGGGCCACGTATGGCGATGGACACCCGGCAGTGAACCCCGCGTTATCGAAGGCTCTGAGGCGCGAATGCCGAACGGCATCGAGGTAGCCGCCGATGGGAAGTCGTTATGGGTGAACAATTACATCGAACAAGAGCTGCGGCAGTTTGATGTCAGCAGTGAAAAAATCTTAAGCCGCATAGAAGTGCCGAATATTGATAATTCTGCCTGGCTACCCGATGGTAGATTACTGCTGGCGTCTCACGTCTCCCCTATCTCCATGAGCAGCTGCTTCGGGTTAGAAAAAGGGAGCTGTGGATCTCCCTATGAGCTGATCGCGGTAGACACGCAAACTGGCAAAGCAACCACGTTGTATACCTCCGCCAAGGGAGAGCCCTTTGGGCCCGCAACCGTGGCAGTGCCCTATCAAGGAAAGTTGTACGCTGGTTCGTTTTCGGGAGACCGCGTGGCTGCTATAGATATACCGTTTTAGAGCGGCGCTATCTCAGGCACGCTTTTCACTAAGCTGCCTCAGGGTCAAATGTAATTTGCATCTCTTTGATGCCATTCACAAAGTAATCACGAACGTAGGCAACAGGCTCTGCAAACTCTGGGTTACGAAGGCGAGGAATAATTTCCTCAAACATAATTTGCAATTCCATACGCGCTAAATGCGCACCCAGACAAAAATGCGCGCCGATGCCAAATGCGCGATGCTCACGCGCCAAGTCTGGCTGGCGTTGCGCACGGGTAATATCAAACGCTAATGGATCGTCGAAGACTTTTTCATCCTGATTGATAAGATGCCAATGCAACAGCACTTTATCGCCTTTGGCCATGGCAACACCGCCAACCTCGATATCTTCCATCACAGTTCGGCGCATGGTGACAAACGCGGGGTTATAGCGCAGCATTTCTTCGCAGGCATCGGGAATTAACGAAGGGTCATCAACTAACATCTGCAACTGCTCAGGATGCTCCATCAGCAGGCGCATGCCGTGTGCGGTTACCGAACGCGTGCTCTCATTACCGGCGGCAATCAACATTAAAAAGAACAACTGAAACTCTTCCTCAGAAAGCTTTTCGTCTTCCACTTCCCCGTCTAACAACGAGCCCACTATATTCGTCAGTGGCGTTTCTGCATGCTTGCGCGCCAATTCTCCCGCATAAACATAAATCTCTGCAGCGGCTGCCTGCGCCGCCGCAGCGGCGGCTTCAGGGTCCGCGCCACCAATATCAGCGTCTTCCTGAAACAACATTTGGTTTGTCCAGGTAAAAAACTTGGAACGGTCTTCGCGCGGGACGCCGCATAAATCCAGAATCGCCATCAACGGTAGTTCTGCCGCTACCTCAGTAATAAACTCGCAGCGACCTTTGGAAGCAACGGCATCAACAATTTCTTTGGTGTAGCGCGAAAATGTCTCGTGATAGCTTTCCACCGCTTTTGGCGTGAACGCGTTGCGCGCAATGCGGCGAAACTTTCCGTGTTTGGGTGGATCCATGTTGACCAGCATTTGGGCCTGCATTGCGACGGTATCGTCGTCGTACTCGGCCGGTATCGTTAGGCGCTCCTCGCTGGAAAAAACTGCGGTGTTTTTCGCTATCTCATCCACATGCTCACGGTGAAGAACGGCCCAATAGGGGATGCCGGTAATCGGATCATCAATCTTAACGATAGGCGCATCCGCCTGCTGACGTAGCTCATGCAATTTGGCATGGTGATTACCAGAGGCATAGAGATCAGGGTCAAGCAGGTTTGTGTAGGGACATTGGGACATTATGGAGCTCCGTCTTATTCATCGAATGATAGGCTCATGCGAAAGTAGCTAGTGAAGCCTTGGCCTGCATAAACCTTGGTCTGTATAAACCTTCGTCTGGCCAAACCATAGTATAGTCTTTACACACTCTCAAACTCTGCGGAGAAAAAAATGATCACAATTCATCACCTGGGCGTTTCTCAATCTGACCGTATCGTCTGGCTAATGGAAGAACTTGGCTTACCCTATGAGCTGAAGTGGTACGACAGAGGCGACGATTTTCTGGCACCTGCAGAGTACCGTGCATTGCACCCCGCCGGCACCTCACCCACCATCACTGATGGTGATTTGGTGATGGCAGAGTCCACCGCCATTGTTGAGTACATATCACAACGCTATGGCGACGGTAAGCTATCGATCTCCGCTGAAGACCCTAACTACCCGCATTACCTGTATTGGATGCAATTCAACAATAACTTGCAGTCCATTCTCTTTACCAAGTTTGCCGCGCAATCTGCAGCTTCCGAAGGCGAAGACAACCTCATGATGACCACTTCGCAGCGGCGAGAAGACGGAATTTACAACGCATTGGAACAACGACTGGGTGAGTCAGACTATCTGGGCGGCGCCAGTTTTAGCTGCGCCGATATTATGGCGATGTTTAATCTTACCTCGCTGGAAATGCTGGGCGCACGTACCGTCAACGATTCAATGCCAAATACACTGGCCTATGTAAATCGCGTGACGCAACGTGAGGCTTACAAAAAGGCAATGAGCATCGCTGGCCCCGCCGCCGTTAGACCGTAGGCCTCGGCATTGCGCAATAGCTTTACCGTCTATCGCTGATCCATTTGCATAGCGGCTACGTAAATCAAGGATGGGAGCGCGCTATGCAATTGAATTCAGCAGATATAGGGGCAATGGACACACGCCCGAGGGCAGCCTTGATCAACTCACTTTCGGGGTTCAAGTCTGCAAACCTGGTAGGCACTATAGGAGCTAGCGGCCAGAGCAATCTCGCCGTTATGAGTTCCTGTGTCCATCTAGGCTCGCACCCACCATTATTGGCACTCATCGTCAGGCCAGGGTTGCGCGACAGGCATACGTTATCCAATATTCTTACCAAGCGTTGCTACACCATTAACCACGTTACTCCGCAGTTGATTGAGCAAGCACACCAAACTGCGGCGCGCTATCCTGCCAGCGAATCCGAATTTGATGCCACAGGGCTCACGCATGAGTGGCGCAAAGGCTTTGGTGCGCCATTTGTCGCAGAAGCGCAAATCAAGATCGGCATGGAACTGCGCGAGTATCAAACACTCCAAATCAATGACACTCACCTGGTCATTGGAGAGGTCATTTCTATCGATCTACCCGATGACGCGGTTAGGGCCGATAACAGCATAGACCTTTGCGCAGCGCAAAGCGTTGCACTTAGCGGCCTTGATAGCTATCACACAGCCTCACTTGAAAAGAGGATGGCCTATGCTAAGCCTGATCTGCCACCTCGAACAATTGAATCCTCAGAAGGAGAAACCTCATGAATGTAGCCATTGATGCTGACGCGATGCGTGTTGCCGAAGAAGGCGCCGCAATGCTAGAGCGCATTGAAGCTTTGCAGCCACTATTTCAAGAAAACGCGGCACGCGCTCACCAGGAGCGCCGCGTACCCCAGGAAAATATAGATGCACTGCAGAAGGCGGGTTTCTTTCTGGCACTTCAGCCTAAAAAGTGGGATGGCTATGAAGTCAATCCGCAGGATTTCTTTCGCATGCAAATGTCGATTGCGCGCGGCTGCATGTCTACGGCATGGGCCAGCGGCATTGTGGCGGTCCATGCGTTCCAAATCGCGCTTATGGATGAGCGGGCGCAACAAGATGTCTGGGGAGAAGATGTGCATACACGGATCTCTTCCTCTTATGCGCCAATGGGTAAAGTAGAAAATGTAGAAGGCGGCTTCAAGTTCAGCGGGCGCTGGGGCTGGAGCAGTGGTTGTGACCATTGCACATGGGTGCTGCTGGGCGGCATCCTCCCCGATGGCACCTACAGGACGTTTCTGCTTCCAAATACTGACTACCGTATTGAAGACACCTGGAACTCAATGGGCCTAAGAGGCACGGGCTCTAACGATATCGTGGTTGAAGATGTGTTCGTACCAGACTATCGAACACACAAACAGACAGACGGCTTTGCCGGCACAAACCCGGGCGTGACCAGCGAAAGCGCACCGTTGTTCCACCTACCGTGGGCGCAACTCTTTATTCGCGTGGTCTCTACACCCGCGATCGGCGCGGCGCGAGAAGCACTGTCTATTTACACCGAGATGGTAAAAGGCAAAGCCAGCGGTGACGTCACAAAACTGGCACAAGACACCGGCACACAAATGCGCATAGCGCAGGCACGCAACAGCCTCGAAGAAATGACAACTGTGCTGGTTTCTAACTTTGACAAAATGATGCAGCAGGTGAGAGACGACGAGCCGATTGCCATCGAAGAACGTATTCTCTATCGCTATCAGGCGTCACTGGTAATCGAAAAATCGATTGAGGTAGTAGACTCGCTCTTTTCCTCAGCAGGCGGTTCGTCGGTATTCGAAGGCAGCCCAATCCAGCAACGGTTTCTGGATATTCACACGGCCCGCGCGCACGTCGCCAACAACCCAACCTCCTTCGAGCGTAACCTCGGTGCGGTTGCCCTGGGCGCAGATAACGGGGATTTTTTCGTCTAACGCTTTGGCTTATTAGCGTTTTGGCTTGAGCGCAGCCCACCTGCTACATGAGGTGGGTTTCGCTATCGATCACATCAATGGCTACTGCGCATCTGCCAAGTCCAAAGCCTCACGCACTTCGCGCTTCACAAATTTGCCATTCGCGTTACGCGGAAGAGGCTCTTTGACAAACCATAGGTAGCGAGGGATTTTGTAGGACGATAACCGCTCTCTAAGAGAATCACGGATCTCATCAGCAGTCACCGCTGCACCCTCTTTACAGTAAATCGCTGCAGCAACCTCTTCGCCTAGCCTTTCATCCTCCACGCCAAAAATGACGCACTCAGCAACGGCGTCATGCTCAAAGAGCACGCTCTCTACCTCTGCGCAGTACACATTCTCACCTCCACGCAGTACCATTTCTTTTGCGCGATCTACCAGGTAGATAAATTCATCGGCATCCATGTAGGCAATATCGCCAGTGTGCAGCCAGCCATCGGTAATTGCCTCAGCGGTTGCATCTTCGCGATTTAAGTATCCCTTAATCACGCAGCCGCCACGCACCCAAAGCTCACCCGGTTCGCCAGTAGGACACGTGTTGCCTTCACCATCAACACACTTCGCTTCATAGGTCGGCATAGCCCGGCCGACGCTAGCAGGGCGATCTACCAGATAACGGCCGGCCAAACCCGAAATAATGCCGCAAGTCTCTGTCATGCCGTAGCCAGCGCTGGGGGCGGCATTTTCCATTGTCTCGTCCATTTTTTTGGTGAGATCAGGCTGCACCGCTGCGCCACCACCGCCCATGGTTTTCAAGCTGGAGGTATCGTATTTGGAAAAATCCGGGTGCAGGAGCATTTCTCGCGACATCATGGGCACAGCACTAAAAGCCGTTACCTTCTCCTGTTCAACAATGCGTAGCGCCTCTCCCGCATCCCACTTGTACATGTGAATCACCTTGCCGCCGCTGGCGGTTATGGCCTGTGCAACACAGTTGTTACCCGTTACATGAAATAGGGGTGTTGCTACCAAAGCAACGTTTACTTCATCAGGCGCCATGGCACCTTTGTTCGACACGCCGGCACGCTCCAGCGCAGCGCTTTGTAGCAGCTTGGAGAAACCAATATTCATCAGATTAGAGACGCAGCCGCGATGGGTTAGCTGAGCCCCCTTGGGATTGCCGGTAGTGCCGGAGGTATAAAAAATACAGGCGTCGCTATCGGGATCGATGGGCTGATCTGGCAATGTGCCGGCTGTTGCCAACGCATCAGACCAGGATGCAACGCCAGTATCACCACTCAAACGCACCCCAAGAATCCTCAGATCAGGAAAACCACCTATTTCGTTGAACCTAGCGAGACGCTCCTCATCGCATATCATCACTTTGGGCGTAGAGTCGTTCAGTGCGTACTCCATCTCTGAAGGCACCCACCAGGCATTCATACCAACAACGACAGCGCCCAAAGAAACAATAGCCCAGTAGCTGAGCATATATTCCGGGTAATTACGCATAGCAATCGCTACGCGGTCGCCAGGCTCTACTCCCTGCCCTTTTAACCAGTTGGCAAGGGCCGCCACCTGTGCATGCGCCTCTCCATAAGTAATACGCTCATCTTCATAAATGAGGTACTCATTGTCGGCAAAGGCAGCAGAGCCTAGCCATACATCGCGCAAGGAACCCGGGGCATGCTTGTAAACCCTGATCGGTGCGCCTCGTACTTCAACGGTATCAATTTCGAAAATTTGCCCGGGCCCAATCAGCTCATCCCAGGTGTTCTTTAACTCTTCGTACATTTGCACTGCTCCATTTTCGAATACTGGCAATCACTATAAAACACCTAGCGATTGAATCGCTAGTGACTTTGATTCACAGTAACGCTCTGCGAAGACAATTCCTAATAACAAGAAGGAAACACAGTGGTAACCAACATCAACACTCCCGGCGCCTCTCGCTGGCTGGCACCGGCTCTGTCCTGCTTTTTTCTCAGCCATCTGTTAACAAACAGCGCCAGCGCTGCACTGGAAGAGGTTATCGTAACGGCAAGCAAACGCTCCGAAAGCCTGCAGGACGTAGCAATGAGCGTCAACGCTTTCACTGCCGCCGATATCGAAGAAGCCGGCATCTCGGATGCAGAGGATGTTGCCGTGCTCACGCCCAGCCTCTCCATCGTAGCCAATGTTTCTCCATTTACCGCCGCAATCATAATACGCGGAATTGGTACGTCCCAATCAGACATTGCGCTGGAACCCTCTGTGGGCCTGTTTGTCGACGACGTGTATCTGGAACGCTCGGGGTTGGGTATGTCCGATCTCACCGACATCGAACGGATTGAAATTTTGCGAGGGCCGCAGGGCTCGCTGTACGGCAAGAACACCAATGCCGGCGCTATCAACATCGTTACCAAAAAGCCCAACTTTGAAGCGTTCGAAGGGTACGCACAAGCTGAGTTGGGTAATTACGCTCTGCAAAAGTTTACGGTAGCCGCCAGCGGCCCGGTAACGGAGCAAGTGGCCTATCGACTATCGGCCAGCAGTAACAAGCGCGATGGCTATCTAGAAAACAACGCCGGTGAGGACATGAATGGAGCCGACGATTGGAACGTGATTGGTAAGCTGCAATGGCATCCCAGTGATGACTTGTCGCTCTTGTTAAACGCCAGCCACATAGACCGCGACGTAAATTGCTGCGGCGCAGACGTGGTACAAACGCAGTTAATCAATGATCAACTTGTGGCGCGCGGTTTTGCACCCGATGCTAACGACCCCTTTGATTATAAAATTTCCGCTAACGTGCCCAGCACTTTTGAAAACGAATCAGATACCGCCTCACTGGTTGTTGACTACCAGCGCAGCTGGGGCAGCATAAAATCAATCACAGCGTGGAACGACTACACCACCAACAGAGCCCAGGACGTTGACCGAACACCACTAGACGTATTTTTTCAAACCAATGCGATTAACGACGGCGAAAGCGTCTCGCAAGAACTACGATTCACCTCCGACACCGGAGATTCAATCGATTACCAGATCGGCGTGTTCTACTACCAGTCGAAAACCATTGGAGGCGACGGCGGCCCTTTTACAGTTGTAGGCGAAGAGTTCGTTGACGTGTCAAGTGACGTAGAAGAGCTGCAGGCACTGCTCCCACCCGGCATACCACTGCCATTCGTCGCTGTAGCTGGCGACAGTATCAGCGCCGATGTTACGCTCGAAACAGAAAACCTCGCCATCTTTGGCCAATCTACTTGGCACATTAGCGATGAATGGCGGCTTACCGGCGGCTTGCGCTGGACGGACGAAAAGAAAGACGCTGACATATTAGTCAGCGTCAATTCCTCAGCTATCTCAGCGGCGTTAACCGGTGAATCACTACTAACCCGTGTGACCACACCCATCGATCAGGCATTCTCCAGAAGCACCGATGATGTGAACTGGCTGTTGAACACCAGTTACGATCTTGCGCAGGACGTGATGGTTTTTGCCAGCGTTGCTACGGGCTCGAAATCTGGCGGCTTCAATACGGTGAATGGGGTAGCCCTTGAGCGGGAGTTTGATGATGAGTCCACCATTAGCTACGAGCTAGGAGTTAAATCCATGTTGCTCGACGACCGCTTGCGCCTCAATGCGGCACTGTTCTATAGCGAGATCGACGATTTTCAGTTTCAGGAGCAGCTGGAAACCGGGATTGGCACACGAGTGACTAATCGAGCAGAGATAGAAACATCGGGGCTGGATCTTGAATTTCAGGCCAACCCCATACCCAATCTTACGCTACACGGCGGTTTGCTCTACATGCACGATTACGACATTACCGCCGGCCCTGAGGCGGGCCAGCAGTTGAAGTTTACCGCTGAAATCTCCGGCAATGTAGGCGCCACCTTGTTTTTCCCTATCGCAGACGGCGGAATCTATTTGCGCACCGACTACAGTTTCATGAGCGATCACATAACAAACACCAATGCAGATGTTAGAGCGCAGGACGAACAGGATAGAAACTTACTGAATGCACGCATCGGCTTTCGCAATGATCAATGGCATGTCGCCCTTTGGGGAAAGAACTTAACAGAGGATGAATACGCGCCTTTAACCGCAGCAACGCTGCCGCTCACCGGCGTGGACGCCTACTTTTTGGCCCCTCCACGAACCTATGGCGCTACTTTGCGATATGACTTTTAGGGGGTAGGAGTGACGCTTTAAAAGGTACTTTGCTTGCCGTAAAGTACCGCGATGCACATCCAAAACCCATCTGGCCGCCTCCCGCTTTCGCTGAAACTTGGCTATTTGCTCTGGATGGCGGTATGGGCGCCAGTCTATTGGATATATATTGGCCCGCAGAATTTCCTATGGCTCTGCGATATGGCAAACATCATCCTCTTGTTTGGCATTTTCACTGAAAGCGCTCTGATCATTTCTTCTCAGGCCATTGGCGTTTTATTGGTACAGGTTTTATGGGTTGTAGATTTTCTGTCCGGCGCGCTTATGGGCAACCACCTCATTGGTGGAACCGAGTATATGTTTGACACTCAGGTATCCCTTTGGCTGCGCGCACTCTCGCTGTTTCATGTCGCGATACCCCCGCTTTTAGTGTTTGCTTTGTACCGCTTAGGCTATGACCGCCGAGGATTGCCGTTAGAAACTCTCATCATTTGGGTGCTGCTGCCGATAACCTTCCTGTTCACCGCACCGGAGCTCAACATCAACTGGTTGGATAGCCCTTTTGGTCACCCCCAGTCGACGTTTTCTCCGCTGGCGTTCACCGGCATTATGATGCTGGCCTACCCCATCGTATTGTTTCTACCCACCCACTGGTGTTTGACACGCATGTTCCGACCGACTGAGATTCAAGCTTGAGCACGCAAACGAAGCTCCCCCTTACCACGATGCTTCTGCCACTGGTCGTACTGGCGCCCATTCTCGCAGTCATCAATCTGGTAGCCACGAGCCAGGATTTCGAAAGCACGGCAGCAGTCCACTGGATGATGCAAATTACCTCAGGCGTCATGCTGGCTTTTTGTGCCATCGCGGTGTTCCGGGGGCGCGCTGTACGCTCTGAAAGCGCGAGAAAACTCATTGGAGCAGGCCTTGCGTCTGCTGCGGTATTGGATCTTTGCCATGGTTTCCTGATGATGACCGCGAGCGCACCAGAACAGCTCGAGCTGTTAGTGCCCTGGGGCTGGCTGCCTTCGCGAATTATCTTGCCACTCACTTTTTTCCTATCAATTTGGATAGGGGTTTACGAATACCGTTCCCAAACACCATTAAACACCTTGGTTATAGCCTGCTCAGTGATTACCTCTATATTCACAGTCGCCTGTTGCATAGGCATGGCGCTGTATGTCGATCAACTCCCTTCGGCCTACGTCTCAGAGGGACTTGTGCCGCGCCCAATCGAAATAGCGCCGGCCGTTTTGTTCTTCCTTGCGCTACTAAGCTACTTTTATACAGGCGGCTGGCGGCACGACGTCTACCAATACAACCTGCTGCTCTCTCTGGCTATTGCCGTCATTGCACATACCCTGTTTATGCCCTTCGCGCAGGCAAACTTTAATCACCTGTTCGCGGCAGGTGTGATCACTAAGATGCTCGGTTATGTGCTGCTTGTTACTGCCATTGTGATGCAAGGCCGTGAAGGCATGCGCGTTGAAGCACAAAGAGAAAAACGGCGCCACCAGGCCATTGTCGATACCGCCAGCGACGCAATCGTTACTTTTGATGCCACTGGTCTGATAGATACCTTTAATCCAGCGGCTACCCGGCTTTTTGGCTATGAAGCTAATGAAGCCATTGGCGAAAATATTACCCTGCTTACACCGCATGAATTGCGCGAACCACACGCCAAATACATGAAATATGTGCGCTCAGGCCGTGCGCCGACCACCAACGCCTATTCGTATGAAGCTATAGGATTACGCAAGGATGGCTCTACCTTTCCTGTAGAAAGCGCAATTAACGAAACGCAATTAGGTGGCCTGCGTTTATTTACGGCGATCATCCGCGACATAACACAGCGTAAAGCTAAGCAGGAAGATCTACTCGAACTTTCTGATCGCCTCACGCTGGCGCTGGATGTTGCCCATTTGGGCTCTTGGGAAATGAATCTGGAGAGTGACGCGCTAACGTGGAATGAGCAAATGTTTGCACTGTATGATCGGGATCCCGCCCTGGGCGAGCCCAGCCAAAAAGAGTGGCTTGAGACTACTCTCCAAGAAGATAGAGAGGCCTGCATCGCCGCCCATGCGGAGGCCTCCAAGCATGGAACGCCTTTTGATTTTGTGTACCGAATCAAACGACCCGGTGGTGATATCCGTTGGTTCAAAACCAACGGCAGGTTTATCGAAAAGGACAGCCGTCATCCGCGTCGGTTGGTAGGCGTAAATCACGATATCAGTGACAGCATTCTTCAAATGGAGGAACTGGAAACCGCCCGCAACGAAGCCGACGATGCAAACCGCGCCAAGTCGGCCTTTTTGGCGACCATGAGCCATGAAATACGAACGCCCTTGAATGGCGTTATCGGCCTCAACGAAATACTTCAAAAAACCAAGCTCGACAACTATCAGCAAGACCTTGCCAACCTCATTGAACAATCTGCCAATGCCCTGCTAGAGATCATAGAAGATGTGCTTGATCTTTCCAAAATTGAAGCGGGCAAGCTCGACATAGACCCTACACCAACCAACCCATCTGAGATTGTGCAAGATGTCTGCGCGATGTTAACAACACTGGCAAGGCAGTCTGATATTGAGCTGGAGATTTCAATTGATCATGACGTTCCTTCCCAGCTACTGGGCGACGGCAAGCGAACACGTCAAATTTTGACTAACCTGATCAACAATGCCATCAAATTTAGTTCCAAACTGAATCGAGAGGGTCGAGTCTCCGTTACCCTTAGAGTTGAACAGGATCCAATCGACTCTGACTCGCCACAATCTGTCACATGGTTAAGCTTTATCGTCAAGGACAATGGCGTTGGCATGGACAAAGCCACATTGGCCAGACTATTCAATCCCTTTACACAGGCCGATGCCTCCACGAGTCGACAGTTTGGCGGCACGGGCCTCGGACTTACGATCTCGCAGCGTTTAGCAAAACTCATGGGCGGTGAAATCAGTGTCACCAGTAGCGTCAATGAAGGCTCTACATTCATAGCCTCACTTCCGTTTGCAGAGTGTAGTCATGCAGATGCCTCAGGCGAGACAGCACAGAAAACCACAGCTCCGATTTCAATCACAGAAAATCAAGAAACCAGCGAAGACGCTAATGCGCCCTATTCCCGAGAGAGCGCAATTGCTGACGGAAAGCTAATACTCGTAGCGGAGGACAATCCGACCAATCAACAGGTGATTCAGCATCAGCTGTCTGTGCTTGGGTACTACGCCGATGTGGTTGAGGACGGCAGCGTTGCTTTTGCAGCATGGCGCGGTGGCGAGTACGCGCTAGTACTAACAGATCTACAGATGCCAGAGACCGATGGCTATGAGCTTGCTAAACGTATAAGAGCACAGGAAGGCCCGCAGCAAAGAATTCCGATTATCGCCATCAGCGCCAACACGTTAATGGATGAGTCTGAAGCCTGCTTGGCGATTGGAATGGATGCGTACTTATCTAAGCCTGCATCGCTGGATGAACTTGAGGCAACTATCTCTCAGTGGCTGCCTGCTGGAAGCGCTTAAAATACGTGCCGCCGCAGTGAATCTATAATCGCAACTGCGGCGGCAACGGTGTTAAGCCGCTAGAGGCAAGTCTTGCCCCCCGCCATACTGACGCAATATTCTTTCACGGTGTTTTGGATGAATGTTCACCTTGCTCAAATCACCGTTAATATGCGGTAGCTCAAGCAGGCGCTTGTCCATCACCTTGAACCACAACCAGGGTACATAGGCCAGCGCGTACATGCCGTAGTAGCCATTAGGCAGCTGCGGAATGTCATCAAAGTTGCGCAAGCTCTGATAGCGGCGCGTTGGGTTCGCGTGGTGGTCAGAATGACGCTCTAATTGAAACAACACGATGTTGCTAAAAATGTAATTGGCATTCCAACTATGATGCGGCTGGCATCTCTCATAGCGGCCATTAGCTTCTTTCTCTCGCAGCAGCCCGTAATGCTCAATGTAGTTGGCACTGGTCAGCTGGTACCAGGCCCAGAAATTGTGCACGGCAAGAAATGGAATCATTATCCAACCAAACAAGGCAATGAGGCTGCCCTGAAAAACCACGCTAATCGCGTAAGACTGCAGTATTTCGTTTTCTACACTCCAGACACTTTTACCTTTGCGCTTCAAACGCTCTTTTTCAACGTTCCATCCTCTAAAAAATGCAC
The DNA here is from genome assembly GCA_045106775.1 of Halioglobus sp. Taxonomy (GTDB): domain Bacteria; phylum Pseudomonadota; class Gammaproteobacteria; order Pseudomonadales; family Halieaceae; genus Marimicrobium. The sequence goes on from JBGCFE010000168.1 coordinate 13,569, forward strand.
CGGGAATTTCACGCAGAACAAAGACATAAATGGACTCGCCCATTTTTGAGCTGGCGGGGTCTTCAGGGGTTGCAACATCAATGTGATGGCCGCGATTATGTTCTACACAAAAATGCCCGTAGGTTGGCACAGCCAAAACAATTTTCGCTAGAAGCCGTTCAAACTTTGGCTTCTTGTGGCCTAGTTCGTGCGCTGTATTAATGCCAAGGCCGCTATAAGCACCCGCAGTGATCGCCATAGCGAGCACCGACCACGCCGTTAAATCTTGTGTACCCACAAACATCGCGATACCAAATAAAACAATAAAGTGCATTGGGACTGTGAACCAAGTGAGCACCCGGTAATATCGATCTTCTTCCAGCTGCGGAACGATTTCTTCCGGCGGGTTGTTCTCGTCAGTACCTATTGCATGATCTAAAAAGGGAATAACCACATAACTAAACAGCAGCGGCGCGACCAACATCCACTGCGAGCCCGTGGCGAAATACAGAGCGATACCCAGCAGGGGAAATATCGGCATAAAGAGAGAAGACATCCACAGATAGCGTTTCTTGTCTGTGTATTGGATCTTGCCTTTTTCCGGATGATTAAGCGTGTAAGTTGTTGTCATGGCAGTAGCCTCCTTTCGTGTTGTGGGTAGATTACGCTTTTGCCCTGCGGCCACCATTTCACAAAATGACAATATTTTGGTCATTTAGTGACATCGCTATTTAGCTGGACTACAGTGCAACTATGGCTAGGCTCCCAGAAGTATCCCGCGCATACATTCGTATTGCCTTACAAAATGGCGATGTGCCGCCCGACAAGCTGCTTGTCGGCACGGGGCTAACCGAGGAAAAGCTCGCGCTTGCCGAATTTGTGCCCGCAACAGAGTTGGCGACCATTTTTCATAACTACAATCGCCACGCGAAGAATCGCGCTTGGCCAGCGGAGCTTGGCGCCAAGTTCAACCTGGCCGCACACGGCCCCATGGGCTTTGCGGCTTTGAGCGCACCGACACTGGGTGACGCCTTAGATGTTATCGCCACCCTTTACCCAAGCCGTATCACCGCGATTTCATCCAAGACCTATGACACGGCAACCCATACCATCATGGAGATGCACAACACCACCGCCGATGATCAGTTCGGGGAATGGATGGTAGAAGTGATCATGAAGATTGCAGAAACCGTATTGGAGGCAGTACTTGGCCATCCCGTTGGCCAAAACGTTACGATTAGCCTCGCGCACAAAGCACCCAAAAACCCGGGCCGGCTGATAAAAGCATTTGATGCCAAGGTGATCTTCAACGCAGATAGCAACGCCATCGCTCTGCCAGTGGCCTGGCGCCAGCTGCCCAGCCCACTGCATGACGAATCGGCGTACCGCACCAACCTAATCAAGTGCCGAGAGCTCATCGCTGAACGTGAACAATCTGACAGTACAGCCTTTGCGGTATGCAACAGTCTTTATCAGCATTTCGACGCGCAGTTGCTGCGGCAGGATGCATCAACAGCACCACCCACGCTGGAACGCATGGCGGAACAATTGTTCACTACACCACGCACCCTCATCCGGCGGCTTGAAAACGAAAACACCAGCTTTAAGCAGTTGCTAGAGTCGCTGCGGCGAGAATATGCAGAAAAACTGCTGAAGGACGCTCGGCTTAACATAGCAGACGTTGCAGAAATACTTGGCTACAGTGATCAAGCAAATTTTGGCCGCGCCTTTAGACGCTGGTATGGTGAATCTCCCGCGCACTGGCGTAAACGCTAAGTAATTTAACTCTTACCCATTACGTTCTTATAGAAGGAGAGATCGATGGAACAAGTAGCGGTAGTAACTGGCGCAGGCGATGGCCTGGGCAAGGCCTTCGCAAGACGTTTTGTTGAAAACGATTATCGCGTAGTACTGGCAGACATTAACGATGAGAAGGGTCAATCCGTTGCCGATAGCCTCGGCGAAAACGCGAGCTATCAACACTGTGATGTTACGAGTAAAGAAGACGTGGAGGCCTTGATAGGCAACACACTAAACACCTTTGGCAGCATCGAGGTAATCATCAACAACGCAGTCCCGCCATCTAGCCTAAAACCCATCGAGGAAAAAAGCGATGAAGACTTTCAACTGCAGCTAGATGCAGGCTTTTTTGCTGCTCGCTGGGCAATGAACGCGGCCTTTGCCTCTATGAAAAAGGCTGAGTTCGGGCGCGTTATTAATTTGTGCTCGCTGAACGGCGTAAACGCGCATCCAGAAACGGCCGATTACAACGTCGCCAAGGAGGCGCTGCGATGTTTAACAAGAAGCGCCGCACGCGAATGGGCGCCCTATGGTATTACAGTCAATTCGATCTGCCCTGGTGCAGTCACCGCCGCTTTTCAGGCTATGACGGAATTTGCACCAGAGATGGCGCAGCGTGTGAATAAGCAGGTGCCCATGGGTTACATGGGCGACCCGTATGAAGACATTTCGGGGGTAGCGCTCTTTTTGGCGAGCCGCGAGGCCCGCTACATGACAGGTAATACCCTGTACGTTGATGGCGGCGGCCATATCAACGGAATCAATTGGGCGTCTCTGTTCGACTAGAGCAGTGCAGCCGCTACTCTTGGGCGGCTGATTCTTTCGCTTCGGCCTCGGCCTTTTCTATCGCTTCGCTCATGCCGCGGAAAAAATCACCGACGGCCTTGCCTGCCTCTTCAGGTGTCATGTCCTCAGGATTGACACCTTCCATAGATGTGCCCAGCTGTTCCATGGATTTACTGAACTCTTCCATCGAGGTGCCCGCTTCTTCAAACTTCTCCTCCATCTGTGACTGCAAAGCACGCGCTGCCATTTCACCGGACAACTGCATTAACAAGACCAACACGCCAATGATACCCAGCACGACCTTCGCTTTGCCCTGGGCGATTTTGTGTACCTCGGTAGAGGCGCAGTACATAAGATAGAAACCCCAGACAACACCTATCACTGTGCCTATATAGGGAACTAGCCCAACAATCGCCATGATCGGATAGATGGCAGTAGCGTGCGCCACGCTGCGGTAGGCCGCTTCATAATTGTGCTCAGAGCCCATCAATTTCCAAATGACAAACATGATGGCAGCGGCAATAAAGCTGCCAATAACGGCCATCACTGGCATCATGATAATAGCAGCGAAACCTACCGCCACACCGCCCGCTGCGCCAAAGCCTATTAGCGAGAGCACTGCGATCATTACCCCCGTCACCAAACCCATCACAATGACAAAAATGGCGGGCTCTGCGTAGCCACCACTCACTGCCATTGCGCGATAAAAGCCGACTGGATCAGTAATGACCGAATTGGCATCGGCGATAACCGTATCTAAACCAAATTTTCTAGGTGCCGCATCCTGATTCTCTTCGCTTACATCATTCATCGCTACATCCTCTTCTTAGTGGCAGTGGATTTACTATTAACTAATTCAGGTCAGCCGCAAACTGACGAAGCACTTCAATAGGAATGGTTTCAAGCGCGCGTTTGTGTGTGCGCTGCAAGTACACTCTGGGCGCCATTTCCTGCTCGTGCGCCTCCAACCAGCGTGCTGCGCAAAGACACCAGCGATCGCCTGGCTTCAGCCCGGGAAAACCATACTCCGGCATCGGTGTACTGAGATCATTCCCCTGAAAACGCGAGTACTGCAAAAAATTCTCTGAGACTTCGACACAAACAGTATGCGAACCAAAATCATCCGCGCTGGTGTTGCAGAAGCAATCACGGAAGAAACCAGTAACGGGATCCTCTCCGCAGGCAAGTAGCGGCTCGTTAAACACGTTCACCGATTCGTTCATCTGACCGCCATCCAAACTGGCACCCATAATCGTTCCTAGTGTGGCTAAGTTATCGGCACCAGTTTAACCGGTCATCTGCCCAATCATCTATGCCCTGATTAGAAGAAATGTTCGGCCTCCCAACTTCGTCATGATTGTGTTGGGCAGGGACAACATTGATAGCCTGAGTCAGAGCGACTATTATTTGACTCACTATTCAAAATGTACGCTCAAGCAATCCAGCAACGCTGCCATGACGTACCCCTAACCGCACCATCCCATTCATAAGCTTACTGGAACACGCCCATGATGAAATTTCGCTTAGGCCGCACGATAGGGCTGGCCGCTCTCGCTACAGTCCTGAGCGCTTGCTCAGGTGATAACGACGGCAGTGTCAGTCCACCGGGCGCACAGCCCTTTGCCGAGCTTTATGAACAGGGCATATTGCGCTATCTGGGCATGTACTCACCCAGTGGAACCAGTGTAGATGGCGATGTGACCTCCTATTCATTTGCGACCGGCGATGGCCCTCTATGTCTGGACGGCAGTGGCTACAACATGGCTACGCGCGACCAAGGCTCGCAAGATCTGGTCATTTTTCTTCAGGGTGGCGGCGGCTGCTGGTCTACCTTTTGCTCTGCCTTCGAAAACGCGCCCCCGGGGCTACCTTCCGCAGGTATCCTTGACCCGACCCTGCCCGGCAATCCTGTCGCTAGCTGGAACCAAGTTTACCTACCCTACTGCGATGGCGGCCTGCACTCTAGCGACAAAGACAATGACTACGATGGTGACGGCCAGGTTGATACACCGCAACGCGGCCTACACAACCTGTCTGCCTCATTAGACGTAGCGGTAAACACCTTTCCATCGCCACGGCGAATTCTGCTAACGGGTGTGAGTGCAGGGGCATTTGGCACTACCTTTGCGCTTCCGCTGGTGCGGCATCTGTATCCCGACGTGCCCATTGAGATCATCAACGACTCAGGCATTGGTGTTGGTCGGCCCAACGATCCAGACTATTTGCGCCTTCTGCAA
>JBGCFE010000169.1:0-3767 GCA_045106775.1 Halioglobus sp.
AAAAAGGCCTCCGAGAACCCAGCTTCCGGAGGCCTTTTTTTATTCCCTAAAAAACGTCTCTGCAGCGGGTCCTGGCGGCAAAACCAAAGGACAGGATCGTGAGCAGATCTCTCGACAACAATATCAAGACTATCTACGTACTGGGCTTTTTCCAGAGCTTCATGGTGGTCATACCCATTTTCGTGCCGCTGCTGCAGGGCTATGGGCTGTCGATGAGTCAGGTGATGCAAACGCAGGCGATCTTTGCACTCACCATTGCCTTGTTCGAAGTGCCATCCGGTTACATTGCCGACATTTGGGGACGACGACAGGCAATTCTGATTGGCTCCGCGTTGAATGCCGTTGGCTTTATGTCACTGCTGCAAGCCGACACGTTCACTGATTTCATCATTTACGAAATCATTCTGGGCGTAGGTTTTAGCCTGATTTCAGGGGCTGACCTTGCACTGCTTTATGACACAGAGGTTTATCTAGAGAAGGAGGGCAAGCCCGGTGGTGCGGGCGCAGGGAAATCACTCAGCCGGCTAATCTCAATTGAAGCAGCCGCGTCTGGCATTGCCGGTATCACCGCCAGCATCTTGTTGCTGTGGTCAATGGACGCCGTAATCTGGTTGCAGGCATTAACCGGAATAGCGCCATTTTTGCTTGGCTTGTTACTGGTGGAGGTTCCGCAAACGGTCACTGATGTCAGCCACAAGCAGAATGCACAGCGTGTTGTGCATATGCTGTTTGTGGGTAAACCGGTAGTGCTGTGGAGCGCGGCGGCTATTACTGTGTTTGGCTTACTCGCAGTGTATGTATTCTGGACCTACCAGAAGTATTGGGAGATTCAGGGCATTGCGGTTGGCCACTACGGTTACATCTGGGCAGCTTTTGCATTGACGGTGAGTCTTGCAGCGCGCTACGCAGGCGCCATAGAGCAACGCATTGGTACCCGCGGCGTTTTTGCCATCGTCGGGCTGCTGCCACTAATCGGCCTCAGCGGCATGATTTTAGGCAGCGGCTGGGTAGGCGTGGCGTTTGGGTTCAGCCTGCAATTTGCGCGCGGTTTGAGCATGAGCCTCTTTTATGAGGGGCTAAATCGCCGTGTTCCCGGTGAATTTCGAGCCACTATCAACTCACTAGTGAGTATGGGCGTGCGTACAATCTTTATTGTTACTGGCCCGCTATTAGGGTTCGTGCTCGACCAATACGGCATGCAATCAACTCTGGTGCTTTTGCTCGCAGTGTTTGCACCTGCCATCATCGTGGTGCTCATACCTCTGGTGATTCGCATCGGCAGAGAAAATGAGCACACCGAACCACAGGCGGCACCCATCAGCTAAGGTAAACACCACAGTGAAAACCTACGGCTGATGGGAGCCACCTGCTACACTTATCCGCAGGAGGAGAACGCTATGCTCGAGCCCTGCGGCTCTTTTACAATCAGCTGCCCGAAAATATTTGACGGCGAACAATTTCTACAGAACCACTGTATTGCCATCAGCGATGGCGACATCGCGGGCGTGTACCCGCAAAGTGAACGGCCCGCTGATCTGCCCCATCAAAACCTGGAAAACGGGATACTGATACCTGGCCTGGTCGACCTGCAGGTAAACGGTGGTGGCGATGCCCTCTTTCATAATTCTCCCGATGTACCAACGTTGCAGACAATACTTGAAGCCCATCGCAGTGTGGGAACAACCTCAATTTTACCTACGCTATTAAGCGGAGATCGCGAACTTAGGGCGGCCGCCACTGCAGCGGTGAGAACAATCTCGCAGTCAGAGCCCGGTATTCTTGGCATCCACATCGAAGGGCCCTACTTTGCCCCGGAAAAAAATGGAGCGCACCTGGCCGATGCGTTGGAGACGCCAACGGATGCCGACATAGACACCCTGTGTAACACCGGCTGCCGCACCCTAATCACACTTGCACCGGAAGTGATAAGCGCTGACCACATTAGGCAGCTGGCACAAGCGGGCGTCATTGTCGCAGCTGGGCATACTGACGCCAGCTTCGAAGACATTCACGCAGCGGCAAGTGCAGGGCTTTGTGGTGTAACGCATCTATACAACGCCATGAGCCCCGCGATGGGGCGCGCGCCGGGGACTGTGGGCGCAGCGCTCTCTGACAACAACCTCTGGGCTAGCATCATTGCAGACGGCCATCACGTGCACCCTGCGTCAATTCGCCTGGCCTGCCGTGCCAAGCCGGCAGGAAAACTGGTTCTGGTGAGCGACGCTATGGCAACCACTGGCGGCAACAAAGGCGACTTTATGCTCTACGGTGAACGCATCACGTTAACCAACGGGAAATTAGTTAACGCCGCTGGTAAATTGGCGGGGAGCGCCATCTCACTCATTGAAGCGGTTAGATTTGTGCACGAAACCGTGGGCGAGCCACTGAGCGAGGCGTTACGAATGGCCTCACTCTACCCCGCTGAAATTTTGGGTTTGGGTAGTACGCTTGGCCGGTTTGCCCCCGGCTATCGGGCCGACGCGGTGCACGTAAGCGAAGACCTTAATGTTCTGCAAGTATGGGCAAAGGGTGCTACTTTTAATACACCGCATTATTAGGGATTACACATGGAACAACTTTCGGGCCAGGACGCAATGTTTCTACATGCAGAGTTGGATGGGCTGCCACAGCACATCGGGGGCGTCAGCATTTACAATCAGTCAACTGCAGAAGGCGGGAAAGTCCGGTATAAGCAAATCCTTGCGATGCTGGAAGATCGCGTGCACCTGTCACCCATATTCCGCCGTAAACTCGCCTTCGTGCCCTACAATCTGGGCCGCCCCTACTGGGTAGAAGATCCCGACTTCGATATGGAATACCACGTGCGTCATATCGCGCTGCCCAAACCAGGTGATTGGCGGCAACTGTGCATACTGGCCGCGCGTATACACGCCCAACCGCTGCGCAGAGATAAGCCTATGTGGGAGATGTATGTCATTGAGGGCCTCAATAACATTGAAGGCTACCCACCCAACTGCTTTGCCTTACTACTAAAAGTGCATCACTGCGCAATGGACGGTGCCACCGGCACCCAGTTCATGAATATCGTTCACGACCTCACTCCAGAAACGCAATATCACGGCGAGGCGCCACCCTGGCTGGTAGAACGCCCCTCTACCGCCCGCATGCTCGGCCGTGCGTACATTGATGCATGGCGTAAGCCGGGGCAAGTGTTCGACATGCTAAAAACGGCAGCGCCCACTATGCAAAGGCTACGTAAGGGCCGCGAGGAAAAGCAATTTCACAGCATTGAGGAAAAACCCGCCACGCGCTTCCAAGGCAAAATTAACCGGCACAGGGTACTCGAAGCACGCAAGTTCGACTTTGAACTTGTGCGCGAAATCAAAAACACGCAACCGGGCACTACTATCAATGACGTCATGCTCACCATTGTTTCCGGAGGGCTTCGCAAATACCTCACCGCCAAAGATGAAATGCCAGACACCTCGCTGGTCTCGGGCTGCCCGATCGATGTGCGCTCTGCAGAAGAACGCGCGGCAGGCGGTAACATGGTGGGCTTTATGACAGTCGCGCTTTGCTCTGATATTGAGGACCCAGTAGAGCGCATGATAAAAGTGCACGAAGAAACGCAGTCAGCTAAAGCCTACGCTGAGGCGCTTGGCCCACGCTTTGCCGTTGACCTTACCGATGTAATGCCCGGCAACGTACTATCGCTTGCTCTGCGGACGGCGAGCGCAACGGGCGTTGTAGAATCAAACGTAATGTTCAATACGGTTGTCACCAACGTACCGGGCGCACCGTTTCAA
>JBGCFE010000017.1:0-7702 GCA_045106775.1 Halioglobus sp.
ATCTACGAAGTGCGGTTCGTGCATCGCAAAAATTGGCAGGAGAAGCTGGGTATGGCCGCTGAAAGTGCGGTGGAGCGTGGCTTGATGAAAATATTGCAGCGCGATGTCGGCGGCCCTAAAGTTTAAGGCTGCTCTATAGACTCTTAGCCCGCGTCAGCGGGCTTACAATCTCCCCGTTTTAATATCGCGCGATTGGTGAGAGCGTCTTGCTCCCCGTTTTCATCAGCAAGCACCGCAGCGCCCATATCGGTAGATAGGTCTGCGCATTCATCCTCAGGTGCAAGCGTCAACCAGGCCATGCTTGCTGTCAGTAGTATGACAAATGCAAAAAGTGCGGCGGCGCGTAGCATTAAGCGTTTAACCTCTCGTTACTCTCTTGTGCTGTGTTCATTGGTCCATTGTCCGACAATTCTCCATCCATGATGCCACGGAATTCAATTCAAAGCGCTGTCTTGGTAGCGCAAAGTAGAAGGTGCGCCGCATGTCACGCCGCGGTAATGTGAGCGGAACGAGATCGCCGTTGGCAAAATTTTTCTGTAGCACGATGCGCGAGAGGCAGCCTATGCCAAGGCCAGACTCTACGGCATTTTTAATGCCTTCATTGTGCTTGAGTTCAAGGTAGATATTGATATCGGGCAGAATGCCCGCCAGAGCCTTATCAAATGTGTGGCGTGCACCGGAATCGGGTTCTCGCAGTATCCACATCGCCTCACGGATGTCTTTGTTGGTGAGAGCCTTCTTCTTCGCTAGCGGATGGTCAGCTGCGCAGAACACAACCAGCTCGTCCTCGCGCCAGGGGATCAGCTGAAGCTCGCGGTGTTGTACTTCCCCCTCGATCATGCCGATATCCACATCGAAGTTAAGCACCTTGGCAACGACATCCGGAGTGTTGGCAATATCCAGCTCTACATTGGCGTCAGGGTAATTGGCGAGATAGCCGGCCAAATAGCGGGTGGCCAGGTGATTGCCGATGGTAAAACTGGCCCCAACTTTGATGTGGCCCAGCGTTTTATGATCCTGCAGTAGTTCATCAAAGCTGGCACAGTGCGCCAGCAGGCTTTCTGCTTCTTTGCGTAAAGTATGGCCTATGGCGTTTAAAGAGAGCTTGTTGCTGACCCGATCAAACAGATCCACATTGTAAGTATGCTCCAGATTGAGTAACGCTTCGCTCGCAGCCGATTGCGACATGTGTAGACTCTGTGCGGCACGGGAGATGTTTTCATAGCGCGCAACGGCAAGGAATATCTGTAGCTGGCGGATGGTGAACTTCATGGGCGATTGGGGCTCTGCATGATGGCAGTGCCGGTCCTATAGGGTGAATTGTGGTTGGAATTACTCTGTATCGGTAAATCCGTTAGCAACATCCATAATATCCTGTTTTACATGTAGATAGAATATCCCTATATTGCGCGCGGTGAAATCGTATTCAACAGCCCGAATGCTTGTCGCATTCGGTAAAAATTAGCAGCAGTCAGTGATTGGGAGAGAGAAATGGCAGAGCAGAAGGCAACGAACGTACATTGGCATGAAGGTGATATAACCCGTGAACACCGCGGCAAGCTTCTGGGCCACAAAGGCGCAACGCTGTGGTTCACCGGTTTGTCTGGCAGCGGTAAAAGCACCGTCGCCGTGGAGCTTGAGGGCACCCTCAGCGAGATGGGCGTGCTGTCTTACCGCCTGGATGGCGACAACGTGCGCATGGGCATTAACAAAAACCTGGGTTTCTCCGCTGAAGATCGTACCGAGAACATTCGCAGAATCGGTGAGGTGGCGAAGCTATTTGTCGATAGCGGCGTAATCGCCCTAAGCAGCTTTATCAGCCCTTACAAAGCTGATCGCGATCAAGTGCGCGCACTGCACGATGAGGCAGGTATGGACTTTATCGAAGTATTTGTCGACTGCTCGTTAGAAGCAGCCGAAGAGCGTGACCCTAAGGGTCTTTACAAAAAGGCGCGCGCAGGCGAGATCAAAAACTTTACCGGTATAGACGATCCGTACGAGTCACCTGACAAAGCAGAAATCCACCTTCACTCAGACAAGCAGAGCCTGTCTGAAGAAGTAGAGCAAATTTTAAGTGTGCTGCGCGAGCGCGGCATCATTAGCCAATAGAGGTCTTTGACATGATTAAGCCACACGGTTCAGATGCACTGAATCCTTTGTATGTTGCCGATGCAGCTCAGCGAGAAGCGCTGGCCGCTGAAGCTGAGTCGCTGCCATCTCTGCTGGTTAACTCCGCGGCAGCCGCTAACGCTGTCATGCTGGCAGGCGGTTATTTCAACCCGCTTACTGGCTACATGAATCTTGCTGATTCATTGAGCGTTGCCGAAAAAATGCAGACAGTCGACGGTCTGTTTTTCCCCGTCCCAGTTGTCAACATGACAGACGAGACCGGTATTGAAGCGGGCAGCCGTATCGCACTGCGCGATCCGAATGTGGATGGCAATCCAATATTGGCTGTTATGAATGTTGAAGCCGTAGAGTCAGTGAGTGATGAGCAAATTGACTTCATGGCAGAGAAGATTTTCCGCACTCTGGATGATAACCACCCTGGCGTATCCACGTTCAAGAGCCTTGGTCGAACAATGTTGTCTGGTCCGATTCAGGTGCTTAACTTCTCCTACTTTCAGGCCGACTTTCCCGATACCTTCCGCACAGCGGTAGAGATTCGCGAAGAAATCGCCAGTAACGGTTGGGAAAAAGTGGTCGCGTTCCAAACCCGTAACCCAATGCACCGTGCACATGAAGAACTGTGCCGCATGGCGATGGAGCAATTGGATGCGGATGGAATTTTGATTCACATGCTGCTTGGAAAACTCAAGCCGGGTGATATTCCAGCCGACGTGCGCGATGCGTCTATCCGTAAAATGGTCGACGTGTACTTCCCGCCCAATACTGTCATGGTAACGGGTTACGGTTTCGACATGCTCTACGCTGGGCCTCGTGAAGCCGTGCTGCATGCCGTGTTCCGTCAAAACTGTGGCTGCACACACCTAATTGTCGGTCGCGATCATGCCGGTGTCGGTGATTACTATGGTGGTTTTGATGCACAGACTATCTTCGATGAAGAAGTGCCTGACGATGCGCTGGAGCTGGAAATATTCAGTGCTGACCACACCGCCTATAGCAAGAAGCTCAATAAAGTAGTGATGATGCGCGACGTGCCGGATCACAGCAAAGACGATTTTGTGTTGCTTTCAGGTACTGCGGTGCGTGAGATGCTCGGTAAGGGCATTGCGCCACCTCCAGAGTTTTCGCGCCCTGAGGTAGCCAAGATTCTGTCTGATTACTATCAGTCGCTGGATCAGTAGCAAAGCAACCTGTTTTGTTCGCATAGCCCACGGCCCGCGTCTGCGGGCCGTGGTATTACTAACGCCAGAGACTAGGGCGATACATTATGAATTACGATCTCTTTAATGGCGATGCTGACGGCATTTGTGCACTCCTGCAGCTTCGCAAAGAAAACCCAATTAAGGCTGAGTTGATTACCGGCGTAAAGCGCGACATCAATTTATTGGGCAAGGTGGATGCAAAGGCAGGTGATCAGATCACCGTGCTTGATGTGTCAATGGATAAAAACAAAACCGCCTTGGAGCAAGCGTTGAGTGCTGAGGCCAGCGTTTTCTATGTCGATCACCATTTCCCTGGTGACATTCCCGAGCATGCAAATCTCACGGCGATTATCAACGAGTCGCCCGAGGTGTGCACTGCAGCCCTGATCAACGGCCATTTAGACGGCGCGCAGCTTGCATGGGCGGTTACTGGTGCGTTTGGCGATAACCTCAAGGAGACGGCCAACAGCCTGGCCAAAGGGCTCAATGCTTCCGACACAGATATTGCCTCCTTGGAAGCGCTGGGCACTTACATCAACTACAACGGTTATGGCCCTTCTATTGCCGATTTACACTTTGATCCTAAGGATCTTTACCTGAAGCTCTATGCTGCGGATGGCCCTCTGGACTTTGTCAATAACTCTGCGGACTTCACCAAGCTGAGCACTGGCTACAAGGAAGATATGGGCCAGGCGGCTTCGCTGCAACCACTGAATGAAACCGCGAGCACGGCATTATTTGTACTGCCCAACGAAGCATGGGCACGGCGAGTGAGCGGCGTTTATAGTAATGACCTTGCCACCGATAATCCAAATCGTGCGCATGCCGTGCTCACAATTAAAGATAACGGCAATTACCTGGTGAGCGTGCGCGCACCCATGAGTAACAAGCAGGGCGCCGCCGATCTTTGCATGCAGTTTCCTACTGGCGGTGGCCGCGCTGGGGCGGCGGGCATCAATGACCTGCCTGCCGACGCAATCGACGACTTCACCGCCGCCTTTCAGGCAGCGTACAAGGCCTAAACGCTCATTGCTGAGCTAACGTATGCCATGCTCAAACCCTCGCAGAGTGAATTGCTGTGCGAGGGCATAGAGCGCGTTTACGGCGATACCTACCCGATAGAAGCGTTCTATGACGCCAACTACCTGCGCTCCAGTATGGAAGCAGGCCTGCTGCACTGTGTTGCGGCACTCGACAGCAACGAGCGTGTGCAAGGCTGCATGTCCACTGTGCTGGAGTCTGTTGGTGGCCTAACCGCTGATGGCAGCGCTCTGCTGGTCGCGCCCGAATACCGTGGTCAGGGCGTGGTTGCCCAGTTAGGGCACCATATGGTGCATACCTATCAGCGTTTGGGGCTATCTGGTCTCCACTTGTATGCGCTTGGATTGCACGATCTCGTGCAGAAGCAATCGGGTGCAGCGGGTGCTGTGGTGACCGGTGTTTTGCCGGCCTGGTTTTCTAAGCGTGCTCGCGTCGCCGGTTACGAGTATCCCGATGCGCGAATAGGTGCAATAACGCTGCTCATGCCGCTAGGTGGCTTTCCCGAGCGGCGCTTATACTTGCCGGAAGAATACGCAGAGGTGTTGCAGACTTTATACAGCCGCATGCCGTTTTCGCGGCAGTACATGCCAACGCAATCCGGTTCGCTGCCACACGCCTGTTCGCAGGTGGATAGCGATATGGGTGTTGATATTGGTGTGGTGAACCGGCAACGACGTTTACTGGTATCGAAAGTGGGTGAAGATCTAGCGCCTAAGCTTGCCGCACAGTTGGAGCAATCAGCGCAAGCAGGGGAAGAGGTGGTGTATCTCGATATTCCTTTGGATTCTCCCAGTTCAGGTTATGCAGTGTCCTGTGCTCAGGGTTTAGGGTTCTTCTTCGGCGCACTCATGGTTGAACGAGGCGCCACTGATCGCCTGCGCATGCAGCGATATGCCAAAACGCTTGCCGCTCCAGAGCACATGGTGGTAGCTTCATCTGAAGCAAAAGCGTTACTAGACTTTGTGCTTTTGGATCAACAACGGAGCAATTGATCTGATATGAACATATCCAGACGTGCCTGGCTAATCGCGATTGGGTTGGCCCTATATCTGTACTTCTTGTTGCCAGCTACCGCGACGCTTTTCTATGAGCTTTACCATCTCACCGGCGTAGATGCGGTGTATTGGGGCTATGGCGGTTTCAAGGCGGCGGGCTATTATTTGGGCGTAGCCGATGGCCGTGTGCTGATTTGTTTAGCAGCCGGGGCTGCGGTGCTTGGAATATCAGCTGTTAAATCGCTGGTGCGCGCACGCTAGTTCTAATTGCTGCATGGGCTATCAAGCCCAATGCGGCAAACGTTAATGTAGCAAACGTCAATGCAGGGTCGACAAGTTATGGACAGAAGAGAATTTTTGCAGTGTGCGGCAATTTTGGTTACGGGTGTCTCTGCAAGTCAGCTAGGCTTTTCGTTGACGGCGCAGCAACAGACTTATCTGGCCACTGCGCCCAACTACAATCGTACTGCAGTAAATTATTTTTCAGATGCACAGCGTAAAATTATCGCTGCAATGGCAGAGCGAATTATTCCGCGCACCGATACGCCCGGCGCCATTGATGCCGGCGTACCGCAGTTTATTGAATTGATGGCCGCCGATTGGCTTAACGAGCAAGAGTCGGCCATTTTCAAAGCGGGGCTGGCGGATATGGAAAAACGCATTCCTGCTGAGTATGGAGCCGCGTTCGATCAGTTGGATGAAGGCAAACAGGTGGACATTCTAGAGGCAATGGAAGACGCCGCCTCTGGCTCGCCCTGGTACGAATTTGGCAACGTGATGCGCGATTTTATCAGCGACGCTCCGTTTATTTGCCAAGTCAAAGAGCTCACCATTTGGGGCTTTTTTACTTCTGAACTTGGCGCGACTCAGGTTCTGCGCTACGACGCCATGCCGATGAAGTTTGATGGTGAGTTGCCGTTGGGCCGCGATGACAGCAGCTGGTCTGTGCCAACGTTGTAACCATACCGTTTGAGCGCGACTATTTTTATTCCTATTGCAGAAACTGGCCAATGAAATGATAGAAACAAAACAATACGATTTCGATGCCATTGTTGTTGGCTCTGGTGTCTCGGGTGGCTGGGCCGCGAAAGAGCTCACCGAGAAGGGCTTGAAAGTGCTCATCTTGGAGCGCGGTAAAGAGTTACAGCATGGCTCTGGCTACCTCGGCGAGCATGCGCCGCCGTGGAAAGTGCCTATGCAGGGCAAAAAGCCGCGCGAACTGTATAAAGAAGAGTACCCCGTTCAAAGCAGGGTGACGCATTCGTTCAATGAAACCAGTCGCCACTTTTGGAATAACGATAAAGAAAACCCCTATGCCATGGATGAAGGCAAGGAGTTTATGTGGGCGAGGGCAGATGTTGTCGGTGGGCGCTCATTGATTTGGGGCCGACAAACCTATCGCTTCAGCGAAGAAGACTTCAAGGCCAATGAAAAGGACGGGCACGGCATCCCTTGGCCAGTGGAGTACAAAGACATTGCGCCCTGGTACAGCTACGTCGAAAAATTTGCCGGTATTAATGGCCAGGCAGAAGGACTGCCTCAGCTGCCCGATAGTGAATTCCAAAAGCCGATGCCCTGGTTTGCGCTAGAGAAGACAGTCAAAGCACGGCTTGCAAAAAAGGCGCCGGACGTGACGCTTACCAACGGCCGCGTGGCTATTCTTACCGAAGATTTGCCGGGGCGATCCGCCTGTCATTACTGCGGCCCGTGCTATCGGGGCTGCTCAACAGGCAGTTATTTTAGCTCGCAAGCCTCAACACTACCCGCAGCGCAGGCGACCGGTAATCTCACGCTCAAAGCGAATATGGTGGTAGAGCGTTTAGAGTACGACCCTGCTACCGGGAACATTTCAGACGTAAAAGCCATAGATACTCGTACTAATGAGCGCGTTAGCTTTTCGGCGAAGATGTTCTTTTTGTGCGCCTCCACCGTGGGTAGCACACAAATTTTGATGAATTCCACCAGCGCGCAGTTTCCCAATGGCCTCGCTAACGGCAGCGGTGTGCTTGGGCAGTACATGATGGACCATACCTTGGGCTTGAGTGGCGCCGGCATTTTCCTCGACGATATGGACAGCTACTACAGCGGTAATAGGCCAACCGGATTGTATATCCCGCGCTTTAGAAATGTCGGCAAGCAAGATGACGATGCTGACTTCGTTCGCGGTTATGGCTATCAAACAGCTGTTTTTCGCGGCGACTGGCAAACGTTTACTAACAGCAAAGGGTTTGGTGCAGATTTGAAAGAGTCTCTACGCAAGCCCGGGCCCTGGGTGATGGCACTGGCTGGTTTTACAGAATGCTTGCCGATGAAATCCAATCACATGCGCTTGAGTAA
>JBGCFE010000170.1:0-5133 GCA_045106775.1 Halioglobus sp.
ACCTTTGCGAACGAGACCTTTATGTGCGGGTGACCTTTCTCCTGCGTTAACCTAAAGGTCTGCTGCAATATGTAGTCGGACAAGCTCGGTAAAAAAATTCCGATCGTATTCTCATGAACAGGAATGTCGCCGTCGTTTTCCATGCCCGGGGATAGCCTGGTATGAATCGCCCGTAAAGAATGGCTGGCATCGGCTATTGGCGTATGACCTAGAAGCGACACAAACTGGTGGTCCAACTCCATAAGGGCTGCTAGACCGTCCTCGCGGAGCTTTTTGCCTTTTGAGGTGAGTACCATCAGCTTGGCACGCGCGTCGTTTGGGTCATCAACCCGCTTGATGTAACCCGCTTTTACAATCAGGTTGGCTGTTTTGTTACATGCTTGCCTTGAAATGCCCAGGATCTTGGCGAGTTCGGTAAGGCGCATGCTCCGGTGGCCTATTAGCGCGATGTAGGAGCTATAACCTAGCCGCAAGTTCTTGTGGCTGCCTTTGCGCGCAAATCGCCCAATGACTTCATTCTCCATGTGATTTCTCACACCCATCAAGTGCAACGCGAAGTTGTCGTGGTATCGCTGAAGGTTGTTCAGCGCACTGGACTGTGTTGATGGGTTTTGTGCTGAATTCATTATACTAAACCTTGGTTGCCGAAACTGAGTATAGTTGACATATTGAAATGTGCTACCTAAACTTCGGACAGTTGCATATTGGACCCTGTTTATGCGCGCGCTGAGCGAGGATTCATTCAGCAGTCCGTCGCACAATTATAAGTAAAGCGAGGCAACCTATTGTGAGTTCTTTTCCTACTGCTAAATCCAGATTGTTTATCACGGCATTGTCGTCAAGCTTTCTGGTTCCGTCTATTGCTTCTGCTCAGCAGCAAGCGTCTGGTTTTCTAGAAGAAGTGTTGGTTACTGCCCAAAAGCGGGAGTCCTCATTGCAAGATACCCCGATCAGTATTGCAGCCTTTAGTAACGCCGATGTAGAGAAGCTCGGGATTTCAAATTTGCACGATATTGCATCCTCAGTACCCAATCTGGATATACGCCAAACGACCAACAGCAGTGCCGGCGCTAGAGTCTACATCCGCGGAATAGGGGTCAACGACCATGTGGTCACGCTGGATGGCGCGGTGGGTATCTACATGGACGGGGTGTACCTGGCGCGAAACACCGGTTTGTCTTTTGAGGTTGCGGATATTGAACGCATAGAGGTTTTGCGTGGCCCACAGGGCAGCCTATGGGGAAGAAACACAACCGGCGGCGCAATTAATTTTATTAGTAAGCTCCCCACTGGCGAGTTTGGGTTCAAGCAAACGCTGGATATTGGCAACTACGATCACGTTCGTATCAATTCGCAAATTGAGGCGCCTATTACCGACGAGCTCGCCGCTAAACTGAGCTTACTGTATGAAGATAAAGATGGCTGGGTTCAGAACCGAGCAGAGGGCGTTGATTTCGGCGACAAAGAAAATCTGGGTGCGCGGCTTGCGTTGAGTTGGCAGCCCTCTGATCAAATCCAAGTTGACTACGCATACGACTACTCGCAGTCCGATTTTGGGTCAAACTATTATCAGAACGGCACGCCGTTCAATGATGCCTTTGCCGGCGTGCCGTTTTCGCGCTCAAGGCAGGAAAATGCCAGCCCTAGCGTTCCCTATCAAGAAAGCGATTACCAGATACAGGGGCATAGCCTGACGGTGCTTTGGGATTTGGGGCCATCAACGCAGCTCAAATCCATCTCCTCGTACCGCGACATGGAGCAGCACAACTATACCGACAATGGCGCCAACGCGTTCTCAACGAGAATCTTTTCGAATGATCCGTTTGATATTGACCAGTCGCAAGTCTCGCAAGAGATACAGATATTAGGCAGCGCCTTTGATGATGCGCTGCAATACACCGCCGGCCTGTACTATTTTCGCGAGGACGCCGAAGAGTCTAATGCCGATTTTGTGTCCCTTACCAGCACGTTTGAGTTCCAGATTTATGACCGTAATTTGAAGGCGGAGAATTCGGCCTGGGCCGCCTATGGTGAAGCGACATGGACACCCGAGTCGTTTAGCCAATTGCATTTAACGGCGGGCCTGCGTTACTCCGTCGACGAGAGAGAAATTCAAATCTCCGATAATGTGCTAGAAGTTCAATCGCCTGATTCCGCTGGCGGGGCTCGAGACGAGTGGAATAACTTAAGCCCTTCGTTTGTGCTGGCCTATGACCTTAGTGATCACTCCAATGCCTATGTGAAGTATGTACACGGGTATCGCACAGGGGGGTTCAATGGCCGTGCTGGCACGGTGCGTGAGGCGATTAAACCGGTCGACGAAGAGAATTTGGTTTCCTACGAGCTAGGCTTAAAGTCGGAATGGTTTGATCGGCGCCTGCGGGTGAATGCTGCCGTGTTCCTCAGTGATTACGAAGATGTTCAACTGAGTCTTGTTGATAATGATCCGGATGCTCCTCCTGGGGCAGTCGCTAGAATCAATGCGGGCGAGGCAGAACTCAGTGGTATAGAGCTGGATGTTACGGCAGCGCTCAGTGACAGTTTGCGAGTTCACCTCTCCTATGCGTATTTGGACAGTGAGTTCGTTGAGGTTATTGATCCGATTTCTGGTGATGATATTTCAGATATCTACTTACTGGTAGCCGCTCCCGAAAATAGCTACAACGTTGATATTGATTACAGTGTGGGTGAGTTTAAGTGGGGCAACCTCAGCGCAAATTTGAATTATGGCTGGCGCGATACCCGAGAAATCAGGCCTACGGAACTTGAGATAGGTGACCCTCTGAAAAGCTATGGCCTTCTAAATGCACGCCTTAGCCTCACTGACGTGGCGTTCTCCGGTGGCGGGTCTTTGGGCTTCGCGTTGTGGATAAAGAACCTGACGGACGAAGAGTACCAGCTGGATGGTTTTGGCTTGCCGACGACGGATTCAACGCTGTTAACGTATGGCGAGCCGCGTACCTATGGTGTACAACTGTCGTATACATTTGACTAGGTCGCGTGCGAATGAACACCCAAGATACAAGTGCTGACACTGCACAGAGGTTTGATGCGCGCAAAGTTGCGTTAGCGGTTGCCGGGATTTCGCTCATGGCGATTCCCTTTGCCTATGTGCAAGAAAACTTAATGGAGAATCTAAGCCAGACATGGGTATTGGCGTTTTCCCTGGCGGTATTACTCTCGGTGGGTTTTGCTGGTTATTTCTTTGTATTTCGCCATCTGTCTGCGTCTACAAGGCGAGATCCCTATCTGTTTTTCTTCATCATCTTCTCCTTCGCGGCGATTATCGACTTACTCATTTCTCTGACGTTGCTGGGCTACTCGGATCTGATGCGAACGTATGCCCAGGAGAGTGAGCCGTACCTACAGTCTAGTCATGGCGCAGCAATACTCCTGTGGGATGGCACTGTGCATTTCGGCCTCTATATTTGGCTGTGTTTTTGTATTGTTAGTTCGACCAAGCACTTTAAATCGGCGCTATTTTGGGCGGGCTCCATGGTTGGGTCGTCCTTTGTCTATATGGTTGCGAACCTTATCGGGGAGTATGCCGAGCACATTGAGCCTGCCTACCTGCTCAATGTTCCCTTTATGTTCGTGCCAGCGTTTTATGCGTGGAGAGTGAGCAGGGACAGTGGGTTGCGCCCTCATGCAGAGCGTCCTCGTGCTAACGTTCAAGTCTACCTCTTGGCAATCGCCTTGTTGGCAACTAGCTTATTCGCCGTGTATCGGATGTTGGTCGTACTCGCTCCGCAGATATCAGCCACCGTTTTTTGGGGCGACCAAGTAGAGCCCTACTTGCTTAGCCCTTCTCGTTACCCACAGGTTCAAATGATCGCCTACGGCATGTATATCGCGCCGTTTGCGATTGTTGCGATCATATCGCTTTGGCGGCCGCCCTCGTTGAGCATTTCTCTCTGGTCTTGGATTATGGCTGGTGTTGTTGCGCAGGGGCAGTTCGCACACATCTTTGCTAGCGCGTTATCTGAGACTGGGCTGACAAGTGAGCCTGCGTTCTTTTGGATCGCTAACCTCACTTTACTGGTAGTGCCTCTGTGGTATGCGCAGCACTACAGTAGCCGCTTGTCTAAAGAGGATTAGCAATGAGTTTGAGAGTTGTGCAGTGGGGTGTCGGCAATGTGGGAAGAGAGGCATTAGCCGCTGTCATCGCTGATCCTGGCCTTGAGCTGGTGGGTGCCTGGCGGCATTCCAGCGCGGGGGAGGGCGAGGACATCGGCGAGCAAGTCGGCCTAGTGCGAGCCGGTGTTACCGCTACCAATTCGCTTGAAGAAATCATCGCGTTGCAAGCCGACTGTGTTCTCTACATGCCTCGCCTGAGTGACCTAGATGAGGTGTGCGCGCTCTTGGCGTCTGGTAAGAATGTTATTGCAACCCCGTTTGCGTTTTTCGCAAAGGCATGGCCAACAGCAGAAAGAGAAAAAGTCGAGAGAGCCTGCGAGGAGGGCAAGTCAACACTCTACGGCACGGGAATAAACCCTGGCTTTGCCGGCATGATTCAGCCTGCTGTGCTCGCGGGCATGTCGCAGAGTATTCGCAAAGTGAGCGTGTCTGAAAGAGCCAACTGGAGCTATTACAACAACGCCGAGATAACCTTCACGCAAATGCGATTTGGGCATGCGAGAGAAGAGGCGCTGCTAGACAATAATCCCTTTGCGCAATTCAACAGTAAGATATTCGGCGAGCAAATTTACATGCTCGCCGACGCGTTCGATGTGCAGCTTGATGATCTCATCGTCGAGCAAGATTTGATTCTTGCCGACGAGGATATCGATGTAATCTGCGGGCAAGTTAAGAAAGGCACCGTGAGCGGGCAGCGCTATCATTGGCAGGGCATGGTTAATTCTGAAGTCGTTATTGAGATAGATGCGCTGTGGAGCGTGGGCGAGAAATACCCTGACTATTGGCCACAGCCACTTGATGGATGGACAGTTCAGGTGGAAGGTTCGCCCTCAATGCAAACGCACTTTCTGTGCTGCGCCAGTTTGGATCCAAGCAGCACTGCGTCATTGGAAGACCATGTGCATTCAACCGAGGTGGCAACCGCGATGCAGGCTGTTAACTCGCTAAGACACGTTTGTGCTGCGAAGCCCGGTATTGTGGGCGCGCACGAGATGC
>JBGCFE010000171.1:0-4594 GCA_045106775.1 Halioglobus sp.
GTCCGTGTCAGCGTACTACACGCGGCGCCATCTGCCGGAGCAGTCGATATTTTTGTAACCGGCCCGGGCGAGGAGATAGGCGACGTCAATCCAATCGATGCTGCGTTTAATGACGCCGCCGGGCCGTTGCCTTTGATGCCGGACACGCAATATCGCGTGCGCATCACTCCCGACGGAAGCTCCACCGTGGTCTATGACAGCGGCAACGTCAGCTTCCCAGCTGGCACAGAGCTTCTACTAGTTGCGGTCGATAACACATTCAAGGTCGGCACGAACCCAGTTAACCTACTGGCCGTGGGGGCTGACGGGGCAACCGAAGTTTTAGACGCCGCAATGGGCGCTGAAGTGAGAGTAGTACACAACTCTGCAGACACGCCCGCTGTCGATGTTTTGGTAGATGGTGCCGAGGTGCTCAACGCTGTCCCCTTCCCCGCCGCTAGCGCCTACGCCGATATCATGGCACCGGCGGGCACTTACAATGTTGTAGTGGCGGCAGACGCAGATAACAGCATTGCACCCATCGATGAGAACCTAACGCTAGACGCGTCCAGCAGCTACACAGCCTATGCGATCGGATCTTTCGCAGACGGCAGCATTACAGCACTTGTCACCGAGGAAGACAGACGTTCAATCGCTACAGCGGCTGTCGTCCAGGTTATCCATGGGTCTTACCTGGTGGCTGCAGAAATACCCGTAGACATCTACCTTACCACTGACGGCGTCATCGCTGATGCAGACCCCGCGATTGCCAACCTTGCCTATGGTGAAGCAACCGCTCAGGTGCAGGTGACTCCAGGCGCATACTGGATAACAGTGACGGCTGCCGGGGACAAATCTGTCGTGGCCTTTGATACGGGCGGCACGCTAGCCCTCGACGGCGGCGTAAACTACACCGTCGTCGCGCGCGATCCGGCGGCGATCGAAGTTGCCGGACTACCCTTGATTCGAGCTACAATCCTCACGGATTGATAGCTCGTACGGAACTGGAGACAACCGAATGAAAACCGTACTCACCACTACAGCGCTTCTGCTTTTAACTGTTGCCTCTGGTTCAGCACATGCTTCGTGCCCAGCAGTGTTTGATCACACTATGCGAAAGCTGCACAGCACCGAGCAAGTTAATCTTTGCGAGGCGGCAGCAGGCAAACCCGCACTGCTTGTGAACACCGCAAGCCACTGCGGCTTCACGCCACAGCTCAAGGGCCTGGAAGCGCTCAGCCAAAAGTATGCCTCTGAAGGGTTAGTCGTTATTGGTTTTGCCAGCGACGATTTTCGTCAAGCTGCCAAAGACGAGGCGGAGGCTGCCACAATCTGCTACAAAAACTACGGCGTAAAGTTTTTGATGATGGCTCCTACTTCAGTTAAGGGTAATGGCGCTAACCCTGTCTTCACTGAACTGGCAAACCAGTCGACACCCCCAAAGTGGAACTTCAACAAATACTTGGTCGATCGCGACGGCAAAGTTGTGAGTCATTTTGGCAGCTCAACCAAACCTGACAGCGAAGCACTTACGACAGCAATCGAAGGTGTTCTTTAACAGAGCGCTTTTTCGTGTCTATCGAGCTGAACGCGTTACAGAATTGCTGTTTGTAACCTATACTCTTCCCAACACCCTCGCATGACTGCGCACGCTGCGCAGTTACTCACTCAGGAAATTGGGAAGGATATAGTATCGTGGATAACAATAAGACACCGCAGCACGAACGTTCGCCCTATCAAAATCACTCATTGGGCACGCTAGGCAAGCTGGGTATAGCCGCTTTTATCTCTCTGTTCTTAAGCGCGTGTTCGGAAGATAGAGACACGCCACGCTTCGTAGCGCCGCCAGAGCCGCAACCGCCCACCATGCCGCCAGAACCGCCGGCCCCCGCTCCAGCAGATCGCGCCTATTACGTTCTGCCCCCGGGCAACTATGGCGGGCTTCCCACTACTGAGAATTCGCTCGATCAATTGCCCCTGTATGACGGGCTGACGCCGCTGCGCGGTAATGTCACAGATAGCGATATAGAATCGCTGTTCATACCCGAGAACTTTCAGCCGGTAGGTGAAACAATTGAAGAAGTCACCGGCAGGCCGGGCACGACCATTTTTTATGACTCCTACGGCGTACCGCATATTACTGGCGAAACACGGGCAGATCTGGCATTCGGAGCGGGATGGGTAACCGCCAGAGATAGAGCACTGCTTGTCGGGCTGGGCCGTGGGCCTGCGCGCGTGGCCGTGGCCGATGTGCCGGGTATTAACGCCTTTTCACTTGTCACCAGTGGTCAGACATTCGTGCCTAGCGCAGCCGCTGAGCAGCTGGTCACCGATCAAATCGCCCTGATCATCGCCGAGCATGGTGAAGAAGGTCAGCAAATTATCGATGATGCGCAAGCCTACGCCGATGGCTTAAACGCTTACTGGGAGGCAAACGATGTCGATCAGGCGCCCGCTACCGTGAATGATGTGATTGCGGTAACGGCATTCATTGGCAGCATCTTTGGTGCCGGCGGCGGCAGCGAAGCCGCAAACGCCGAATTTCTCTCCACCCTGCGCATGGCGTTGGGTGAAGGTCAGGGCCAGCTAGCATGGGAAGATGCCATGCTGTTTGACGACCCTGAAGCACCGACTACCATCAACACCCGCTTCGAGTACGGCCCGATGACAGGCGGCGAAGTTACCGGTTCTGTTGTGATTGATCAGGGCTCCGTTATTTCTTTAGACCCAAGACAGCCGGTTGTAGCGGCCTCGCTTGCAGAGACAGATGATGTGACCTACCCCGCAGCAGGTTCGCCACCTGATCGTCAGGCATCGAACTTTCTGGTCATCGACAAACCCCAGTCGGCCAGTGGCAATAATCTGGCAGTGATGGGCCCGCAACTGGGTTACTACTATCCGGAAATCGTACACCAGATGCACCTCACCGGCCCCGGCATCGAAGCCCAGGGCGTAGGTGTGCCGGGCCTTTCAATGTACCTTCTTATCGGGCGCACTGAAAACTATGCGTGGAGCCTCACCTCCGCTAACCACGACGTGCGCGATGTGTACGCCGAAATGCTCTGTGAGCAGAGCGATTCAGAAGAGCCCACCCGTGATTCCATGTTCTACATGTATAACGGTGAGTGCATCCCTTTCGAAATGTTCGAGGCCGGCACACTCCAGGGCGTTCCGCTGCGCTACCCGGTATCGGTTCATGGCCCAGTGATTGGTACTGCAACCTCCAATGGAACACCCGTTGCGCTCACTCGCAAGCGCTCAACCTTCGGCAGGGATGGGTTGAACCTTGCCGGCCTGAAAGACATGACTGAGGGCGACGCTCAAACGCCAGAACAGTTTTGGGCCGCAGCCAATAAGTTTGGCTTTACGTTCAATTGGGCGTACATGTCCAGAACCAGCAACGCCTATTTCACATCGGGCTATCTACCCGTGCGCCCTGCCGGCCTAGACCGCCGGCTACCTACCTGGGGAACCGGTGAATACGAATGGGAAGGCTTTCTTAGTCAGGAGCAGCACCCGCACGCCGTTGGTGGCCCCTCGGGCAGGCTTCTCAATTGGAACAACCAATCTGCCCCTGGCTTCATGCATGGCGATGGCACGCCTTACGGTTCCGTGCATCGCGTTGAGCTGTTTGATCAGTTCCCCGATCAGGTTGATTTAGCAGGCGTGGTTGGCGTGATGAACCGCTCGGCCACAGAAGATGTTCGATCGCCGGTATGGCCCGTCGTGAGTGAAGTACTGCGCGACGCAGAGCCACCCAGTAAACTTGCGGGTGAAGTCGTTGATTTTCTCGACGCATGGGTCGCTGACGATGCGCCAAGGCTAGACACTGATGATGACGGTGACTACAACAGCGCCGGCCCCACTATCTTTGACGCATTATTTGAGCCACTGGTAACAGCCGCTATGCAGCCAATATTCGGTGATGCAACACCAGCACTGGACAGCAGGCGCAACCTGAACGGCAATAGCGGCGCGAGCCTGCTAGACAAAGATCTTAGAACCCTCCTTGGCAAGCCCGTCATGGGGCCGTTTAACTTGAGCTACTGCGGCGCAGGTAATCTGGAGACATGCCGCGATTCGCTATGGGAGGTGGTTGAAACAGTCTCTAATGATCTCGCTGCAACGCGCGGCGATGATCCTGCAACATGGCTGAAAGAGGGCGCACGCAGTCGCTTTGCGCCCAACTTGATACCAGACTCCTTCCGCACCACCAATCGGCCTACTTTCCAGCAAGTTCTTGAATTTATTGAACAATAGCTAGCAGTAACAACTACTCCTAGTACCCAGGGGCCAGCCACTCTCGCTGGCCCCTGTATCACATGAACTATCTCCCAAAATTCGCACTTTTCTACTGATTTATTCAGTTTTTTTGTATTTCTGCCGATAACAGCACAACGCGAGAAAACCATTTCCAATACCATATTGCTCTGACAGGCAAATTAGAGGCAAAACGTGCGTCTAGTAAAACTACCCGCAATGCAGCTCAAACCCGGCATGTTCATCGCAGAACTAGACCGACCTTGGCTTGAAACCCCCTTTGCACTCCAGGGCTTCGTCGTACGTTCCAATGACGAAGTACTGTACGTTGCCGACCATGTCGATTTTGTTTACG
>JBGCFE010000172.1:0-14463 GCA_045106775.1 Halioglobus sp.
CATCGGCCGCGGGCGGAATATCAACGCCTATAATTTGCGCACCTTCGCGGGCCAGCACGCGAGAAATAGACTCGCCAATGCCCCGCGCTGCGCCGGTGACGATGGCGACTTTGCCAGACAGCGGTTTCTCTGGCACCGCGCCAATATTGATATCGGCACGTACGCGAACAACCTGTCCGTCAATGTAGGCAGATTTTGACGATAGTAGGTATTCCAGCGTAGAGCGTGTTGCGTGGTCTGCACCTTCCTCTATGACGATTAGCGCCGCGGTGCTGCCGCGATTGCCAATCTCTTTTGCTAGTGAGCGTGTGAAGCCTTCTAGCGCCCGCTGCGCTGACGCTCTCTCTGCACTGTCTGCTTTCTCATGCGGTTCGGCAATAATGAGTATGCGGCCGTTGTTGTTTAGCCGGCGTATCATCGGGGAAAAAAAACGATGAAGGCGCCCAAGGTCAGAGGCAGTGCTGCAGTCGCGGCCATCGTAGATGAGCGCGTCGCACTTTTCCTCGTTGCCTTCCGGGAAGGCTGACGTAGGATCTGCGCCGGTGACAGCAATCGTGCTCAATCCCATCGCCTCCATATGCAACGCCAGTGCTCGGGTAGCATCGCCGCCGCGGCCGCCGGCCAGCGTAACTGGCCCTGTCGGTAGACCATTGCCAGCCTCGTAGCGCCGCAAGTCGGGTACCTCTAAACCGAGTTTGGCTGCAATCGCGCCGCCGGTATTGGAACGTAAGAACCGCTCGATTTTGTCTGCCATTGCAATAGTCTCCGCTAGTGTTTTTTTGCGTTCTCGCCCAGAGCATCTGCTAACAGCGCGTTAGCAGTAAATTGTCGCAGGGATACTTTACGCTAGCCATGCCGCCTTGTCGTCAGCCTGCTACAATTCTCTTCTATACACCACTCACCTCGCTCTCCGGAGAAGCTCATGAATCAGGCCGTAAGACGCGTCGCCATTATTGGTGGCAATCGCATACCTTTTGTTCGCTCTAACAGTGCCTATACCGCTGTGAGTAACCAGCAAATGTTGACAGCCGCTCTTGCCGGGCTGGAGGCGCGTTACGCGCTGGCGGGGAAAAATGTTGGTGAGGTAGTTGGCGGTGCTGTTATGAAGCATTCTAAAGACTTTAACCTTGTTCGGGAGTCGGTGTTGGATACGGCTCTATCGCCCGCCACGCCGTGCATTGATATTCAGCAGGCCTGTGGCACTGGGCTGCAGGCTGTGAATATCATTGCCAATAAAATTGCCTTAGGCCAAATTGATAGCGGCATAGCGTGTGGTAGTGATACAACTTCCGACGCTCCGATTGGTGTTAGCGAGGGCTTGCGCCAAGTGTTGTTGCGGGTCAATGCCGCACGCACAGGCGGCGACAGATTTAAGGCATTACTGGGTTTACGGCCCTGGCATCTGGGAATCAATATACCGCGCAACGAAGAGCCGCGTTCTGGCCTGAGTATGGGGGGTCACACTGAGGTCACGGCCAAAGAATGGGCGATACCTCGAGACGAACAAGATGCGCTGGCTCTGGCGAGTCACAAAAATTTAGCAGCGGCCTATGATCGCGGCTTTTTTGACGATTTGATGACGAGCTTTAAAGGGTTGGACAAGGACAATATCCTGCGCCCCGATACCAGTGTGCAAGCGCTGGCTCGATTGGGTCCTGCATTCGATCGGCAGAGCGGTGAAGGCACGTTAACGGCAGGCAACTCTTCTACACTTACCGATGGCGCTTCCGCCGTCTTACTTGCAAGCGAAGAGTGGGCGATAAAACACAACTTGCCCGTGCAGGCCTGGCTGGTTGGTGTTGAGGCTGCGGCTGTTGATTTTGCGGGAACAGCCGGCGAACGCGAAGGCTTATTGCTGGCACCTGCCTATGCGGTGCCTAGGATGCTGGCGCGGGCCGGTTTGCAGCTGCAGGACTTTGATTATTACGAAATTCATGAAGCGTTCGCGGCGCAAGTGCTGGCGACACTCAAAGCCTGGGAAGATCCTGTGTTTTGCAGTGAGCGTCTTGGCCTCGATTCGCCGCTTGGCAGTATTGATCGCTCAAAGCTGAACGTAAACGGCAGCTCAATTGCTGCGGGCCACCCCTTCGCAGCAACTGGCGGCCGAATAGTGGCATCCCTTGCGAAAATGCTAGCAGAGCGGGGTGAGGGTCGCGGCTTGATCTCAATCTGCGCTGCAGGAGGGCA
Organism: Halioglobus sp.; assembly: GCA_045106775.1. GTDB lineage: Bacteria > Pseudomonadota > Gammaproteobacteria > Pseudomonadales > Halieaceae > Marimicrobium. The sequence continues at coordinate 2,188 of JBGCFE010000172.1, forward strand.
GGGTGTTACTGCAATCCTTGAACGTTAGCGCGGTTTTAGCATGACAGTCCTTTGGCCTATGTTGGCAGTGCTTGTTACCTGCGCGCTGTATTTTTTGTTTAGCCATTTACGTGATCGGGCGATTCAGAAGCGGCCATTTCCTGCCGAATGGGAGCCTGCTTTGAAGCAGGGTTTGCCTATTTATGAAGCGCTCCAGGAAGATCAGCAAGTGCGGCTAAAAGAATTGGTTAAACGGTTTATAGCGCGCAAGAAATTTTACGGCTGCGCAGGATTAACCGTGACTGACGAAATGCGCGTTGTGATAGCAGCTCAGGCGTGTTTGCTGCTGTTGAACCATCGCGGTCGTCTTTATCCCAAATTACGGTCTGTACTCATATATCCGAGTGCATTTCGTGTTCAGCACCAGACCCATCAGGCGGATGGCACAGTGGATACGGCCGGCCGAGATTTGGCGGGCGAGTCCTGGAGCAACGGCAAGGTGATTCTGTCTTGGGACAACGTGGAGCATGGCATTAGCGATTTCACCGATGGCAACAATGTTGTCTTGCATGAGTTTGCGCATCAGCTTGACTCAGAATCGGGTAGTACCAACGGCGCGCCGACGTTGCGCAAGAATAGCTACCGAACCTGGTCAAACGTTTTTTCCAGTAATTTTGATAATTTGCGCAGGCGAGCGCAGCGACGCAAAACCACGGTAATGGACACGTATGGTGCCACGAATCCCGCTGAGTTTTTCGCGGTAGCCACAGAAACCTTTTTCGAAAAGCCGAATGAGTTGCGTGCGCGCAGGCCCGAACTCTACGCAGAATTGACCAGGTACTACCAGCTGGATCCTCGCGACTGGGAGCAAACGTAATCAATGTGTAACGGTGGCTTGATAAACTGGGTTCGCGTTCGCATTGTAAGCACTGGGCCCGTATAACTGCGGTCGAGGCCTTTTTGCTGCGCTCGTAATCACACATCGTAAGGTAAAGACTATGGCAGATGCAGAGTTAACCCCCCAGAGTGATGTCGCTAAGCGCGGTTTTTCTGGTTCGCAGGTTGCGCTTATTGTGTTGCTTGCTGTTCTTGTAACCGCGGGCCTTAGTTATTGGTTTATCCGCACGTATATCGTGCCGGCTGACTTTAAACCCGTGCAGCTGAGTGTTAAAGAGCAAACAAAGCTCGATAGCAAGTTGCGTGCGTTGGGTGTAGACCCCAAGGAGCTACTGCCCGAAGCAAAGCGTAGCGAGCAAACGGAGCAGGTTGATGCAGATGGCCGACTTATTCCTGAGGCATATTCTGAGGACGCCGATAAGCGCAACGTGCAGATGAATGAGCGAGAGTTGAACGCCATGCTCGCAAGCAATCCAGATTTGGCCAAGCGCTTTGCAGTGGATCTCTCAGACGATTTAGCCAGCGCGAAATTGTTGATTCCAGTCGATCCTGATATGCCAATGTTCGGCGGTAAAACGCTGCGTGTTAATGCAGGTGTAGAAATTTCTTATCGTGACAGTCAGCCAGTAGTGATACTACGCGGTATCAGCTTGATGGGTGTGCCACTGCCGCAGGCATGGATAGGTAACCTCAAAAACGTTGATCTTGTAGAGCAGTTTGGCGGTGGCCCCGGTTTCTGGAGTGCATTTTCAGCAGGGGTTGAGATGATCGAGATTTCAGACGGGCAGCTAAATATTCAATTGAGCGAGTAACGCCTCTTTGTTACCTATGTGGGTATTCACTGTTTGCTGCGAGCCGGTTCGAACGGCTACCGCCAATTGATAGTGGGCAAGGGGGGCTGTGCTACTAAAATGCCAACGCTGTTTTGCCCTATCTGGCTCCAAAGAGGTGGCGAGTTTGATGGCCTCTGGGTTATCGATACCCAGCTCAAAACTGAAATTATCCAGCCCAGCAAAAATCCCCTCACCGCGTGCCTTTAGGTAAGCTTCTTTTAGTGTCCAGATTGTGTAGAAGAGGGCGTGCTGCTTTGCAGCGGGGGCTGCGCGCATTTGGGCAAACTCGCTTTCGCTAAAATAGCTTTCAGCTATGCCCATAAAGTTACGCACGCGCGTCGTATATTCTATGTCTATACCGACTTCGGCCGCCGAATTAAAAGCAAGTGCTACATAATCGCCGCTGTGGCTGTAATTGAAGTGTAGCGTTTGAGCGCTTGTATCTAGAAGTGGCTTACCGTTTTCATTCGTTGATATCGCTATCGCTGCTGGGTCGGCTGCGAGAAGGGTGCCTAGATGCCAGCGTAGTATAGCGCGACAAAACGTGTAGCGATCGCGCAGTGACTGCTGGCCAAAGTGGTTCTGGTGCTCTTTCTCTTCAGCGCAGAGAAAGTGACTCAATGCATGCAGTGTTTCCGCTCCAGCGCTTTTAAAGTCCCAAAGATAAACCAGCGTTTCACGCTCGCTTGGCGCACGCAATACCATGGCTTTGTTCGCTTATTTCTCTACCAACTCACGCAACGCTGCCATCTCTTTCACGGTGGCAGATAACTGGCGTGACTTCACCAGATCGGCCGAAATGTTGCCGCCCAAATCCGCGTGCATTTCATAGGCAACTTCAACTTCAGTCTCACTGAGCACTTCGATAACGAATTGCCCATTGCACTCTGCTCGAACATGCTTTTGTTCTGGGTGTGCCGTCGAATCAGAGTTAAGCGACACGGTCGCTTTTTTTGCGTCGGCGTCTATCGCCGTGATGGAGCGCATCACAACATCTCTGTCCGAGAGAGGCCAAGGGAGGTCGAGTACCATGTAGATGAGTCGTTCCTCTTCAGAGACAACATCCAGCACCCTTGACGATTTACACATGTCGCGCCACTCGGCGCAGCCATTGCCATCGCCCAGTGCTGCTGCAACGGCATCGGAATTAGTTTTCATTACTGCGCTTGCACGAATTGCAGCAAAGTCTGATCCATCCACTGACCGGGTGTACACCCGAATATTGTTTTCTTCTTTCTCAAGCGTCCATGGGTTGTCGGTGAGCCTGGCTGCCGCGTTAACGTTTATATCTGAAGCTGAAGCCGACAGCGAGTACACCCACCCAATAAGTACTGCGATAAGCAGTGTGGGTAAACGCTGCGGAGAACGTGCCAGCCAAGGAGAAACTATCTTCATCTTTTGTTCCTTTGGTAAAGGTTATGAAAGCTTAAGGTAGGCCAGCTGGCCAAAATTAGACGCTGGGTCCAGCTTGATCACTTCTTCAAAATAGTGTCTTGCGCGAGTATGGTCGTCGGCATCAGCATACAGCTGTCCGAGGTAATAGGCGCCATAGATGCGAAACACCTGCCGTGTCGCTTCAAGTGGTAGGTCCTGGTCACCAGAGGGGGTGGCGATCAGTTCCTCCAGCATCGCCTCCAGTTTCAAGGGGATATCGTCGCGCCAGGCAAAAGCGTCAGGGAACAGCGTTTTGGCTCGGGCTGCCAACAGGCCTGCCTCAAATTTGTCTATTTTGGTTCGAGGCACAAACGCTGTGGGCTCTCTAAACAGGTCCGCGGCCTCTTTGAGAATCTGCGAAGGGTCAGAAACGCTGCTTAAGCGTGCAGCCTGCATTAGCATTGCTAACAGTCGCGCTTCGAGCGCCAATGGATGTTGTGAGCCGCTGGCAGTAAGATTCTCGACGTGCGCTAGCGCATCGTCCAGTTGTCGATTCATTCCTAAGGCCAGACACTTCAGCGCTGTAAACACGACAGCGTGTTTATGCTGGCCCAGTGCGTGATCAGCCAGTTCTATCGCCATGTCGAACTTTGCAAGTAAAACGGCTGTTCGACAAGCCGCTTCCATATCCGCTTGAGAAGCTTTTTTAGTCTTGGCTGTTGCGTATAACGCCTGCATTTCTGCATCGACGTTGTATCGTTGTAAGAAAACTTTACTGGGTACATAAATGGCATCGTGCACGGTCGTCAGTGCTTTTTCGGAATTCTCGATAATTCGTGAGAATGTGTTGCGCGCATGGTTTGTCTTTTCTTGAATAATCCAACGGTTGATGATTTTGTCGATGTCAGTAATGCTTTCAATCACCTCATGGAAGTGTAAATCGGGCCGTTGAATCTCCATCATCGTTTGCACTTCGAGGTCTGCCAGCGCGAGAATTCCCTCCCGTGCCTGAGTAAAAAAATCGAGTGGAACGCCTGCTTGATGTGCGGCCTGCAGAAGCCCTGCGCTTTGTCTCTGTTGGTCGGAGAGGGGGTTAGTGTCACTGAGTAGCCCCGCGTCGATCAGCTGCTGTAAAAACGCTGCGGGAAGCTCCAGATTACCGGTTTCTTCAACGCCGTCGTCAAAGGGCAGGATAGTGCCAGACTCACCGGTGCTGTATTTGTCTGACAGCAGCAGGAGTTCAATGGTGGCTGGATCATAGGCGCCCGACTCAAATACTGAGGCGATTTCGGTCAACGACAGTTTTGTTTGCGCCTGAAAGCGCAAAATCAGTCCTATCAGGGCAATGTGGTGCTCGGAATACAAAGACAGGTTTGGGCGCGGCTTGCTGGGTTGGGGGAGTAGACCGGCTCGCAAGTAATACTTGATCATTTCTCGCGACACGCCTGCCTGTTCAGCCAGTTCGCCGATTCGATAAGTGGGTGCGGTAACGCCCGCCACCGGCTGTGTCTTTTGGGGTGCTTTAGCGTTCACGGATATCCAATGCGAAAAACCTTTTCTGAGAGGTGGGGTGCAATACAGAGGTAGCTGTTCTCAGCTTCCTCTAGATGTCGAGAGATTAGCACAGAGAAAACGTTGACTCCATAAGTAGATAATGCGATTATCCACTAAGCCTGTTAGGGTGTTACCAGTTGCGGTCGGCGCGCCTTTGATACTCACCCTGAACGCGGTGCCGCCCATTGCCTTGAACCTGCTACAGCTCAGGAGAGCATTATGCCAATCACGCAAACAGCAAATGATCGCGACCTTGAACATGAGAGCGACGATGACAATGCCGCACAGAGCCAGTCCAATACACCCATTGATATTGTGGTGCGCAAATTCGACCTTTCCGCCGCAGAAAGCGCGCCGGAGTACTTTTTCGATAACGACCCCTTTAAAACCCATTTTTTAAATGGGCTTTCAGTCTTGTTTCCAGAGGGGGAGCGTTTCTTTATTCGCTCAGTGCTGGCTTACCGAGATGAGTTGAGTGATCCGCGACTACTCGCCGATGTGAAGGCCTTCTGCGCGCAGGAAGCTCAGCATGGGTTGGTGCATGATGCTATGAATGATCTAGCAGCGCGCCATGGTTACCCGATGAAGAAAATTGAAAGGTTTAATGCACGTGGCATCAGGCAGCTGACTAAACAGGCAAAAACCAGCTCTTTTCTGCGCCGTACCGCGTTGGCGCTGACCGTCTGCATGGAGCACTTTACCGCCATATTGGCTTATCAGGTGTTGGCGGGCGATAAGGCGCAGTTCGATGGTTTGGATCCCACTGTAAAAGCATTGTTCGAATGGCACGCCGTAGAAGAAACCGAGCATAAATCTGTGGCCTTTGATGTTTATCAGGCAACGGGAGGAGGGCCGGTTGCACTGCGCATTGCCATGCTCTTTGCCAGTTTCTTTTTTGTCTTTGGAGCGCTCTTTAGCACGTTCTGGTTGTTGTGGCATGACGGCAATATCAAGCGCTGGAAAACCTACACCAGCGGCGCCAAGTTTTTATTTGGCCGTAAGCATGGCTTTTTTACCCGTCCCGCGAAGGATTGGCTTGCATTCTTCAAGCCTGGTTTTCACCCATGGAAGCAGCACGGTGATTTGGACACTGGCGCTAAGTTAGAGGCGGTTTCCCCGTATTTTTCTGCGGCGTAACCAGGATCCTGCATTCTGGTTTGATTTGGGTATCACCCTAGAGCGAGAGTAAAACTCCTAGGCTGGACGTGCATCGTGCCGACATTGGACATGGCATGTGTACGCACTGTTGTAATTTGTCATTGTTCCGTTATGGTTGGCCGAAGCGATAAAAACAGGCCGGCTACACATGGATGTCTCTAGTAGCACGCATTCAGCACGCGTTTTGGATGGCGTTCCTCCACTGGATGTCGCGCGTGAGGACGTTAGCCAGCGAGCAGGTCATGAGCTCATTCGGCTGCTTCTTGAGAATGGTCGTACCAGCGGTTATGCCGTTATTATCTCCGGAGTTCTCCTTGGTCCTGTGTTGATGGGGGTTGGCCAGCAGGCAGTGTATTTTGCATGGCTGGCCTATATGGCAAGCACTGCGATCATGCGCATGGCACTGGCCCGCAGCATGTTGTCCAAATTGCCGACTCAGGGCAGCTGGGGCCGAGCACTGTTTATTCATAGTGCGATTTCCGCCGTACTGTGTATCGGTTGGATTTTTTTGCCTGTCTACTTTTTGCCTCAACTTTCGCAGGCCGACCAGGTCTTCATTATCATCGTGCTGTGTGGTGCATCCGCAGCGGCTGTGCCATTACTGGCGTCGCATAAGTGGTTGTATTTCGGGTACGCTTTCCCGCCGGTCATCGCTGCCGCTGTCGTGTCTGGCTCATCCTTTGCAAGTCCGTATTGGGCACTGTCGCTGCTTCTGCTTGTTTATTGCGGTCTTCTTTACTCGGCCACAACAAAAGTGCACGCAGCGCTGTCGGATGCGATCCATCTGCGTTTTGAGAATGCAGATCTGATTGAGTCACTCCGGCGAGAAAAAGCGGCTAGTGATGGCCTTAACATGCGCCTTAAGGGAGAAAACGTGGCGCGTCAAAAAGCGCAGGAGAGTCTCGAATCGATTCGGGATGGTCTTGAGCGCGAAGTCGCACTGAGAACAGGCGATCTTGAAAAGGCTAAAAACGCCGCAGAATCAGCAAACCTTGCAAAAAGTGAATTTCTGGCAACGATAAGCCATGAGATCCGAACGCCCATGAACGGAATTATTGGGACAACAGATTTGTTGTTGCGTGGCGAGTTGCCTGACTCAGCCCGCGCATACGTCGAAACCTGCAATCGGTCGGCCGAGAGCCTTTTAGCTTTGATCAACGACTTGCTCGATTTTAGTAAGATTGAGGCTGGGCGGGTCGATCTGGTTGAATCCGCGGTTGAGCTTTCAGCTTTCGCCAGTGGTGTCGTAGATTCGTTTCAAGTAGATGTTCAAAATAAAGGGCTTGAGCTGAATTTGGATCTGGCGCGGGATTTGCCAAGGTGGGTTAGTGCTGATCAAGAGCGTTTGCGGCAAGTGTTAATAAACTTGCTAGGCAATGCTTTGAAGTTCACAGAGCGAGGCGGGATAACACTGTTGATTGCAAAAGCATCGGAAGACGCTTTGGTGTTCAGGGTGATTGATACTGGGCCAGGGCTGGATGCTGATCAGCAGGCCACTGTTTTTGACCCGTTCGTGCAGGCGGATTCTTCAATAACTCGCGAACATGCCGGCACCGGTTTAGGCTTGGCGATTTCCAGCCAATTAGTCGGGCTTATGGGGGGAGAGATCGGCCTCGAGAGCCAGCCAGATAGTGGCGCAACGTTCTGGTTTACGCATCCGCTTACTGCGATTGAGGAGCTGGATTCACGCTCAGACGCCACCGAGGATGTTGCTGAGTCACCGCTGGGCCTTCATCTCCTTGTCGTTGAAGATAACCCGGTAAATCAACTGGTTTGTGAGGCGATGTTGGAAAAACTGGGCTGTTCCTGTGATGTGACAGATGACGGCGAGGCAGGTGTGAATCGGTGGCTCGAAGGCAAGTACGATGCGGTGTTAATGGATTTGGCCATGCCGGTGTTGGATGGATATGGGGCAACTGCTCGAATTCGTGGAGAGGAGCAAAGCCGCGCGATACAGTCGCCCGTGCCCATCGTCGCGCTGACGGCGCACGCGTCCGAGCAGGATAAGGCCACCTGTTTTGAGCTGGGTATGAATGGCTTTTTAACCAAGCCACTGACCGTCGACACGTTACGCAGCGCACTGGTGGAGCTGGTATAGCTGCGCTCCCTCACTTCAAATCAGGGTCAAAGGTGGGCTCAGGTGCCTGATCCTTGTCTCACTCCCACATAGCTTTGCCTGCGCGCCTTGGGCATAATGCCCGTGGAAATTCAGAGCCCTCACCTGGGTAACGCGCCTGTATGTACTACCAGTTTTTTGGATTGTCGGAGCCCCCGTTTTCTATCGCGGTGAACCCTCGCTATCTTTTCATGAGTGCGAGGCATCGTGATGCCCTTGCACACCTACTGTATGGCGTAGGCGAGGGCGGTGGGTTTATCTTGCTCACCGGTGAGGTAGGCACGGGTAAAACCACGATAAATCGCTGTTTATTAGAGCAACTGCCACAAGAAACCGATATCGCTATCATTCTGAATCCTGCGCTTAACGCGCAAGAGTTGCTGGCGAGTGTCTGCGATGAATTTGGTATTGATTACGCCAGCCAGTCACCCACGTTAAAGACTCTGACTGATGCACTGCACCGCTTCTTGCTAGCAAACCATGAGCGAGGCCGCAAAACCGTTCTGCTGATTGATGAGGCGCAGCATCTGGATTTTGATGTGCTAGAGCAAATTCGTTTGCTTACCAATTTAGAAACCAACAGCGAAAAGCTGTTGCAAATTATCCTGATTGGCCAGCCTGAGTTGACGCAGATGTTAGCGCGGCCTGAGTTAAGGCAGTTGAACCAACGTATTACCGCCAGATATAACCTCGAAGCGCTCAATCTTCAGGAAACCGGTGCTTATATTCATCATCGTTTGCAAGTCGCGGGTATGCGCGCCGACAGAGAAGTATTCCCTCCAAAGGTAGTGCGAGGTATTCATCGGGTGACACGGGGCATTCCCCGTGTCATCAACGTGTTGTGTGATCGCGTGCTGTTGGGCGCATACGGTCAAAACAAAACCAGCGCCGACATGAGTACGCTTAAGCAGGCGACAGTTGAGGTGCTTGGCGGGCAGGCGCCTGTTGAATCGGCATCTCGATGGTGGTGGTTGGCTGCGTGTCTATTGGTTGGGGTGGGCCTTGTTGTAGCGGGTTGGTTTTTGAGGTCTGACATTCCTATCTTGGCAGACCCTGGCGCGGCCAGTGAGCCTGCGCTAAGCGTTGACGGTCCCGGCGTAGCCTCGCGACAGGCTGACGCCCCAGAGAGCGAGTCGGTAGTGGCAGGCAGAGCATCGCAACAAGCCTTGGTTCGTGACGGCGTTTCACGCCTAGATTCATCGGTAGTCAGCACGGTGGCTGATGAAACGGGGCTGGTCGATACCGCTGAGCCGAGTGCGGCGCCTTCGCTTGGCGGGTCTGGCACGCAGTCTGGCGCAACGTCTGGGATGAGTGCTGCCTTGTTGGCTCCCCAAGACGGTCTATCGCAACTATGGCGTTTGCATGCAGTGAGCGTTGTCCCCACCTGGTCATGCCCCAAGACAAATTTTCAGGGAGTGACTTGCGTGGCTTCCGAGGCGCAAACCTGGGATGACATTGCGCTCTACAATCGCCCCATCGTATTAGAGATGATTACGCCGGCGCGATTTGCTGCCGAGACCTTGCTACTTGAAATCAAAGGAACAACTGCCTGGGTGTATACGCCCGGTGGTGAGGTAGCCGTTGAGCTGGCTGAACTCGCTCCACTTTGGACGGGCAAATACCAGTTTTTGTGGCGTGCGCCCGACGGGTTTTCTCAGCCACTGACATTGGGTGACAACAGCCCGGCTGTCACTGCGGTGGCACAGCTGTTTGCTCGGCTGGATGGTCAGTCCAAACCTCTGGCGGAGAACGCGTTTACAGCACCACTTCAGCAGCGGGTGAGGCTCTTCCAGAGCGCTAACGGGCTAGCCAGTGATGGTGTGGTCGGACTGCGCACACTGCTTGCCCTGAACGAGCAGTTGGGGATGGATGTTACGTCGCCTCTGGCACGTTTACGGCTTCAAGGTGCAGCGGGAGAGCAGGAATGAGTATCTTCAGCGTATTGAAGAAGGGATGCAGAGGTAGAGTGATTCAAGATTTCCTAGGCTACAGTATAGAGTGCGCACAATGTCGTTGATTCTGGATGCCTTGAATCGGTCGCGAACCGAAGCTGAGCCGGTACCGGGTCTGGCTTCAGAACCCCTGTTTCTGCCGGAAAACGAATCTCCCTGGATGGCGCGCCTGCCGTGGATTGCTCTTGCTGTCGCATTGCTGCTTATTGCCTGGTTAGTCTCAGATCGGGTGTTTACCTCATCGGACGAAGGGGAGGGTGTGAAGACGCCTGCAGCACAGAAGGTCGTCAAAGGCGTTGCTGATGCAAAACCCGCCGTCGCAAAAGATGCTCCCGCACCGAATAAGCCTGCAGCCAATCGCATCGTAAAAAAACCAGCGGCTGCAAAAGTGGCTATGCAAACCTTGCCGCCGGCAAGCCCTGAGGCGGTAAAAGGCGCGGCAGTAGAAGTAGAAGCCGTGGCAAAAATGAAATCGAAAGATCGGGCGGCGGTTGAGCAGCTCTATGCGGCACCAAAGGCCCCTGCGCCTGCCAAAGTAAGCGCGAAACCGAAACCGAAACCGAAACCGAAATTAAAACCCAAAGCCAAGCCGGTACCTGTAGAGAGTGAGCTGGATATTGCGAAAATGGTGCAGATGGCCGAACGCGAAAAACGAAACGCGGCGCTGGAGGAGCATCCAGCACCCTTCGTGGCCTCACTGTCACAGCCAATAAAGGACGCTATCCCTACGCTGCTCTACGAGCGGCACGACTACAATAGTAAAGCGGTTGGCCGATCGTCAGTCGTTATCAATGGCAAAACGTTGCGCAAAGGGGGGAATGCTGGGCGGGGTGTGAAGGTAGACGAAATTCTTCGCGACTCAGTGGTGCTAAAGCATCAGGGTACGCAGTTCAGGTTGCGCGCACTTAACAGTTGGGTAAATCTGTAAAGAACGCGCACTCCGGGCAAGCAATTACAGGTTGAGATAGTCGCGCATGATGTCAAAAATCTCTGGCTGCGTGAGGTATGCAGGAACGCGTCCAACACTTTGCGCATTGCCAAAGAGTGGAACGGCGGCACCGGTGTGTTCCTCCATCATAAAGTTGGTGGTCGCGTAGTTCACCGCCATATGGCTTCCTTCCGGCGTTTTGATGCGCGCCACACTGCCAGGGCTAAACACTGGTATAGGGTAGGCTGCGAACAAGCTATCAAAAGGTATGAGTTGTGCGGCCTGTGCGTGGTCAGCTGTAATCAAAATCAGTGTATTGGGCGCTTTGCTGGCAAATTTCAGCGCGCTCGCCAAGGCTTCATCGAGTTGCTCCAATTCACCGATAGAACCACAGGGCTTGCGTTCATGCGCTTGCTTATCGATAGAGGCAGATTCAATCATCAGGAAGAAGCCTTTTTCATTATCGGCCGAGAGATGCGCTATCGCAGTATCGGTCATGGAGACCAGCGACGGTACTTGCGCGAAATCTGGATTCGGCTCGCAGCTCATGATGGCCGGTTGTTCGACGCTACCCAGATAGCGGTGTACTGAATTTAGCAGGCTGGGCTCTGGCTTTTCCGCCGTGCGGCCGTTCTCACCCTGCAGACGAACGGGTAGTGTGCTGGGCGCAAATATTCCCAGAAGCCGCTTGCTTTGCGGTGCGTCCTCCATTTGTTGCGCGGTGCGAGCCACTGTGAAGCCTTGCTTTTGGGCCATTGCGGCAACTGTTTCGGTGCTGCCTTCGGCCGCCACATCAAAGTGTTTTGCCCCGCCACCCAGTGCCACATGTAAAGTTGAGCTTGCCAGTTGCTCTGCTATGGAGCCTTTTCCGCCATTGGCTTGCAGATCAGATGAGCAGTCGCCGAGCACGATGTCGCTGATCGTGACATCCACCATCATTCCCGGGTTTTCACAGAGGCGATAGTTGATATGTGCTGCGAAAGCCGAGGCGGTGGCATCGGTAACGCTGGCGGTTGTAACGATGCCTGTGCGGTAACCCGCGGCAGCAGCAAGTTCAGCGATGGTTGTTAGATTTTTGTCAGAGCCAGCACTGGTGGCAATTCGGCCCCTGCTGGTAACCACGCCGGTAGCCATGCTCGTGGCAGTATTGGCCGAGTCTGATACATAGACTGGCTTGCCGTCTACTTTGTCCTCTTTCGTCAACACTTGCACTGCTGCGCGCAACGGGAGGCGGTCTAGCCCCAGCTTGCCCTCGGCCCCGTGCAGGTAGTTTCGCGCGATGGTGATTTGATGTTCATCCATACCGTCACCAATAATCAGGATGACATTGCGAGTAGCAGCAGGATCTTGCGCTTGCGCGGTGGGCGAGTGTGCTGTGGTGAAGCCAATGCTTAGCAAGCAAAGGAGAAGTCCGAGCCGCGTTATCTGGCGGGATTGTGTAACGAAGTGGTACCGAACCATAAGGAGAATCCATGACTGATCAAT
>JBGCFE010000173.1:0-15201 GCA_045106775.1 Halioglobus sp.
TGGCTGAAGTTGAAACTGCTCTGGTGAAGGCCAGAGACAAGGTTGATCGCTTACAGGTCTATGCGCCTGTCACGGGTATTGTGCAAGGCTTGGTGGTTAATACCATCAGTGCCGTCGTGCGCCCTGGCGAAGTGATCATGCAAATTGTGCCAGTCGAAGACGAAATGATCGTCGAATCCAGATTAATGCCAAATGAGGTCGGTTATGTCCATAGCGGGCAGCTCGCTGAAGTAAAAGTGCATAGCTTCGATTCATCTCGTTTCGGCGCGCTACAGGGCACCGTTCGTCAGATCTCTCCCTCTACCTATCTTGATGAACAGGCCAATCCCTACTACAAAGTAAAAGTTGGCTTGGACAAGTCTTGGCTTGGCGAGCGCGAGGGTGAGATGGCGGTTATCCCTGGCATGACCGTTCAAGTGGACATCATCACCGGCTCAAAAACCATTATGGAATACCTCATGAAGCCGGTATCCCGAGGGTTTCAGAGCGCGTTCCAGCAGCGCTAAGGGCCTGTGTCTTAACGCATACCAGCGTATATACTGCCTACTCAACTTTTGAGTGGGTAGGTAAGCTTCATGGCATCTGGTATTCAAGCCGTACTGTTTGATTTTGGCGGCGTCTTCACCGATTCTCCCTTTCACGCGGTCACCGAATTTGGCGCAGACATAGGCGTTGAGCCAGCTCTGGTCACTCAGGCTGTGTTTGGCTCTTATGAGCATGATGGCGAGCACCCGTGGCATCAGCTAGAGCGCGGCGAAATCACACTCGAGGCAGCGCGAGACGCTATAGCTGCGCTTGGGCGTGAGAGTGGTATGGAAATCGATATCTATCAGCTCTTTATGAAAATGGCCGGGAACAACGCCGGGGCCGACGCGCGTCAGCCACTGGTTGATCGTGTTCGCCGGTTGCGTAATGAAGGCTATCGAACCGGTATTATCACCAACAATGTCGTGGAATTTGGGGAGGGCTGGCGCAGCTTGATACCCGTTGAAGAGCTGTTTGAATTTGTTGTTGATTCAAGCAGCGTTGGCGTCAGAAAACCTGACCCTGCAATATTCCAGCTGGCGATTGATAAGTTAGCGTTGCCACCTGAGCACACGGTGTTTCTCGATGATTATCATGCCAATGTTATTGCTGCTCGCCAGATGGGGATGCACGCCATTGAGGTCACCCCAGATGTTAATGCTGCTATTGCCGAGCTAGATACACTGTTAGAATCGGTGCAGTAGCCAAGAGCGTATTTTCATCAATACCGTACTCAATACCGCTTGAAAAAGGAATCCATTCGTATGAACCGTTGTCTTCTCGTTGGCGTTCTTATTACCTCACTTTCCCTGATTGGCTGTGGTGGTGATGGAACAGCTGCTAAAAGCGGCTCGAGTAAAGCAGGTGGTGTCGCCAGTCGCGATCTATCACCGCAAAATGCAGAGATTGCCTCTATCTATAACCGTAGCTGTCGCAGCTGCCATACCGTTGGCGGTACTGGCGCCCCCTTAACCGGCGACGTGGCTGCGTGGGAACCCAGAATGGCTAAAGGCATGGATGTTCTGGTCAATAGCGTTGTTGAGGGCTTTGGTGGAATGCCGCCTTTTGGCTTCTGCATGGACTGCGATGTTGAACAGTTTGAAGCGCTTATTACCTTTATGGCCCAAGGAAAATAACCATGCTACGCCGTCGTAACATGTTGCAGTTACTGGTTGCTGCAGCAGCTGGTTCGGTAGGCGCACCCCTGCTCGTTGCAGAAGAGGCAGTATCGGGTGGCGCTCGACCAAAACGGCGTTTGCCCTGGCGTAACTGGTCGGGTTCTCAAGAGTGCCTACCTGCGGCTCGTAGCGCAGTGGGCTCCGTGGCAGAACTACAGCAGTTGATAGCCGAGTCCAAGGGTGTTGTGCGCCCTGTGGGTGCGGGCCATTCCTTCACGGCTTTAGTGCCCACCGACGACACTATTGTGTCGCTGTCCCGGTTAAGCGGGTTGATAGATCACGACCCAGATTCGCTGCAGGCTACCTTATGGGCGGGGAGCCGACTTGGCGACATAGGGCAACCCTTGGAAGATGTGGGGCAGGCATTGATTAATATGCCTGATATCGACAAGCAAACCCTTGCAGGCTGCCTGTCAACCGCAACCCACGGCACAGGCCAGTCCATTGGCTGTATGCCAACGTTTGTAGAAGGGCTGCAGTTAGTGGATGCTCGTGGCGATGTTGTGGAGTGTGATGCGAACAATAACCCAGAGTTGTTCCAAGCCGCCAGGGTCTCGATGGGCGCACTGGGCGTGATGACACAGGTCACGCTGCAAAACGTTGCGCCATACCGTTTGAAGCGGCAATCGGTTTGGCGAGAGTTTGATGAACTTATTGAGATTGCGCCGACGCTGGCGGCTAATCATCGCAACTTTGAGTTTTACTACATTCCTTTCTCGGGGATGGGTTTTACGGATGTGCATGACATTACGGATGAGCCCATTGGTGCTACCGAAAAGATCGATGCGAATGATTCGGTTTACGATCTGAAGCAAGCGCGAGATTACTTGGAAAAGTGGCCTCGAGTGCGGGAGTTGCTGTTAAGCACGATTGTTTCTACGCTCGATGACGAAGTGACCATCGAGAGCTCTTGGAAAAACTACGCCAGTGAACGCAACGTGCGCTTCAATGAAATGGAATACCACTTGCCCGCTGAGCATGGTTTACAGGCGATGCGCGAAATTCGCGAAGCCCTTGAATCGTCGCATCATGAAGTGTTTTTTCCTATCGAAGTACGCTTCATCAAAGGCGACGATATTTGGCTTAGCCCGTTCTATGGTAGAGATACCTGCTCGATTGCCGTGCATCGGTACTACGATGAGGATTTTGGTCCGTACTTTAAAACGATCGAGCCCATTTTCCGTAAGTACAATGGCCGCCCGCATTGGGGCAAGTTAAATACGCTCACGCGGGAAGACTTCCGCTCTCTGTATCCCCGCTGGGATGATTTTGTGGCACTTAGAAAAAGCGTTGATCCTGACGGCCGATTTTTAAATCCTTATCTGCATTCCCTGTTTGGCTAGCACCGCCCTTACTAGCTATTCTTTTACGAAGGAGAGATTCGATGAAACGCCGCACTGTGCTGTTAGGAGGGTTAGGGGGCGCGTTAGGCGCGGGAATGTTACTGCGCCCTGGTGACATTGGGGCTAACCACACGCCTTATTTTTCAGCGCTTTCGCAGTCGCTTGATACGGTAGGCCAAGCCAAGCCCACTCTCGTGATTGACAAAGCACGGCTACTCGCCAACCTTCAAACACTCACCGGGCATTTAACCGATCGGTTTCACTACCGCATAGTGGCTAAATCGCTGCCTTCGTTGGAATTATTGAAGCTAGTGATGACTGTGTCGGGCAGCAATCGACTGATGCTGTTTCATCAGCCGTTCGCAAATTTGGTGGCGGCAGCGATACCAACGGCCGATGTACTCATGGGAAAGCCCATGCCAGTGGCCGCTGCTCGACAGTTTTACAGGGAATTCGAAGGCGGTGGTTTTGACCCTGAGCGCCAACTCAATTGGTTGGTAGATACGCCCGCAAGGTTGCAGCAATATGGCGAGTTGGCCAAAGAGCTAGGGCAGACACTGCGCGTTTGCATCGAGCTGGACGTTGGCTTGCACCGGGGCGGGGTAGCGAATGATGAGCAGCTAAACGCGATGCTTGCGCAGTTTGATGCGTCGCCCCAACTACGTTTCAGTGGGTTTATGGGTTATGAACCTCATATCGTAAAGATGCCTGTTGGAGAGCCCACTGAGTATCGCGACGCGGCGGTGTCGGTTTACCAGCACTACTTGGCATTAGCCAAAGCGCATTTGGGCGAGCGCTGGCCTGAAGATGCCATTCTAAATATTGGCGGAAGCCCTACCTATCAACTTTATGGAGAGGGCGATTACCCGTTCACTGAGTTGGCAGCGGGCTCATGCCTGGTAAAGCCTACCGATTTCGATTTGCCCAGTCTGGCTGATCATATACCAGCCTCGTATATTGCTACGCCTGTGCTCAAAACGTTGGAGGCCACACAGATACCGGGGATAGACCTGGGTGGTTTGCAGGCCAAGTGGGATCCAAACCGTGAACGTGCCTTTTTTACTTACGGCGGTTATTGGAAAGCAAAACCGGAATCGCCGCAGGGGCTGAGCGCCAACCCGCTGTATGGTCGATCGACTAATCAGGAAATGCTTAACGGCTCGAGTTCCGTAACGTTAGCACCCGATGATTGGGTGTTTTTACGGCCAACCCAAAGCGAATTTGTGTTTCTGCAGTTTGGCGATATTGCAGTGTATGAGAATGGCGCCATCGAAGAACGTTGGCCCGTGTTTTCGGAAAACACGAACGCGTAGGGCGCTAGTTGCACCGCTGTGCAGCAGAGGTGCCAGCCAGCCGGCCAAAAAACGTCGCATCGCCAATGCTCATGCCCGAGGCGTAACCTTCGGCACAGCGCGGGATACCTGCGCTGGTGCGCCCCGCAGCATATAACCCTTCGATTGTTTTGCGATTGACGTCGAGCACTTCACCGGTGGGGAGGGTGTCCAAGCCACCAAATGTCATCACCGCGAAGATGGCGCCACTGCCCAGAGAAAGGTCGAAAGCAGCGTAGGGAGGCTTGTCTAAGGGCGCGAGATACTTTGGATGTTTATGCTGCAGCGTATCATCGCCGGCAGAGGCGTCTTTGTTGTAACGTTGCAGCGTTTTTGCGAGTGCATCGTTGGGCACGTTGAGCTCACCGGCGAGTTCTTCCAATGTTTCACCAGTGCCTGCGACAGGATAGCCGCCCATAGGCGGACGCTCCAGCACTTCAAAATGGCGGCTGTCGATAATTAGATAATAGCGCCCGTCCGGTCGATCTAGAATCACGCTTCCCATTCTGCCGTGATAAACGTCCTCGTTAATGAAACGCTTGCCAGACTCATCGACAATAATGCCCTCCAAAAACTGCCGAGGAGGGTAGTACGGCGTGCAGATAAACCCTTCATGCATGTTGATTACATTTCCGCCGGCGCCCATGCCCATCAGTATTCCACCGCCGGTGTCATTAGGGTTACCGTTTGGGTAGTTACCCAGCGCTAGTCGCGGTGCATAGTCAGCCACCATCTCTGTGTTCATGATGAAACCGCCGGCCGTGAGCACAACACCGCGCTTTGCGCGTATGGCTTGTTCTTTGCCGTCAACGCGCGCCATTACGCCTATGACTTTTTTGTCTTGCTTGATACAGGTAAGCGCGCGCGTGTCACTTAAAATGTTGACGCCCTTTTCTATAGCCTTGGCGATCAAGTTCTGCATCAGTGGAATGCCGCCATGGTCGCCTTTGATCTGGGGTTTGTGCCCGCGTGGCGCGGGGCGCGCTGCCTGATTGTCGGGCCAGGCTTCTTCATTGCCGGTGACCATGAGCGCTGCTTCGTTGGGTGTGTTGGTATGTTTTTTGGCGTAGTACTCGGGCTTGAAAACAACGCCCTGTCTGGTCAGCCAGTCGTAGTGCTCAAGGGTTCTATCACAGTACAGTCGTACTTTGGCCTCATCCACGTCAGGCCCCGCTGCGCGTATCAGGTACTTGTACATCTCTTCGATGTCGTCTGAAAAGCCGCAGGCCTTTTGTGTAGGAGTGCCGCCGCCCATGTAAATCAGGCCGCCGGCGAGTGCGGTAGAGCCGCCAGCTTCACTGGCGGCCTCCAACACGACAACGTGCGCGCCAAGATCAGCCGCTTCAATGGCCGCGCTGATGCCTGCACCGCCTCCGCCTACTATGAGAACGTCGGTCTCCAGAAACCACTGCGTAACGCTGTCGTGGTCTAAGGGCTTGCGTGGCACGTTGTCAGACATTATTTATCTGCCTTTTGGTCAGGCCGATAGCGACGGGCGGTATCGTAGACGGCGTCTTTCTGCCTCGCACCGCGTAGACCGTCGGGTGCGGCGGCAAAGTAAGGATCGTTGGTTGATGTTGTGCGGCTCCAGTCAACCAGCTCGCTACGATAGGCAAACTTCCATTCATTGCTTTCCTCAACGTACCTGTCTAAATAACGTCCGGCAATCACGATATCGTCAAAGCCTTCATCGCTAGGCACTTTATGATAAGCATTGAAATATACCTCACCGAAAGCCTCGTTGCCTTCAAATTCAATGAGCACATTACCAATCATGTGTTGGTTAGCTGTATGTTCTGTGAGAGCGCCAATTGCGAAATCAACGAATGCAGGCGCATCGCAGTTGATGAAGCCATACTCACACCAGGCATCAGCGGAAAAAACCGACAGTAGTAAATGTTTATCTAAACGATCAAGGCCGCGCATATAGCGACATGACAATTCGTAAATAGCCTGCTTGGCGATCAATTGATCATGTTGCTTTTGAGTGGTTGGCATTGGCCGTTTCCTAATCGCTAAAGTTAGATTTGCTGCAGCTGATGAAGTGACTGCAAGTTTATTGAAAGCCTAGAAAGGTATACAGCGGGTCTGTGTCTTTGTGGCCACCTCTTTGCAGTGCAGAAAACGCATCACTGTCGCGTTCATCGATAACGGCGTGGCGTTTGATCCAATCAACTACCACGGTGCGGTGAAGAATTTTCCAGCGCCCATCGCGCTTTTCCAGTTTATCCAGATAGCGGCCATAGAACAGAAGCTCTTCTTCTGCGCCTGGCAGTAAATGGCCAGCGTGAACCCAGGTCTCGCTTAAGGCAGCATTATCCTGCAGCTCCACCGAGTGATTGCTCAGGCTGTGTCGGGTTAATTCATAGGTCTCGCCCAGTATCGGCAGCACCAGTTGTGCAAAATCATGGGCGGCGCCTTTGAAGCTCCCGTAGTCAACTTCAGCGTCGGGCCAGTAAGCGTACGTGAGTGCATCTACATCCACTCTGTCTAGCCCACGGCTGTGCAGATTGAGAATATCCTGTATGGCTATTCTGTCCGCAAGTTGGTTTGCGCTCGGCGGCAAGCCTGCTGTCTTGTTCATGGTTTGTGCTCCGATAATGCGGCGCCTCCTGCATCGGCACAAATATTCATTGGTAGATGTGCCGCGCTGCAACGTCTGCTTGCAATGCTGTTATTAGTCGAGTGATACTAAAAAATGGGTGCTTAGATTGTATTCTTTGCGCTTAATGACTGTCCAGCTTGGCGGCCGGATACAGCGTTTACTGTCGATAGAGAGCCACACCTATGAGCCAAAATGAGAAGGGCCGTTCACAGGCCAGCCCTGAGCAAACGCTAGAGCCAGGTCAGGCAAGATCACCCGGTAGCTCGATCGCCGACACCTTTGCGGGCGATAGCAAAACGCCGCCACCCCCGCTGCTAGAGAACGCGTATGAATTTTTGGGTGATGACGATATTCCGTTTTCTCGCTATACAAGTAAGGCATTCTTTCAGCAAGAGGTTGAGAAACTGTGGGGCAGAAGCTGGCAATGGGCCTGTAGAGAGGAACACATACCGGATGTGGGCGACACCTATGTTTATAACGTTGGTCCTTATTCCGTTATCGTGGTGCGTAGTGAAGAGGATTTGGTTCAAGCTTTCCTAAATAGTTGCACGCACAGGGGCACACGCATACTCGCAGAAGAAGGTGTGGGTTACAGTGGCGGCTTTACCTGCCCTTTCCACGGTTGGTCGTGGAAGCTTACCGGTGAGATAGACACTATTCCCGGGCGCTGGGACTTTCCGCACGTCAACAACAATGAACATGACCTGCAGCGCGTACACTGCGAGCGTTGGGGCGGGTTTGTCTTTATCAATATCGATCCAGACGCACGGCCGCTGCGTGAGTCGCTGGATGTTCTGCCTGAACATTTTGCGCATTTTCCGCTGGATCAACGACGCATCAAGTTGCACGTTCAAAAAAAGCTGCCCGCCAATTGGAAGGCCGCTCAGGAAGCCTTTATGGAGGCATACCACAATTTCGAAACACACCAGTCGCCCAACGGCGGCAATACGCAATACGATATTTTCGGCAAGTTCGTGAGTCGGTTTATTCACAATATCGGCAACTACAGTGCAGAGTCGCTTGCAGACTATCCTGGAGAGTTATGGCGTAGCCCAGAGCTCACAGAGGATGAGCTGCTTGCATCGCTATCGGTGTTTGGCGCCGAGCCACGGGCCTTGAATGAAGGTGAGTCAGCACGTGGGGTGGTTGCGCAAACCTTGCGTGAAAAGATGACAGAAAAACTCGGGATCGATTTTTCTGAGGCCAGCGAAGCGATGATGCTGGACTCTATTGAGTACCACTTGTTCCCCAATATGTTTTTCTTTCCGGGTATTAATATACCCATGGCTTACCGTTTTCGGCCCGATGGTGATGATGTGGATAGCAGTATTTTCGATTTGCTGCTGCTAGAGCTGATGCCTGACGGGGCGACGCATCCAGAGCCGCCAGAGCCCGTGCAATTAGGTGTCGACGATTCCTACACGCTGGTGGAAGCATTGGGTTGGCTTGCACCGGTTTATGACCAGGACACTGACAATCTAGCGCTGCAGCAGGAAGGTTTTAAAACCAGCCGCAAGGCTGGCTTAACGCTCGGTAATTATCAGGAAGCACGCATACGCCGCATGCACATGACGTTAGATGAATTTTTGGCGCGGTAGCACGCCGGGAGAAGAGGTGTTTTAGTTGCCTAGCACTTCATGCAATTGGCGATGCATGTTCTGCACACCGGGCTCGTTTCTACCGATAATCACCTTGCGATCGATGCCCGCTTGCAAGCCGCGGTGTATTTTGTCGACCAACGTATAGTCCTCGCCAACCGCTACGTCGTTAATCATCTGAAAGTACTGTTCGTATTCTTGCTGCTCTTCTTCAGACTCCGGCTTCTTTGGAATGAACATGCTGTGATAAACCACAGAGCGATCGGGGGCGATGGGGTATACGCGCCAAGTTTGAAAATGGTCAGCCACCACAAAGATAACGGTATTGGGAAAGATAAAGTTCACATACGATGTGTGTTCTCTGGGCTCCCATTTTTCTTCGGGTTGCTCTTTGAGATCAGTGATGGACAGGGCAGGGGAGCCCATTGAATGATTGCGCCCATACTGCAGATAGTTTGCGGTGTTGCAGTACGACATGTTGGCGATTGTTTCAGGGTGTAGAAATTCAAAATGGTAAAACTCATGGAAGGTGTCCATGTTCAGCTTCCAGCTGAAATCCGTGAACACCTGCTTGGCGCCCAAGTAATGATGATCTTCGAAGCCAAATCCGCTGACGCGCTCTTCCAGGCCGCTCAGCACTTCGTCGATATCAAACGTCAGTTCAGGGTTGGGCATCACGAAAATCATGCCGTGTTTTTCTTGTACGTCTAGACGCTTAAGGCCTAATGCACTTCTATCGATAGAGTCGAAGCCTTCGTTTCCAAAGGGAACACCGATGAGCTCACCTTCCAGATCATAGCTCCAGCCATGGTACGGGCATGAGAACATGCGGCCTTTTTTCGCCGTGCCGTGATCGCATTCATTCAGAGGTGCACCGCGGTGCGAGCAAATGTTAACGAACGCGTTTAGCGAGCCGCTCTCATTGCGGACAATAAGAATGGGTACGCCGGTGTCATCAAATGCAAAGTAGTCGCCAGCATTGGGTACAACACAGCTGGGGCCAACAAACTGCGGGTAATTCCGAAAAAGCTCCAGCTTTTCTCGATCAAACTGCCCGGGGTTAGTGTACTCCTTGACGTCGATCTCCATTACGGAGTCCGTGAGACTGGTGGTTTTGCGTGCTACTAAGTCGAGTAGTGTTTTGGCTTCTTCGACAAGCTGGGCTCGTTGCATGGCTAAAATCCTGCGTTATTAGAGCCCAAGTACCAGTTTGGCAACGATGTTGCGCTGCACCTGTGCGGAACCACCGAAGATAGAGGCAGCGCGATTGTTGAGGTAGCGGGGCACGATGGAGCTCTCATAGTCTTTGCGAACGGGGTTGCCGTCAGCAACGGGTTCCATAGTGAAGCCTCGGTAACCCATCACGTCTACACAAAGCTCGTTGACCCGCTGCTCAAGGCTTACGGCGCTAAGCTTCATGATTGAAGATTCAGGCCCCGGCGCGCCGCCACTGCTGAGATCAGACAGAATACGCAGTTCAGTAATTTCAAGTGCTTTGAGGTCAATGTTAATACGGGCGACTTTGCGAGCCACTTCGCCGTTACTGTCAAAGTTGGGGTTTCGCTCTTTTGCGTCGCTGATAAGGCCCTGTAAATTTCCGACCTCATGGCGAATGCGTTGTGCACTAAAGCCACCGCCGCGCTCAAATTCGAGCAGGTATTTGGCGTAGCTCCAGCCTTTGTTTTCTTCGCCGATGCGATCTTTCTGCGGCACACGCACATTGTCAAAGAAAACCTGATTCACCTCGTGATCACCGGCCATGGTGATGATGGGTTCAACGGTGACGCCGGGCAGGCTCATATCCACCAGCAAAAAGCTAATGCCAGCCTGCGGCTTGACCGTGCTATCGGTGCGTACCAGGCAGAAGATGTGATCTGCCAGATGCGCATGGGTTGTCCAGATTTTGGAGCCGTTGACGATGTAATCATCGCCATCGGGTTCGGCTTTAAGTTTGAGGCTCGCCAAATCAGAGCCGGAGCCAGGCTCGGAATAACCCTGACACCAGTACTGCTCGCCATGCAGAATCTTTGGGAGTAAATCGGCTTTTTGTTCTTCGCTACCGAACGCCATGATGACCGGCGCGAGCATGAGTAGCCCAAGCGGTATCAGCATAGGCGCACCGGCACCGTAACACTCCTTACTGAATATATATTTTTGCGTGGGCGTCCAGTCGGTGCCGCCGTGCTCGACGGGCCACTGTGGTACCGCCCAGCCTTTCTTAACGAGAATTTCCTGCCACTCCAGCGCGATGTCTTTTTCGACAAACACGCTGCTGTTGTTCGCAGTACCTTCGACAATGTGGGCCGGCAAGTTCTCAGCCAAAAAGGTTCGAACCTCCTGCTGAAAAGCGAGTTCTTCGGTGGTGAAATTCAGATTCATGAAAAAAGGGCCGTTAAGAAATTGGTTCCATTGCCCAGGCGATACCGCGTCTGAGCAGTTCGTAATACTCTTGCGTTTTCCACGCGCCTTCTTCTGGCTCTGGGTACTCTTCAATCAGCGGTTGCATGTCGTACTTGCCTCGACAGTGCCCCAGCGTGTTGTAGAGAACTTCGCCTTTGCCGTAAGGGTGGAGGTAAAGAACAGGCTGCACGTCGGTGTCTTTTATCCAGTCGTCTTTGACAAAGCCCTCTACCGGATCAGACCAGTGCGTGTGCAGCAGTGTTTGGTGCTCGCCGTGAAACTTACACAGGTACATCTCGTCATCCACAGTAAAGGTGGGAATACCTTTTACTAGCGGATGCTCAGGCTCGGTGTTCAATACATCGTATTCCTGAATAGGTGGGTGTGACATGAACTGGCTGCCCAGCATTTCCATAAATGGAATGTTCTCTTCCGGGCAGTCAACGCGCAGCGAGCCATCAGGGGCAGGCTCAAGGAAGCGCAGAATAGAATTCGTGCCATGCAGCGCGTACCACTTTTTGCCACTTTGCATGTAATCGACCAACCGGGCAGTTTGTGCCTCGGTTGGTACCACATCACAGGTATAGGTGATCAAAAAATCGCTGTCGCAAATGGCATCGATGTCGCTGAAATCAGCGGCGACCTTTACCTTGATGCGAGGCTGCTCTGCGAGCAGCTTTAAAACCTCAAGGCGCGCAAAGTCTATGTCGTGGTAAACACCGCCGGCGATGAAGTACGCGTCAACGCGATCGCTCTTGCTCATCTTACAGCTGCACGCGCTTGGTGAAGCCGCCGTCAGCTACCAGGTTTACCCCGGTGATCAAGCTGGCTGCCGGGCTGGCCAGGAACGCAACCGAATTTGCGATTTCTTCTGCAGTACCAAAGCGACCCTGTGGAATGTCCGCCAGTGTCGCGTCGTACAGATCAGTCATGTTGTCCTTGATGAATTCCCATGCGCCGCCTTCAATGAAAACTGGGCCAGGAGACACACAGTTTACGCGGATGCCCGCGGGAGCCACGGCCTGACTGAGCTGTTTGGCGTGGATGACCAGTGCGCCCTTGATAGCGTTGTAAGGCTGTGGACCCATAAAGGTCTCTACGCCCGCTGTGCTTGAAATAACCACGATAGACGCGGCACCTGACTTTTCCAAAAATGGCATTGCAGCTTCTACGCCACGTGTCATGCCCATTAGGTCAACATTGAAGTTGGCTTCCCAGCCTTCTTCACTCATGTTGCCGCCGCCAGCACTGACGTTGGGAATGAAGATGTCGATGCCGCCCAGCTCCTCGCCCATTTGCGCGATCCATGCTTGGTAGGCTGCTTTGTCGGCTACGTCGCAGGCGCTGCCTACCACTTTGCTGCCGTTCTTAGAAAGTTCTGCGATAGCGGTGTCTACTTCGCCCTGATTCCTAGAGCAGATGGCGACGTCTACGCCCTCGGCAGTCAGCAGGTTGGCAATAGCACGACCGATACCTTTGGTTGAGCCAGTGATAACTGCTTTTTTTCCAGATAGTCCAAGATCCATAGTTGTCTCCAAGAGAAAGTGAGTGACAGTCACAAAAAGTGTCAGCAGCGCGGTGGTAACGGAGGTTGTCCGAAGCCTGAAAACAGCTATGCAATGAGCGAGTTTTGCCAGTGTTTTTGCGCGATTGCCAAGCAAGTTAGCAAACCTCCCTGGTAAAAACAATCAGATTTGACTGTTTATTTTTGATCCGATAGTGTGGCTTTTTTGCTGCCTCATAGCAGGCGAAATTTGCAGTCACCACACCGGCAAATGTCGTCTTATTGGGCACGCATACATCTGCGCGGGAGAGCACGCAATGAAAGCTGCAGTATTCAAAGAAGTAGGCCAGCCACTCGTCGTTGAAAAGGTCGAAGACCCGGCCCCCGAGAGCACCGAGTTAGTGTTAAAGGTAGCGTACTGCGGAATTTGCGGTACCGATTTACACGCGACGCGAGAGGGGCTTTCTACCGCGTGCTGTGGGCAAATCCTTGGGCACGAGTATGTCGGCGAGGTCGCTGAAGTAGGGAGTGACGCTGATGGCAACTGGGAAGTGGGTGATCGCGTGTGTTCCATTCCTTTCATTGCCTGCGGTCAGTGCTTGCCTTGTGCTGCGGGGCGATTCTTCGAGTGCGCGAATAAAAAAGTTTCCGGCGTGGACGATCAGGGTGGCTTTGCGGAGTACGTTACCGCTGGCGCGCGTGAAACGATTCTCTTGCCCGACGATCTTGAGTTAGAAACTGCCGCCCTTATCGAACCGTTAGCCGTTGGCTTGCATGCGGTACGCGTCGCAGACGTTAAAGCTGGCAGCAGAGTCATGGTGATCGGTGCCGGGCCCATTGGTTTAACGGTGGCACTGTGGTGTCGTTTCTTCGGTGCACGGGATGTGGTGGTGAGTGAGGTGGCAACAACACGCGCTGAGCTGGCGAAAAAGATGGGCGCAACAGCTGTTGTGCACCCTGATGTGGAAGCCGGAGCGGAAGGGCTGTTGACGCAATTTTCGGATGTTGCCGGCGGCGCTCCCGATGTGATTTTTGAATGTGTCGGCGCACCCGGGCTTATCCAGCAGTGTATTGAAATGGCACCTTACGGCGGCAAGATCATTCCCGTGGGGGTTTGTGAAAAACCGGATGCCATCATGCCGTTCTTTGGTCTTGTGAAAGAGCTCAATATTCAGTTTGCCATTGCCTACACGAAAGATGATTTTGAAACCTGTGTGGCGATGTTGGCGGAGAAGCGGATTGATGTTTCGCCGCTGGTGACTGATATCGTCAGCCTGGATGAGTTGCCTGATGCGTTTGAGGCGCTGCGTCAGCCTGTGGATCAGTGCAAGGTTTTGACTAAGTTTTGATTCTCTTTTGCTCGGGGGCTTAGATAGTCGGTTGTTTGGTTTTAAGTCCCGACGGAAGCGAGCAAAAACGGCTTTGCTTACTCGGAAGGCTGAGATACTCGACACAAAGCCGTTTTCGCTCGCTTCCGTCTACCACCTAGTATCCAGCCGGCTATTCGATATCGAGTTACTTCAAGCCGAGTTTGGTTTGAAATGTTCTGTTCGGCGAAGGATGCATTCAGCCTCAGCGGGGATACGCTCTCGAGGCGAATATCTCAGCCGTCTGAGCAGCGAGAGCGTATCCCCGCTGAGGCGGAACGCACGCTCAGACTGAACGCAAAAAACTAAAACTAAACGATAGTGCTATCGGTAGTAATCAACGCCCACAAGATCCAACCAAGCATCATGAAACTCTTCACCCTGCAGACAGTTAAGCTCGATCCACTCGTCGTCAGTTACCTTCGCGCGCGCAGCAATCGTTTCCACAGCATCTGGCCCAACCGGATACCGAAAATGTGGCTTATCCGATTCGATCGCGTCCGCGATCGCCTCAGCAACATCGGCAGGCATAGCGGGGCGGCCAAGACCGAATTCAAAAAAGCGGCCAAGCCTGTCCATCGTGTTCTGGTAGGGTGAGACCTCTTCAGGCAGTGAACCTTTTCCCCAAATGGGTGTGAGCACACAGCCGGGCTCTACGATAGAGACTTTAACGTTGAACTCCGCCATCTCAAACGCTAGCGCTTCGCTAAGGCCCTCTATCGCCCACTTGGATGCGCTGTAATGTGCATGGCAGCCCATGACGACACGCCCGGCCAGGGAGCCAACGGTGACGATACGGCCGCTTTTCTGTTCGCGCATGATGGGTGTCACCGCGCGCAATACGCTAACGGTGCCAAAGTAGTTTGTCTCGAAGATCTCGCGAACAACGTCCAGTGGCGTTTCTTCTACGGCAGACCCAGCACCGATGCCTGCGTTATTGACCAGAGCGTCGATTCTGCCGCTTTCCTGCATAACCTCAGCAACTGCAGAGGTTATCGATACCGGATCCACTAAATCCAGTTTGATAACTTTAACCTCGAGGTTCTCGGCGGCAATTTTTTCTTTCAGCTCATCTGCAGTGCCGGGGTTTCTGGCGGATGCATAAACGGTGTGGCCTTTACGCGCCATGTGAAGTGCGGTTTCCTGGCCTATGCCGGTGCTGGCGCCGGTAACGAGAATAACTGACATGTTGTACCTCTATAAAAATAGGAATTGAAAGCTAGCGGTGTGTTTTCAGGGCGCTTGGGCATCCTGACGTTGTTTGAAATCAATACGATACTCGCAGGTCACACAGCGCCGCATGCCGTCGCGCATGCTCGCATTTTGTGCTTTTAGTGTCTCGAGTTCTTT
>JBGCFE010000174.1:0-10106 GCA_045106775.1 Halioglobus sp.
CACTTTTGGCTGCGTGTGGCAGCGATGAAATTGTATCGGCGGGTGAATGCACTAATGCGCTGACGGCCGAAGAGGGTGAGAATGGTTGGCGTCTGTTGTTCGACGGCAAATCGTTGGCGCAATGGCGCAGCTATGGTGAAACCGAGCTTGATGATGGTTGGGCGATTGAAAATGGCTGCCTCGCCAGAGTCGGCCGCGCGGGGGATATTATTTCCCGCGAGCAGTTTGGCGACTTTGATTTAAAGCTGGAGTGGCGTATTAGCGACTCAGGCAACAGCGGGATATTTTTGCGCGGGGATGAATCAGGCAAAAATATCCACCACACCGGTTATGAAATGCAAATTTTGGATAACGTAGGCCATCGGGATTCAGAAGACCCCTCTCACCGTTCTGGCGCGTATTACGACATGATTGCCCCAGATCACGATACGACTCAGCCCGTAGGCTATTGGAATCGCGTGCACATCATCACCCGCGGCGCGAGTGTAGAGTTTTGGCTAAACGAAAAACTCACTGCTAAGTTTGAACAGGGCAGCGCGCAGTGGAAGGCGTTGTATGATCAAAGCAAGTTCACGGATCGCCCAGCCTATGGCTCTTTGCTAAAAGGGCATATTGGCTTTCAGGATCATTGGGATAAAGTGTGGTTCAGAAATATTCGAATACTGCCGCTGGATTAAACCAGCGGCAGGCGCTGCATTCTTGCAATTGTAGAGTGCCTATTTTTCAAAAATAACCGGCATTTCTTCTAGCCCACGCAGTAGAATGTTGGGCATGTACTCCAGCTCTTTTGGGTCGCAGTTCAAGCGCATACCGCTAGTGCCTTCAAACAATTTTTCCCAGGCAATGGTCATTTCCAAGCGCGAGAGATGCTGGCCAATACACACGTGTGTGCCAAAACCAAAGGCAATATGACGTTTGGCGTTATCACGGGTTACGTCAAACTCAATGGCGTCTTTGAACATAGTCTCGTCGTGGTTAGATGAGAAGTATTTCAGTAGCACCATGCTGCCTTCAGGAATTGTCACATCGCCTAAGGTGTACTCTTCACGGGTCATGCGCCACATGTTGGAGGTGGGGCTGGCTAGGCGTAGGGTTTCTTCTACGAGGTTGGGTATGAGCGAACGATCTGCGCGCACAGCCGCTTCCTGCTCAGGGTTTAGGCACAGCTGGCGAATGCCCTCAGCCAGTGTTGCCGTAGTGGTTTCGTTGCCTGCAACCAAAAACTGGGTGCAGTAAGAGAGTTGCTCTTCAATCGTGAGAGGCCGGCCTTCGTAAGTGGAATGCGCAACGTGGTTTAGAAGATCATCACGGGGGTTGGCGCGGCGTTCGTCCAGCGCAGATACAAACCAATCGTACTCTTCTTTGATGGATGCGTTGGCGTCTAACAGCGTTGCGTTGTCTGCAACTTGTGACAGTACAGTCACGTTTGCCACCGTCCACTTGAATGCCTTGTCGAACATGTCCAGCGGAATGCCCAGCACGTGCATGATCACCGACAGCGGCAGTGGCCGCGAAAACTGATCGATGAAGTTGTAAGGCTGGCCTGCAGGAATGTCGTTTACCAGATTGCTCGCGAAGTCACTGATCCAGGGGCGATAGCGTTCAATGTTTTTTGCGAGAAAGAAATCGCGCATCGCATCGCGATACACCTTGTGCTCTGGGTCGTCGATGGTAAGCAGTGTGCCCTTGCCCAGGTTGTACGTCTTCTTCATCGAGTCGACGACTTCGTCATCCATCTCGAGGGCCGAACCCAGCGCCAGCGTAAACTCATTAGAGAACACGGCATCATTTTTATGTGCTTCTCTTACCAGATCATAGGTAGACACTACGTACACGCCAGATTGAGGATCCTGATAAACGGGGGCCTCTTCGCGTAACGATTTGTCGTAATGGTAGGGGCAGCTAAGGCTGTCGGTGTCGAACAGTGGCATATCAGCCAGAGCGCGGTTATCAGTAGCGGTGGGTGCAGTCACAGTTCTGTCCTGTTGGTCGGTTTATTTTTGGATTACTGGCAGTATGGAAGCTGCAAATAAAACAGTCAAGCCTGATTGTATTTTGGGTTGGTAGCCGGCTCTCTGCTAAGGCTAGACAGGCGCGGGGCCCGGAAACTGCTCGCGTAACTGCGGCTTTAGCAGCTTGCCAGAGGGGTTGCGGGGCAGGGCTTCAACCAGCTCATAGAGTTGCGGCACTTTATAGCCCGCCAGATTGGCTTTGCAGTAGGCTTTCAATGATTCGGGTGTGGGTTGGGTGCCGGGTGCCGGCACAATGATGGCCAGAGGCGTCTCTCCCCATTTTTCTGATGCTAGCCCGATCACGGCGGCCTCCTGTACTTCAGGGCAACCGGCCAGCACATTCTCCAGCTCGGCTGGATATATATTCTCGCCGCCTGAAATAATCATGTCTTTCATGCGGTCGCAGATAGTCACGAAGCCTTCTGCGTCCCACGTGCAGATATCCCCTGTGTGCAGCCAACCATCGCGAAGCGTCTCAGAGGTAGCCGCGGGGTTGTTCCAGTACTCTTTCATCATATGGCGGCCGCCGAGCAATAGCTCACCGGGTTCATCTGCGCCCATGGGAATGGTGTCGCCCTGGCTGTTTACAATTTTGAGTTCAGTGTGCATTTGCGGCCTGCCGCAAGAGCCGACTTTAGCTTCGGCATCTTCATGCAGCAGCAAGGTGCCAGGCCCGCAGGATTCAGTGAGCCCATAAGCCTGAAAGATACTGATGCCCAGCGCTTCATAGTCATGTAGCAGTGATACAGGTACGGGCGCCGCGCCAGTGGCAATCCAGCGTACCGATGAAATGTCAGTCGTCTCTCTTTCGGGTGCAGACAACATGAACTGAAGGAGTGCCGGTACCGCCATAAAGATTGAAATGCGCTCCTGCTCAATACACTGGAACATGGCGCCCATGTCGAGCTCGCGCATAATCACGCCAGTGCCACCGCGATGCACCAGCAGTGATGTTGGGTTTAAGCACCCAACATGGAACATGGGTAGGGGCAGTAAGAAGCGATCGTCACCGCGCATATCTGACGTTGCCATGCTGGTGAGTTGTGACCACAGCATCCCATCGTGGGTATGGACTGCGCCCTTGGGCCGCCCGGTGGTGCCCGAGGTGTACATAATGAACAGGTTGTCGTTGTCCCACGCGCCCACTGGAGGCTCGCCAGTGTGTGAGCCTTCAAGTATATCGGTGTAGTCTTTGGCCCACGCACTCACCGGTTTCTCGAGGCCGTCTTCATCGTTGTCCCGGCGAATCCAGTGCGCAGTCGTCACGTTGCCGTGATTTTTGTCGTGTAAGTCGGCCACTGTCTCATCAAAATCCGAGTCAAATACCAGCGCTTGCGCGCCGCTGTCTTGCAGAATGTAGGCTATTTCTGCAGCCACTAATCGGCAATTGATTGGTACCAGCACCGCGCCGATTTTGGCCACCGCGAAGTAGGTCTCTACAAATTCAATACTGTTCTTGAGCAAAACGGCAACGCGTTCACCGGGCGCAATACCCATTGTCAAAAGTGCATTTGCCACGCGGTTAGAGCGTTCGTTCAGTTGTCCAAACGTAAAGCGGCGAGCGCGCTCGAATTCCACGAATGCTTCGCGCTGTGGGCAAATTTCGGCGCGTTTGGTTAGCAGTGACCCGATATTCGTTTTCATACGTGGCTCTTGTTCAGTGGTTTGTTGGCAGAGTATTTCACTAAATTTAGATTGCGGGTAGCGATCTACGCCGAATCGCCTCAAATTAGTACGTAAGGGCTGTCTCGATCACTTTGGTGAGAGCGCCCCCAAACCTGTCTGATCCAGAATTTTATTTGCCCTGGCCGCGCTTAAAGCTATGGGCGTTGGCTGTTTTGCGCCATACTTCAAATCGGTGCATTGAGTATGGCTGCTAAGGTTGAGTGATCTAACAAAGTTAGGCTGGCGAGAGTGGGTTGGCTTGCCAGACCTGGGGATTGACCAAATCAAGGCGAAAGTCGATACCGGTGCCCGCACAAGTGCACTTCACGCATTTCGTTTAGAGCCGTTTCAAAAAGAGGGTGCGCCTTGGGTTCGTTTTTCTCTGCACCCGATTCAACGAGATACCCAGCGTATTGTCGAATGCGAGGCTCCTGTTATTGATCAGCGTAGTGTTCGTGATTCTGGTGGACATGAAGAGCTGCGATACGTTATCGAAACCCGCATACGGCTAGGTACCGAAACACTGCTTGGTGAGATGACGCTCACCAATCGAGATGACATGCGCTTTCGGGTGTTACTGGGCAGAACAGCACTGCGTAAGCGTTACCTGGTTGACTCGGGTAGGTCTTACCTGCAGGGAAAAAAGCGGCGAAAGAAAAAGCGCGCCGATAACTCGGAGAATAATCAGTGAGCAAGCGTCAGGCTCCTTTTGAAATAGCCGATGTTATCGTTGAGGCAGGCTCTTCTGCGGTTGTCGATCTGCCTGTAGCTCCGATGTACACCCACGATGACCTTTCCATCTCAGTACAAGTGACCCATGGCAATCAAGCTGGCCCTACTTTATTTGTTTCCGCTGCTATTCATGGTGATGAAATCAACGGAGTCGAAATTATCCGTCGGCTTCTTCAGCATAAATCGCTGAAAAAAATCAAAGGCACGCTACTGGCGATACCCATAGTCAATGTGCATGGGTTTCTCAACCACACTCGCTACCTGCCGGATGGACGCGATCTCAATCGAAGCTTCCCTGGCTCTGCCAAGGGGTCTTTAACGGGCAGAGTGGCCCACACCTTTGCCGGAGAAATTTTGCGCCGCTGTACACACGGTATTGATTTACATACCGGGTCGAGGCACCGGAGCAATTTTCCGCAGATTCGTGGTGATCTGGACGACCCGGTTACGCTGCAGATGACGCAGGCTTTTGGTGTACCCCTGGCGTTGGATGCGAAAATTCGAGATGGGTCTTTGCGTGAGTGTGCGCAAGACTCCGGTATTCCTGTGATTCTGTACGAGGCAGGAGAGGCCCTACGTTTTGAAGAATCCTATATTCGAGCTGGGGTAAAGGGCATCATCAATGTAATGCGCAGCATTGGGATGTTGCCGCCTAGCCGCGCAAGCAAACCTGCGCAGCCGCCTGTAGTGAGTGATCAAAGTAGCTGGGTGCGAGCGCCTGAAAGCGGCATATTGCGCACTATGGTTCCGCTAGGCGCTAAGGTAAAGAAAGGCGAAGTGATCGCGATGGTGGCTGATCCGCTGGGTGTTTCTGAAACCGAAGTCGTTGCGCCTGAAGCGGGTATGGTCATTGGCCGCACTAATTTGCCCTTGGTTTATGAGGGTGACGCAACGTTTCATATTGCAAGGTATGGTCAAAAAGTGGCTGCAGTTGAGAAGCAACTGGAAGCATTTCAGGAAGTGATCGCCGCTGAAGTGGGCAATGCAGACAATCCCATTGCCTAATTTAGATGACGACTGTGTGAGTAAATTGTTGTGACGCTATTTTTGTTGTTGGTTGGTTTGGCTTTGTTACTCGCAGGTGGTACGGCGTTAGTGCACGGCGCTTCCGGTGTTGCCTCTACTTACGGTGTCTCGCCACTTGTCGTTGGCCTTACCGTTGTTGCATTTGGTACCAGCGCACCAGAACTCATAGTGAATGTTGTCGGCGCACTGCGCGAAGAATCGGCGTTGGCTTTTGGTAATGTTGTAGGGTCTAACCTGGCAAATCTGGGCCTGGTGCTTGCGCTAGCAGCATTGATTAAGCCAATGACAATTCAGGGGCAAATTGTGCGCCGAGAGTTACCGTTACTGTTATTGGGCACAACTATTTTTTTAGTAATGACACTCGATGGGCCGCTGTTGGGCACTGATGCGATTCTCACACGCTCCGAAGGAACAACGTTGTTGCTGTTGTTTAGCATCTTTATTTATTTGTCAGTGCGCGATCTTATTGACGGGCGTGGTGATGCACTGATCGAAAATGTGCGCGAGGTTACGGACAGTAAGGCAGGTCGGGCAATGGGCTCGCCAACGCTCATGACCTTTTGGCTCTTTGTCGCCGCTGGCACCATCGGCCTGGCATTTGGCGGGCACATGACGATTGTGCACGGCTCTGCCTTTGCTGAAGCTGTGGGGCTACCTCCGGTTGTGGTGGGTATGGTGGTTGTCGCCATTGGTACAAGCTCGCCAGAATTAGTCACCTCTATTATCGCTGCTTGGAATGACGAGTCGGATTTATGTTTAGGTAATGTGATTGGCTCGAACATTTTCAACACATTATTTGTGTTGCCGATCAGCGCAATGATAACCCCCTTGCCGATCCCCGAAGGTGGCGTCAACGATATTTTGCTTACATTGGCGTTTTCTGTGGTGCTGATTCCCGTTTTTGTTTTTGGTCGAGCCTATATGAACCGGTGGGTAGGCTTGGCGATGTTGCTGACGTATGTTGGCTACATGCTCGCTCGCAGTTTGGCCTAACCGAGTCACATTTTTTTATGAGGTAAAACAGCATGAAACTGGCAATCCTTTCTTGTGGTCCTAAGTCCTATAGCACGCGGCGGCTAAAAGAGGCTGCACTGCAACGTGATCATGAAGTCAAAGTGTTGAATACCCTCAAGTTCGCTATTGATCTCGAGCAGGGTTCCCCTGATTTGTATTATCGACAGAAGCGTTTGAGTACTTACGATGCAGTGCTTCCGAGAATTGGTGCGTCTATCACCTATTACGGCACTGCCGTTGTTCGCCAGTTTCAGGAAATGGATGTTTTCTGCGCTAATACTGCACACGGCATAAATAACTCCAGAGACAAGTTACGCAGCTTACAGATTTTGAGCAGGCACCACGTTGGTATTCCGCTCACCACCTTTGTGCGTGATAAAAAAGATGTGTTACCGGCTATCGCGCGGGTTGGTGGCGCGCCTGTGGTTATCAAGCTGATTGAGGGTACTCAGGGTATTGGTGTGTTGCTTGCCGAGTCCGAAAAAGCGGCGGAAGGTATTATTGAGCTGTTGCAGAGTCAAAAGCAAAACGTGCTCATACAAAAATTTGTGGCAGAGAGCAAAGGGCGTGACATTCGAGCGTTCGTTGTCGGAGATCGCGTGGTAGCGGCTATGCGCAGAGTTGCTCAGGGTCAGGAGTTTAGAAGCAATGTGCACCGCGGTGGCATCGCAGAGCCGGTCGAGTTGAGTGAGGAGTATCGCAATACTGCGGTGCGCTGTACGCAAATTTTGGGCTTGCAAGTGGCCGGTGTGGATATGCTCGAAGGCAAGGATGGCCCGCAGGTGATGGAGATCAACTCTTCTCCCGGTTTGGAAGGGATTGAAACCTGTACAGGTTTGGACGTGGCGGGGGCGGTGATTGATTACATAGCTGCGCAGGTAGATTTTCCCGAGGTCGATGTGCGCCAGCGTCTGACGGTCAGCCGTGGCTACGGAGTCAGTGAAATCTATGTGCCCGAAGGTTCTGCTTTCGTAGGCCAGACCATTGCCGGAACACAGCTTACTGAAAGTGATATCAACGTTCTAACGTTGTATCGCGGTGCCAAGGTGATACCCAATCCTAAAAGTACCCGCGAACTCGAGGCCGGCGATAAACTACTGTGTTTTGGCCGCATGGAAGAGATGCGCTCAATGATTCCCCCACGCACTCGCCGCCGTCGCCGGCCCGAGGTGCAAGAACTTGATACAGCAATTACTGACGCTTCGGACGATTAAAGAGTAGCCGCTAATTCCGCGGCTGATTCCATCGCCCCTTCTATGTAAGTAACACCTCGGCAGTCGCCGATGGTGTGAGTGCTGAAGCCGACGTTCTGAAGTTCATCAGCCAGTGCCGAGTTGCCTGTTGCACCCTGCGCAACAATCACTTGTTCTGCCTTCACGCTGCGCTGCTGGCCGCGCGCGTTAAAATACGAAACAGTGTGGTTGCCAATGGTGATATCGGCCGCACCGTTGATGAGGGTAACACCCAGGTGTTCGAGCTCTTCCAGTAGCCGCATCCGCCGAACAATGTACAAACCTTTGCCGGGTTTGGGTGCGCTATCGATCACGGTAACTTTACGGCCCCGTTCGGCCAAAAACTCTGCCAATTCAAGGCCAACCAGCTCTGCGCCGATAATGGTGATGTTGGTTTCCAGTGGTAGCCACACTTTAGATGCCTGGCGCACAACAGATCCAATGCTGGTAAGCCCTGTTCTTGCTCCGGCTGCCACCATGAATTTGGTGAGCGCAGTGGTCTTGCCTGCTACGCCTTCATTTTTCTCACCCATTACCAGCGCGCGCATTTCGTCGCCGCTAAAGACAAAGTTTTGCTCTGATCCAGGAATAGCGGGCATATCGCGCAGTGCACCGGTGGCCACGATCACTTCATCAAACCCGTCGGCCTTGAGGGTGGCGGGGGCGGCGGTGGTGTTGAGTAAGACCTCCACGTTGGAGTTGGCGATTTCTCTGCGCAGCCAGTGCAGTAGTTTTTCATTGGGAGGGTACGCAAGCCCTGCAAATTGCAGGGTGCCGCCCAGGCGCTTACCGCTTTCAAGTAATGTTACTTTAAAACCGCGAATGGAAAGCCGCCGCGCTACCTCCATGCCCGCTGGGCCGCCGCCCACCACTGCAATTTTACGTGGCGCATCAGTAGCAATTAAGGCACGTTCACGCTCGAAGGCTGTTTCTGGGTTGACTGCACACTTCACCGGTTTTTTGATATAGATCTGGCTAACGCAGCAGTAACAGTACACACAGGGGCGTATTGCTTCAGGTGTGCCGGCGTGAATCTTATTGGGTAAGTCTGGGTCGGCGAGCAATTTGCGGCCCATGCCTAAAAAATCGTAATCGCCGCGTTCAATGTGTAGTGCCGCAGCTTCGGGCTCTATCCGGCCAACGCAGATTACCGGTATCGATACAGCAGCCTTAATAGCAGTGGCGTTTTTCACTAAGTGATTGGGTGTGTGCGGTATGTTGGATTCGGAATGCAATGCGCCTTTGTTGGAGTCGTGATACGCAGAAACAGTGATGGCATTGGCCCCGGCAGCCTCAACCATTTTGGCGGTGGCGCAGGCATCCGCTAGCGTAATACCTTCTTCGCGGCCGTACTCGCAGGAATCGAGTTTTACCCACAATGGAAACTCACTGCCTACACGTGCGCGCACGGCGGCGATCACTTCCAGAAGAAAGCGCGCGCGATTTTCAAGACTACCGCCGTACTCATCATCGCGCTGGTTCATGGCCGGCGAAAGAAACTCAGAGAGTATGTAGCCGTGGCCGCCGTGTATTTCGGCGCCATCAAGGCCGGCTTGCTGCGCGCGGTCTGCACCGTCGGCGAATTTTTGAGTGAGCGTGGCAATGTCCTCTTTGGTCATCACGTGAAGTTCGACCGGTGGTGCGTCGGGGTCGTGAAATGCGCTTATCTCTTCTGCCAGCATGCTGTTGCCCAGATCACTTCTGCCAGGGGCCGGGTAGGAAGGCACCCACAGAGGCCTGCCCTCGGCCATGTCCTGGGCGGCAACTAACCCTGCGTGATGAAGCTGCACGGCGATTTTTGCGCCCTGTGCATGCGCGGCATCTGCGACAGCCTTGAGCCCCGGAATATGGCGATCTTCGGAGATTGCTATCTGACGCGGTTGATTGCCGCCATGGGGCCATGCCACACCGGCTACGCCCATGATAATCAGGCCCACACCGCCCGCTGCCTGCCTTTCGTGATAAGCCAGCATGCGATCACCGCAGCTGCCGTCTGCTTCAGCGAGGTTTACGCCCATTGCAGATACGATCATGCGGTTCTTCAGTTCAAGTGAGCCGATGTTGCCTGGCTTAGCGAGCGCGCTCGATGAGGATGACATGGCCTGGGCTCCTGGGTGTTCTGGGTACGTGGTTATCTGATCACCGGCGCCCTAAAAAAAGCCCCGCGGTTTGTAATTTGGTCTGCGGCCGCTTTTTTGTTTTTTCAGCGCGCGGATGTTTGGCAGATGGTAGCTGCTGGTTTACCGTATGTCTCGCATTTGTCATCCAGTATGCTGAACTGACGCGTATTCAAATGCAGTAGATTCTAAAGTGGGCAGCGCAATGCCCCTTTTCCGCAGTAACACAGAGACAATGTAAGGAACACAGCAATGGCAGAGGCAACGAGAATTAAGCCGCCCATGGGCCACGACAATGCGTGGTGGTG
>JBGCFE010000175.1:0-4844 GCA_045106775.1 Halioglobus sp.
CGCTCTGGCTATCGTCGCGTTGATTGGTTTTGGTTGGTTAACAGAAACCTGGGGCGAAAGAGCTTTCCTAGCCTCTGCTGTATTCGCGGGCATTGGAGCTCTCTTGGTCATATCTGCATCAAGATTTCGAATATGGAGCGAGACCAACTGAGCGGAACGTCCGTTGTTGGCCGTTTTGAGCCTCACCTAAGTGGCTTGGGAACGTCGGCTAACGGGGAAATTGCCCGTATTTGGTGACCTACTTCAAATCTCGCTCGTAAGCAGACGAAACAGGGCTGCTCACCGATGCCCGGCAAGTGCCCACAGCAGCCCTTCGATTCTTAGATTTGCACTGCAATAATGCTCCAATAGCGGTTGACTCTCCCCTAGGG
The DNA here is from genome assembly GCA_045106775.1 of Halioglobus sp. Lineage (GTDB taxonomy): Bacteria > Pseudomonadota > Gammaproteobacteria > Pseudomonadales > Halieaceae > Marimicrobium. Next base: position 372 of record JBGCFE010000175.1, read on the forward strand.
GTAGACGTGAATATGTACCCCTATGGCTGACAAAAAGAAACCACGAATGCCCATCGGGCGATTCTCGAAAATGACCCGGTTGTCGGTGAAAGCATTGCGCCTTTACGACGCGCAGGGGCTGTTGCGACCAGCCCACATCGATCCCTCATCAGGCTATCGCTACTACCATCTAGATCAGGCGTATCGCGCGGAAATCATAAGGGTGCTGCGTTCGATAGACATGCCGCTACCAGACATTCGGGAGATCGTCGAATCAGAAAACGATGTGGTGCTCAGCGCCCGATTGCAGCTACATAAGGCTCGTTTGGTTGAAAGAGTAGAGGCGCAAGGGGCGGCGCTCGTTTACCTGGAGACGATGATCCAAAGTAAGGAGGTTGTCAGACCCTATGAGATCCTACTTTCTGAAGAGCCCATTCAGCGAGTCGCAGCAGTGAAAATTCATACTTCGCTAGGCAAGATAGCCAACGATATTCAGGCTGGATTTGTAACGCTCATGCAGGGCCTCGGGCGCTTGGGTATTTCGCCAGCAGGGGCGCCGATGATTCTGTACCACAACGTAATCGACCGGGAGAGCGAAGGCGACATTGAAATTGCAGCACCGGTGGGGTTAAGCTTTTCAAGCGAGGGCGATGTTTACGGGCGTGAGCTAGAAGCAGGCACCATGGCAACCACCGTTTACCGTGGACGCTACGAGGGGATTGCCCGCGCGTATCACGCTATGACCCAATGGGTATCGGAGAATGGTTACGATATTGCAGGTCCAACCCGCGAAATCTACGTCAATGATCCACGAACTGTCGCACCGGAAGAGCTTCTAACTCGACTTGAGTTTCCGGTCTGTGCCGAGATTAGCGGAGTTCGATGAAAACGATGTTCCTTGCGATTCTACTAGTCATCGGTGCGCTTGTAGCCGCTATTTTTCTCACTGTCACCTTTTCGTTTAGCAGCAAGGACCACAGTGAATATGACTTGCCAAGGCACCCGTCAACTGGTCTTGGTAGCAGCGAGAGCCTAGAGCACGCCGAGGCTGCAAAGCTCATTGTCTCGGGTATGAACGAAGCCCCGAAGCAGGGTCGCGATGAGATGATGCGGTTGATGCGCCAGCAAATGGATGAGAGAGGCGAGTCCATACCAATCGGCTCAGAGATTCACCCCGTGAACGTTGATGGAATGGACGGTGAGTGGGTGATTGCACCGAACGCAACTTCTAAGCGTCGGCTTTTGTATATCCATGGCGGGGGTTATGTGATGGGGAGCCCGAAGAGTCATCGTCTGATCACCAGCCGTTTGTCTGAAGTATCCGGCGCGGCAGTGCTATCCATTGACTATCGGTTGCAGCCGGAAAACTCACGCATGGCTGGTATTGAAGATTGCCGCAAGGCTTATGCGTGGTTACTTGAGAACAGTCCAGATACCTCTTCTTCCTTGGAAGTGCTATTCGTCGCGGGTGATTCGTCCGGCGGCAATCTGGCGCTCGCTACGATTGCTTGGGCGCGAGACTCAGAACTGCGGGCTGCTGACGCAGTGGTCGTTTTTTCCCCGCAGACCGATGCCACTCTGGAGAGCCCCAGTCTGGTGAAAAACACCGCTACGGATGTCATGCAAGGTCGCTCATTTGGTCCGGTCGTGAAGGCGCCTAAAGTCTTTTCTCTGGGTTTTGGATTCCTCATGAATCGGATCAATCCGAGTAACCCGAATGTTTCACCGTTGTTAGGCGACCTTTCCAACCTACCACCAACGTTGGTTCAGGTATCTGAAGCCGAAATGTTCCTTGATGATGCGGTTCGATACGTGAATAAAGCCAACGCCCAAGGCTCACCGGCCCTACTGCAAACCTGGCCGTTTGTTATGCACGTGTGGCAGGCATTTCAGGTACCAGAGGCTGACGAGGCTTTTAGGAAGGTAGAGGTGTTTCTCCGGGAACACACACCCATTGAGCCTGTAACAAACGCAGTCAGAGAGTAGCGCTGCGATATGCTCTGAACGGCTGGCCGACAACACGTGTAGCCAAGTGCTCCGGGAACGGCAGCTTACGGGAATCCGGTGCTTGTTAGACTCAATCCAACTTTCGATTGGTGAGAGAGCGAGCGCGTTTCGTGATCTACTAAATATCTGAGCCGAAGCAGACGAAACTCAGGGGCGTGCGAACGCGTGTTCTGTGCTGTGGATTCAATCGGTGGCTGCAACACATTGGTTAAACCGGTCTGCCGGCGTTTCGTAGTCTAGCGTTTTCCTGGGTCGTTCGTTTAGTTGTCTTGCCACGCTATTAAGTTTTGTTTGAGAGTGTAGCGATAAGTCTGTTCCTTTCGGGAAGTACTGCCTGAGTAGACCATTGGTGTTTTCATTTGAGCCCCGTTGCCATGGACTCTGAGGATCACAGAAATACACTTTGATATCTGTAGCCAAAGTGAAGCGTTGATGATGGGCCACTTCTTTGCCGCGATCCCAGGTGAGCGATTTGTAGAGCTCTCTGGGCAGTTTGTGAGCGTGTTTGATCAGTGCGCTAATTACCGTTTCGGTGTCTTTCCCATTTACCTTTGCCATCATGACATAACGCGTATTGCGCTCGACTAAAGTGGCTATATGACTGTTGTTCGTACCGGAGATTAAGTCACCTTCCCAATGTCCCGGCACTGCTCTGTCATCCACCGAAGCAGGACGCTCGCTGATCGATACAGTATTCAAGATCCGACCATGGTCACTCGTTTTTTGAGTGTAATGACGGGATCGGCGCATGGAACGCGTTCGTCTCAGGTGCTGGACAAGCTCTTTTTTCAAGGCACCACGGGCTTGAATGTACAAACTTCGATAGATCGTTTCGTGTGACACTTGCAAGCGCTCGTCAGCTGGGTAGGTTCGCTTTAACCAACCAGCAATTTGAGCTGGTGACCATAGCTTCTTGAGCTTGCCCGCCACGACTCGTGCTAACTCAGGGTAAACGATCAGTTTACAGGTCTTAGGCCGAAGCGTTCGATCCCATGCAGCCTGATCAGCTTCGATGGCACGATAACCTGATCGGCCCCCATTCCGACTGATCTCTCGACTAACTGTTGACGGGCTTCGTCCCAGGTCGGCAGCGATCGATCGAAGCGAAAAGCCAGCGACCAATCCGCGTGAGATTTCTTCGCGCTCAGATGAGCTTAAAGCGGTTGTTGAACGTTTACGCGCTGGTGGGCGGATGCCGCCAGTTCTCGACAGCACGCCCGAAATTGACGAACTATTGCGACCAAAAAGCTGACCAATCGACTGCAGGGACTCTCCCTTTCGCCAACGATCCCACATCAGTGCTTTCTGTGTTTCTGAGTAGTAGATCCTTGTTGGATATTTCATCGATCACGCTCCTTCTCATCATCATGAGACTAGCGTGTTGCATCGACCGATTGAATCCACAGCCCTAAGCCGACGTTCGGACCCGGTAGACTAGGAAGATGAATCTGAAGCAATTACTTAGTGAAAGGTTGGTCGAACCCGTGTCAGCGCGGATCGGAGATCGGTTGGTCGGTGTCACGTATCGTTGTCTGGAGCATGAGATTTCCGACGAGTCAGAGTTGGAAGACCCGCAACTGTACATTGGAGGTGAACTTCATCTTTCGTTTAGTAACAGCCAGCTTGTGGTTACTTGGGATGAGAATGCTGGATGGCCTGATCACTTCTCGCTGTATGCTGGCGTAGAGCCTCAATTCCTACCAGACGCGCTTATGGAATCTTGGAGAGCGGGACATCTATCACCTTGGATAGAAGTTGTTAACCAAACACTAACGGCTGCGATTGTCTTCTCAGACAACGAAACGCCGCACGCGTTGGCGCTTCACTTTGGTCAGAATAGCGTTGTGGTTGGCGATGGTTCTGAGACCAGATTTGGCGATGGCGACGACCTGCTAATCCGCGACAAACGTGGCCTAGCCGCCTTGAATGCTTGGGAAACAATGTGGAGCTCAGTCTGATGTACTTCCGCAGTTGGCCGACAAGAGCCGAAAGCAGACCCTTCCGGCATGTCCGCTTTGTAGCCTATAGTGGAAATCGCGTGCGTTCGATCACAGGCTCCGCGATAGCAGACGTTCGCGGAACGCGCTGCTTAGACTCAAATGTGGTTTTGCCCTCCCTCCGTGGACACCTAGAATAGGGTGCGAAAGCCCCTTGGAGGTGTCAGATGACAAAAGCGAAGCCGTACAAGCGCTACAGCGCTGAGTTTAAGAAAGAGGCCGTACGCAGAGCCGCCGAAGAAGGTTCGACAGATAAGGCCGTCTGTGACGAACTGGGCATCAGTACCAGACAGTTCAGGCGTTGGCGATACGAACTCGAGATATTGGGGAAGGACGCGTTTCCAGGCAAAGGCGTTAGTCGAGACGATGAAGTCACGGCGCTTAAACGAGAGCTCGCCAAGGTCAAAAAGGAGCGTGATTTCCTAAAGGAAGCGGCGGCGTACTTCGCCAAGGACTCGAAGTGAAGTACGCCTGCATCGACCGATGTCGT
>JBGCFE010000176.1:0-7016 GCA_045106775.1 Halioglobus sp.
GGTAATGGGCACGCGGCAGGTGCTGCACGATGATGAGCCAGTGCAGTACGGCATTACTCGCGACGTTGATGTGGAGAGCTGGCGAGATGTGCAGTTTGGTGAGATTAGTACGCTGTTTAGTGATGTGAAGGGCGCGCCGGGCTTATCGAACAAGCTGCGTTATCTGTTGATGCCGCCGGGGTGGTCGCATACTGGGGATCATAAAATGGCTAGTACGCAGAAGGCGGCACTACTCGAACGTGCGTGAGCGGTGCGATTTCTAACAGTAGCTAACTGCGGTTGCGTATAGGCTGGGCTTCGATTCCGGCGCGGCGGGGATAGTAGGCGGAAGCGGCTGTAATAGGCTTTGCAGCGAGTATCTCAGCCCTCCGAGCAGCAAAGCCTATTACGGCCGCTTCCGCCGGCGTACCCCCTACTTATCAAAATCCAAAGAATCACCAGCCCCAGGATTATGCTCAAGCAGCTCAATCACATTACCAAAGGGGTCCCGGCCATAAGCAAACCGCCCAGGCGCTGCCCCCATCAAAGCCGCATTAAAGCTCACGCCGTTCTCCGACAAGTTCGCGTAATCGCTTTCTATTGAATCAGATGCCAGCGCGATATGCGTGATACCCACCCGATTCACAGGGCGCGCATCATCGCCAGCTTCTGTTTCATCAAACTGAAACAGCTCTATGCAGGAATTGCCCTTTTTGATCATGCGCACGGCAAAGCCAGAATCCGCAACGCCCAATGCATCAGCCATCACATCAATGCCACCGGGTATCTGCGCCTCCATCGCAATTTCAAAGCCGAGTAAGTCGCAATAAAACGCGACTGCCGCATTGATATCCGGAACGGCGATGGCCGCGTGATGAACGCCTAAAATCATTTGTGTATCTCCTTGTTACGTTACCGTGCCAACCAATAATGCCTTTGGCGGCAATTCTATGCACAGCGTACCATCGCTACCCGCCGCCTCAAACGCCTGCGGCTCTACGGATCTTGGTGCCTCAAACGTGTTGTGTGCATCCATCTCATCGGCAGTGAGTATCTCGCCTTTCAGCGCGCTCACTGCCCCTTCAGGCAGGGTAAGCACCACGGTTTGCGCCTGATGTGGATGTGTATTGACCAAACCGACTATCACATCGCCAGCCTCGGAACGCGCAGCGGTTGCGGTTACCTTGGGCACACTGTGGCCCTCTAAATCATAAGTACCTACGTCTTCGAGGTTGAGAGGAAGCCGCTGCGCACCCTGGAACGGCACATACAGACGAAAAGCATGGTACGTAGGCGTTAACAGCATTTGCTCGCCTTCTGTGAGAATCATCGCCTGCAGAACGTTAGTCACCTGCGCGATGCTGGTCATGCGCACGCGCTCGCATTGATCGTGGAACACATGGAAGTTGAGCCCCGCCACCACCGCATCGCGCAACGAGTTCTGTTGAAACAACATACCGTTGGCGTCTTCTTCTGGGTCGTACCAGGTGCCCCATTCATCCACATAAAAACCCACGTGGCCTTCGGGGTCATTTTTGTCGAGAACGGCAACGTTTTCGGCAAGGTAATCCTTCATTTTTAGTGTTTCTTCGAGTGTGGATATCCACTGCTTTTCTGGGAAGTTCAGGCAGCTACCCAAATCCTCAAAAACCAGGAAGCCTGGCATGTGGTTGGGGTGCGTGTAGTAGTGGAAAGCAACGCCGTCGAATTTGAGCAGAAAGTTGGGTTCAATGTTCGCGGTCAAATAGTCTGTCCAACTCGATACTGCTTGTTCATCACCGCCGTGCCCACCGCTGGCAATAAAGTTAGTGGGCAAATGCCAGGGCACGCGCGCCATCGTAGACCAGTGTTTATAACGGTCGCAGTAATACTCAGGGCGCATAAAACCGCCCGCCCCCCAGGTTTCGTTGCCAATACCAAAGTGATGAACACGAAAAGGCGCATCACGGCCATTGCGTCTGCGCAGCTCGGCCAATTCTGATTTAGATTCACTGGTGAGATACTCCAACCATTCCGCCATTTCGCGGGGCGACCCAGTGCCCATATTGCAATTCACATAGGCCTCGGCGCCGATCATCTCCACAAGGTCAAAAAACTCGTGGGTGCCAACATGGTTGCTCTCCTCTACCCCACCCCATAGCGAATTTACGCGCACGGGGCGTTCTTCACGGGGGCCAATGCCATCGCGCCAGCGATACTCGTCAGAAAAACAACCACCGGGCCAGCGCATTACAGGCACCTGTATGGCCTTTAACGCCTCTATGACATCGTTGCGCCAACCGCGGGTGTTGGGAATCGTAGACTCAGGGCCAACCCACATGCCGTCGTACAACAATCGCCCCAGGTGTTCGGCAAACTGGCCGTAAATGTTTTTGTTTATCTCAGGGCCAGGGTTCGCGGTATCGATGCTCAGCGTAACGCTAGAAGGCTTGTTCGACGCTAGGTCATTCGCCATGTTGGTTTCCTTGTGGGGTGTCTGCCGAACCTCTTTCAGCCTTGGTAGGCAATCAGGTCCTCTGGCTTCTTCAGGCCAAGCCGTTCGTAATACTGATCGGGGATTTGCGCAGGGTCTTTATAAACGTACACGCGACAAGGAGAAATGCCAACGTCTTCTGGCGGATCAACAATAAACAACGGCACACCCGTTTTCAGTGCAGACACCAACTCCATTGCCGGCTCATGGCAGCAGTACACGGGAAGATCCTCGCGCCCGTACGTTAATGGCCCAGGGCCTTTCACTACCGCGTTGTTACGCGGCGCATCGTAATGCCCATCGCGAATCAAACGCGCGCCACTGGGGCAAGGGTCCGGCATGAAGGTTACTTTCTCGTGGTCTTCGGTCACCGTAAACGGCAGCAGGTGACAACGGGTAAAGGTCATGATGTTCTCGACTTTTTCGCGGAAGGGCAATTTACCGTCGGGGTCCATCGCTTCCGGTTTCATCACTTGGCTGAATACCCAGCGTAAATCGTCGTCGGTATGCTCTGCGTAAACGTGGCTGAGTTGTGCCACCACGCGCGACATCACTCCGTCATGAATAGTCAGTGCATGCTCGCGAATGGCATGGGCACGTGGCGCCTGCCCCTCCAAATTGCCGCGTTCTATCTCGGCGACGATGTCTTCGAGCTCTGCCACCCACTGCCTGGCAACGCCTTTGGTCTGAACGTTACGCTCTGGCGCTATCTCATAGTCTTCTACTTGCGCCATTATCGCCTGCAAGCGTTCTTGCGAACTTAGCTCAACAATGCAGGCACCAATCGCCTTCTCCCAGCCGGTATAACTGTGAAACATCGTCATCAGTTCCAGCTGAAACCGGTTCACCAACGTGACAGCCAGGGCCGCGTCGCCGCATTCCAGCGCATCACCTATAACATCGGCGGTAATACGGCCTGCCTGCGCCAGTTCCTCATCGGAAAACACTCTGCTCACTGCAACGGAAACCCCAACTTTTATGATGATTAAAAAATAGCTCGCAGCGCTCAAGCGCACTAGATGCGCTTTAGCTATGACACCTATACCTTTTAGAGCGAGGGCTGGCCTCTTACACAGCATCGCACTACTATCTATTCACCCCTCAATGTCAAAGACGCTTATTCAATGACAGCACATACCGGTGATATTCCAGCGATCATTCGCAAGGAAACCCGCAACAACATTATCATCAACACCGTCATCAATGCGGTCATCGCCTACTTTCTCTTCAAGAAACACGACAGCTTACCGGTATGGGGTGAAAACAGTTACGGCGAAGATCTCATCATTGGCGGCTTTATTCTCAGCATAATTCTGGCGGGGATTTTTATTGCCCTGTTTCGCCACCGAGTAAAGCAAGGTCAGGTGCAACCTGAAGGACACGAAGGAAAAGCGCTCGCCTGGCTCATTCCCTACAACGTATGGCTGGCAACGCCCTGGCTAGGCTTTCTCGGTGCTGCGATTTTCGCACCGCTGCTGATAGGCCTGCTACTGCTGGTGGGCGCTGATACGCTCACACCGGTGGTCTACGCCGCCATCAAAGGCGTTTGGGCCGGCGCTTTGGCGGGCGTAATCACCGTTATAGCTATTACGCAGGGGTTACGCACACCGCAGTAGCGCCGCTAGCCAAATTGGCGCCGCTGGCCGAAGTAACGCGGTTAGAAACTACGATACCGCCGCTGCACATGCGCAGCGCGAATCGCAATCTCTGCTTTGCGTTCTTCCTCACTGACACGCGGCATATCCGCTGGAATCACCTCGTCCACTTCACTCAACGTAATTTTACGCGCAGTGATTGTTGGAAAGTCTTTTTCGTCTGGCAGCACCGAATACGCCCAGCGATGTGACAAAAAGCCCCTTGGCAAACCCGTGGTATCTAACCAGTTCTGCACACCCGGATCTTTATGCGAGACAATCCAACGCTGAATTTCATCCTTACCCATATACATCTGGTGCAGGTTCATACTGCTCTGGTGATTCGCATAGTCGGGTGATTCACCCCACAAGTTACCCAGGTGCACGCTGACATACACCGGATCACCGTGGTACTTGGCCTCAACATACAGCGCTTCGTCCTCGGCCAAATCGTACAAACCTCCGGCGTAGACGTTGGTGCTCATACCTCCGCCAGTGTCGCTAGAGGCAGCGTTCGTCGCGCAATAGCCGTTTTCAGGATAAAAGTACTTACCGCCCTCAGGCCCACCATAGGTGCCGTTGGCATTGAGCAACTTGTCGTAGAAATCTAACCAGAAGCCCATATGACCGCGAATAATACCGCCCATGTTGCGCAACTCTGCTGCACAAGTAGCTGGATCCAATGGCTTAGGGTGCCCACCCAGCGTATCGAGATTGGTGATGCTCAGGTGAATGGCCTCTTCATTTTCCCAATCGTAAAACAACTGACGGCCGCTAATAAACGTTGCATAGCGGTCATCGCCGTCGGGATCACGCTTGTTCGGGTCTTTTTTCGTGCAGATGAAATTACCGGTAAACCCTTCGGGTTTCTCAGGGCCAAGCAACAGCTCAAATTCGCCGTCGTCGTCTATTTGCAAGTCAGACGTGTCAAAGGTACCAAAGCCTGTGCGAAAGCCCGGTGTGAGCTCGCGCAAATCACCGCTATCGCCAGACATCGGCCCATCAGCTGTTTCAAAGATTATGTATTGCGGCGCATAGGGGCCCTTCTTGGCGCGTGGCTTGCCCTTCCAATGATCAAAGTTCTCAGCCTTTCCTTTAATGAGATACCGATCGCGCCCATCAATCGCCGCATAAAAATAAATGGCATCCGCATTTTCAATGGTCGATTTATTGAATATGGAGAGCGCATTGCGAAAGGCGGGAAACTGGGTATCGGCATGAAAGGTGCGCTCAATGCCATGGTGTACGAACCCGGCTAGATATCGATAACCTTCGGCTAACACCCGTGAAGTGGCTTTGGGTGCAAAGCGATCAGGACTGTCGATAATATCGCGCGCATCCTGCAAGTCTGCTATCAGGCCGTCCCAGGCTTCACGCAATAACGCCTTGTCACTTTCGATTTGCGAATCGTTACTCATAGTCATGCCTCGTTACAGAGTATGTGGATTTACCATCACGCCGCCATCTACATTCAGGCTGTGGCCGGTAATGAAACTGGCGCGATCGGAACAGAGATAGGCAACGGCATCGGCTATCTCCTCGGGCGTACCAAAGCGGCGCATCGCATGCACACCTTCGGTGTGTTCTTTTGCTCCGGGTACGCGCTCAATGTAGTTAGCCAGTGCGCGGGTAAGAATGGCGCCGGGGTTCACCGCATTCACGCGAATATTCTGCTGCGCCGTTTCGGCTGCGGCAGTGCGCGTTAGTGCAATTACGCCACCTTTAGCTGAGCTGTAGGGTGACTGTAGCGCTTCACCGCGCACGCCAGAGAGCGAAGCAATATTGACGATAGAGCCGCCACCATTTTCCAGTAGCGCGGGTATCTCGTGTTTCAGGCTCAGGAACACGCCTTTTAGCGTAATGGAATGGCAGTGATCCCAGTGCTTTTCTTTCGTTTCCTGCAATGTGCGAAACACACCACCACCGGCTGCATTATTGCAGGCGCAATCGAGGCGTCCATAGGCATCCACGACGCTTTTTACCATCGCCTCAACGGCGCTCTCCTGCGAAACGTCGCATTCAATGGCAATCGCTTCGCCGCCCAGTTCATTAATCATGGCAACGGTTTCTTTGGCACCCTCGAGGTTGATATCTGCCACACCCACTTTTGCGCCATCTTTGGCAAACGTTATAGCGGTTGCTCTACCGATACCGTCACCGGCGCCCGTTATCAGGCCTACTTTATCTTTCAGTAACACGCGCTACCCCTTTGGCTGCTGTTCCCAATACACAATCGGCGGCTCGCCTGCGCGCTTAACACGCTCGGCGCGACGCTCCAGCTCTTTATCGTCGAACATGGTTTTAAATTGAAGCGTTCGCTCGCCCAGCATCTCGGTGTATTCCCAGATACGCTCGTAGCCAGTGTGCTTTATTTTCCACACGCCATCGACCTTCACATACTCATCCCAATAGATGCCATTGCCGCGCACTTTAATATTGTGCTCAAGCACATGAACGGTATCGTCCATATACCAGATGCCGGTAGCGGTAGTCTCACTCGTAATTTCAATCTCGGGGTGATGCCCCTGATGCTGATGCACCAATTTTGGGTCTGCCATCGCTTCATCAAAAAATGCACGAATGGCCGCTTTGCCCTGATAGGCATGCCTGCCACTATCGTATGAAGTGGACGAGTCATCGGCAAAGAGTTCCAGCATTGCCTCAAACTGCTTGCAATCCAGATGGCGAAAATACCGGTGCTTCAGTTTTTGTATCTGTTCGATCTCTAGCAATTCATTCATGGTTATACCGCTAAATTAAACGTGTCTATGTAATGGCCAAAACGATCTAACACCTGCTGTTCGCTCAGCCCAAATTCTGCCAGCTGATAATCATGGCTGCCATGCTGGCCGCGCGGGTTGTCGGCAACGTAGGCGGCCAACTGCTCACGCACCGAGTTTGGATACGGCAAGCCCAAGTGACTATAGATA
>JBGCFE010000177.1:0-47311 GCA_045106775.1 Halioglobus sp.
ATTCGATACGCCGCAGGCTTGAAGACTATTTACCTGCGGCACAGATCGAACGCTCTGGTAACGTAATGATTGCGACAATGCCGTTTCGAAAGCCCCAGCGGCATCCCGATCATCGTGCCCTGCGCAGTTGGGTAAGGCAGGGGAACACACTGGTCATACTTGCCGCGATAAACGAAACGCCAGAGTGGTCAAGAATGACCTTTGCCGATCCGATCGAGGATATCTTTCACCTGTTCAATGTCGATTTTGATGTAGTGGAGACGGAAGCGGAAGCGGAAGAGGAGGAGCAATACAAGGAGCAAGACAAGGGGGAGGCGCAAGCGTCGGATGTGCGCAGCTGGTGGGAGCCTTTCCCTCTGTTAATGCAGCCTTACGCAGAGCACCCTTTGATGCACGGTGTTTCCGAGCTGCAAGGGTTCTCTGAGTTGTATTCCAACGTGTGGCGTCCAGACTTTTACTTCAGTGATGAGTTTACACTGCGCTTGGCACGCTTACCCGAACACAGCGTCGATGCGCTTTGGCAATTATCCTATGGCGATGGCCGCGTCATTCTGAGTTCAAGCGCCTCGTTATTGAGCAACCGGATGCTAGGTGAGGCCGATAACGCACGCTTTTTTTCTAATATTCTGACTCATTATCTGGCGTCGGGCGGTACCGTGTTGTTTGACGATTTTCATCAGGGAGTGTCCGAGCTTTACGATCCCGAAGCGTTTTTTTCTGATCGTCGCGTGCACAGCAGTATTTTGTTTTTAGTGGCTTTATGGCTTTTTTATCTGGTGGGCAATAGCGCCAGGCTGGGCCCCCTGCGCGAACCTCGCACGCGCTCTCATCAGGCTGCCTTTGTAACAGCAACAGGCGGGCTAATGGCGCGTAAGCTGGAGCCCTCCGAAGCGGGAAAAGCCATGATTGATCATTGGATGGCCGAGATGCATCAGTCTGGCCGTTTAGCCGGTCGACTGGGTGCTTCACCGCCATGGCGTGCTTTAGAAGAGATGCCGATGATCGATGCTGAGCTTTTGTCTTCGGTTCGCAGTAGTTATACGCGTCTGGGGCGCGGTGAAAAAGTCGATCTTAAAAAGATGCACAATGACATTCAAACATTGAAAGGGAATATGGGATGAGCGATGCAGCGCAGGCGCTGGAAGCGCATTTACAGCGGGAGTTAGGTAAGCGCGTAATGGGGCTTGAAGATGTGATTCATGCCTTAACGATTGCGTTGATGGCCCGTGGCCATGTTTTGTTGGACGGCCCACCAGGCTTAGGTAAGACACGCCTGAGTAAAGCATTTGCAATGCTGTTAGGTGGTAGCTTCAAGCGAGTACAGGGCACTGCGGATTTAATGCCAACGGATATTACCGGTGTACATGTTTTCAATAGCCAGACACAAACGTTTGAATTTCAGCGTGGGCCTTTGTTTGCCGACGTCGTTCTAGTGGATGAGATTAATCGAGCCGGCCCCAAGACTCAGTCAGCATTGCTCGAAGCAATGGAGGAACGACAGGTGTCTATAGAACGAGAGAGCTTCCAGCTCTCTGAGGAATTTATCGTAATAGCCACCAGGAACCCGCAGGAGTACGAAGGCACTTTCCCCCTACCTGAATCGCAGCTCGATCGTTTTGTCTTGAGTATTCCTCTGGGGTACCTGTCGCGAGAAGATGAGCTAGAAGTACTCAAAACCTTCAGTTTGCCTGAAACCTCTATGCAGGAACCTGCGTTAGAGGCGTTACCGCAGTCCATGGTTTTACAGGCGCGAGCTGCCGTTGCTGATATTCATGTCTCAGACGAGCTTTTGCATTATGTCCTCAACATCGTAGCAGGTACACGCAACAGCGGAGCGATTGCGCTGGGTTTATCCCATCGCGGGGCGCTTGCTTTGCTGCGGGCTGCACGCATAGAGGCCGCGCTAAGAGGTGCCGAGTTTGTCGTGCCGGACGATGTGAAGCGTGTGACGCCCTGGGTTATCCCGCATCGGGTGCGTTTAACACCTGAAGCAGCCATTGATGGCGTAAATTCAACCCAGGCGATTGATCACGTCATTAATCAGGTTCCGGTGCCCAAGTAGCAATGCGTTTCAGCCGTCTCAGTGTTGTTTTTATGGTGCTCGTTTGTCTCATGGGCATCGCACAGCAGTGGAGTGGTGAACTTGGCGTAGCGTGGTGGCGTTACGTGTTGGCACTGTACATGGTTGGGCTATTGTACGAAGCGTATGTGGTCAGTCGTTTCGATCTAGGCGTTGATCTGGATGTGCCTGACTCTTTGCGGCTTGGTCGGCGTGAAGAACTAAAGGTCGCCATTAACAATAATCACTGGCGTCAATCTGAAATTGAGTACACGCCGAACCTGCCGGAGAATGTCGACGGTGCAAAGGTGCAGCCATGCGCGCTCTCCGTGCCGGCGAACGATGCCGCTCGATTCTCCCTTTGGGTGACCGCAACCGAGATAGGGGCACACGCCTGGGAACTGCTGCCGATTCGGATGCGAGGTCCGTTAGGGCTTGCCTGGTGGCCACGGTCTTTAGCTTTGGACGCCATCCTGCAGGTGGTGCCTGATCATCTGGGTCAGCGCCATGCAGCTGCCGATAATGTCAGCATGGGCGAGGAGGCTTCCCACGCCGGCGCCGGTGTTGAACTGCATCATTTACGAGATTATGTGCCGGGTGACCCAATGCGTGCCATTAATTGGAAGGCAACCGCGCGTAGCCAGCGCTTAGTCACTCAGGTGTTTAGTGAAGAGCAGCATCTAGAGATAATGCTTGTGCTGGATTTGGGCCGAACAAGTGGCATTACCGTTGACGGCATGTCTCAGTTTTCGCACTACATCAATTTGGCATCAATGTTCGGCCGCTATGCCGCGATAGCGGGCGATTCTGTCGGTCTGCTTGCGGTAGCAGATCGCACGTTGGCCTCTTTGCCGCCAATGCGCGGCGTTAAGGCGATGGCAAATATTAATGCGGTATTGCGAACGTTGGGGCCACAACCGGTAGAGACGGATATTCTAAGCGCCGCTATGCAGGTGCAAAAAATCGCGCGAAATCGCTGTTTGATCGTTTTTGTGACTGATTTGTATGGCCAGACACTGGAGGGCGATTTCGGCAGGAGCCTGTTGTTATGGGGGCAGCGACATTTGCCATTGGTTGTTGGTTTAATTGGTGATGAAGTCATCGATCTAGTGCCCAGGGTCGCCAATAGTCGCGACGACGCCTTTGAAAGCCTGGCTGCCAGTGAATATCTCAATGCGATTCACGCGAACGCCTCGGCGGCCCGTCGGTTAGGCGCCCATGCGGTAGTTGCGCGGCCAGTTGATTTGCAGGCTCAGGTGATAGCGCAGTACCAGGCCTTGAAAGCACAGCGTCGTGTTTGAAGGCAAGGTTAAACCGTGGGTTCTGGGCTCTGCTTTCTGGCTATTGTGGGTAGGCGCCAACCGCATAATGCGAACAGGAAAAGGCACCAGTAAGCCAAGCCAATAGCGATACGAACGTTTCTGGGGAAGCTGTCATTCGGTGAAACGTAGCCCTCAATAAACCCTGCGCCAAAGAGAAACACAACACACAGAACCATGAGTTTAACGCCGCGTTGCACTGCGAGCCGAAAGGCGGCGCCCCGGCTTAGCGAGCCCGGTCTGGCGATAGACTCGCCAATGGAAAACCCAATAGCGCCAGCAACGACGATAACGCTTAGCTCGACGCATCCATGGGCGATGACGAAATCGAACAAATCCCAACCTAAACCATACTGCGCTGTGAGAGCGAAAACACCGCCGAGCATGAGACCATTGAGCCCAATGATATACAGCGTGCCGATGCCATAAAGCGTGCCCAAGCACATCGCCGTGAGTGCAACCATAATGTTGTTAGTGAGTATCTGAACCGATAACAGCGAGGACGGGACAACGTTGAGTAATCCATCTGTCCACAACTTGCCACTTTGTACTTCTTCAATCATTCCCTCTGATGCAAACAGTGCCGCCAGCTCAGGGTACGTTGAAACCAGCCAAGCACCTACGGCTATCCCGAACACAAAAAGTAATGCGACACTGAAAATTTGCCAGCGTAGGGAATAAGCAATTTCAGGAACGTCCGTTTTCATCAAGGTAGCGACATCCAGAGCGCTCGTGCCCGGAGGTTTGAAAAGTACGCGGTGACAGCGCTGGTATATGCGCTCTAAGTAACTTGTAGTTCTTGCTCCCGGTGCCTCTCTGCGCAATACGGCAACGTCTCTGGCGAGCTCTGGGTAAACGTGAATGATCCGCCGTAACTCTCGATAGCTAACTTGCTTGTTATCCTCCATTGCCGGGAGGGATGCTTCAAGCTTTTGCCAGTCGGCAGCGCGCTGCTGTAGCCACTCTTCGGTACGCTGGCTCATCTTCTTCGTCGCACATTCATCAGTGTGGTGTCTCCAACAACTGCTTCAATTTGGCGTGGAGAAGTTCCGCATCACGCTCTACCGTGAAGCTTCTGTCCATCTGCGGGATTAGCCGAATGGCCAGATCCACTTTCTCCTCTTTTCCAAGTGAACTCCAGCGGTTAAGCAGATCCTGCGCCAGCTCTGCGCGGTCTAGCCCGTACGCTGATATCGCTGCGGGGCTTACTGGCACCGTGTTTAGTTTCTCGCCTCGTGAGTCTGACTCGTATATGAGGAGTGTTCCGGCCGCAAGGTCTCCGATGCGTACAGAATTGGTGGTGAAAAATGCAAACAGCAGGCCAATGGTATAACCGAACGGTAGGCTGTCTATCAGCCGTAGTACGTTGCGGATGACCAGGGCCATTAATGTGGGTTCCTGGCCTTCAATGGACACAATGCGTACGCCAGCTATTCGCTTACCCGGCGTGCGCCCGCGCATCAAAATTTCTAGTACCAAATGATAGAGTGCATAGATAGCAATAGCCGGCGCAACCACTACTGCGAAATACAGCTCACCGTTTTCGCCGCTACCGTCCGGTGTATTTAGCGAGCCAACCACTATCATGCTGGTAACGGCAAACCAGGCTAGAGCGAAAAGCAGGCGTATGTGCCAGTCGATAACGAAAGCGTAGCTGCGGGCGCCTGCGCCGGCAATATTGAGATGAACGTCCACCCCTGTAGCTGTAGCAATATCGAATTGTGATTGCACGAGAATCCCTGCTCATGAATGCCTGCCTGAAGAGTATATCATCCAGGCATGTAGCAGGAGACAGCAGATGAAAGTGGGTGTTGATGTTATAGTGCGCAGCTAACGCAAAACAATAATAAGGTAACTAATCGTGTCGAATCTGAATGAGGCGAAAGCCGAACAATACTGGCGCCGGAATCTTTCCTTGATGGTGAGAGTCTTTGTAGTGTGGTTTGTGGTCAGTTACGGCTGCGGCATTTTGTTTGTCGATGTATTAAATCAGATTCAAATCGGAGGCTATAAACTGGGGTTCTGGTTCGCCCAGCAGGGAGCCGTCTACGTTTTCGTCATTTTGATTTTCTACTACACACGCAAGATGGCGGCGTTGGATCGTGAGTTCGGCGTTGACGAGCACTAGGGGCGTATAGATGGATCTTCAAACGCTTTCTTATCTGGTGGTGGGTGCGTCGTTCGCCCTGTATATCGGTATTGCGATTTGGGCGCGCGCTGGCACCACAGAGGATTTCTATGTGGCGGGCGGCGGAGTGCACCCAGTGGCTAATGGGATGGCGACTGCGGCAGATTGGATGTCGGCCGCCTCATTTATTTCTATGGCCGGCATGATCGCATTTATGGGCTATGGCGGTTCGGTATTTTTAATGGGCTGGACAGGCGGTTACGTGATTCTCGCACTGCTGCTGGCGCCCTATCTACGCAAGTACGGCAAGTTCACCGTTCCGGAGTTTATTGGAGATCGTTTCTACTCGAAAACTGCGCGTGCCGTGGCGGTGGTGTGTTTGATTATTTGTTCAGTGACTTATGTGATTGGGCAAATGAAAGGTGTGGGCGTAGCCTTTTCTCGGTTCCTGGAGGTGCGCTACGACACCGGCCTTCTGATTGGTATGGCTATTGTTTTCTTCTATGCAGTGTTGGGCGGCATGAAGGGAATTACCTACACGCAGATCGCGCAATACTGTGTTCTCATTCTGGCCTATACGATTCCCGCGATTTTTATTAGCCTGCAGCTAACCGGAAACCCAATTCCTCAGATCGGGTTGGGTGGCACGCTGGTGGGCTCAGAGGTGTATCTGCTTGATAGGTTAGATCAAGTCGTGACAGACCTGGGCTTTGATCAGTACACCACCAATGTGCGGGGCAATACGCTCAATATGTTTGCCTACACCGCTTCACTCATGATCGGTACCGCTGGGTTGCCCCATGTCATTATTCGTTTTTTCACTGTGCCCAAGGTGCGCGATGCGCGCGCATCAGCGGGTTGGGCGCTGGTCTTTATCGCGGTTCTTTACACGACTGCTCCTGCCGTTGCGGGTATGGCGCGCTTGAATTTGATGGCAACGATAGAGCCAGCGCCCGGGCAGTACCTTGCATACGACGAGCGGCCGCAGTGGTTTAAGAACTGGGAGAAAACCGGGCTGCTAGAACATCAAGACAAAAATGGTGATGGCCTGATGCAGTACACCGCCGATCCGCAAAGTAACGAATTGGTGAAAGTCGATAACGATATCCTGGTGCTGGCTAACCCTGAAATTGCCAAACTGCCCAATTGGGTGATCGCCCTGGTGGCCGCGGGCGGCTTGGCCGCGGCGTTATCCACTGCAGCGGGTTTGTTGCTGGCTATTGCCTCAGCCATTTCCCACGATCTTCTCAAGGGAATGTTTACGCCTAATATCACTGAGAAGCAGGAGCTGATGGCCAGTCGAGTCGCAATGGCGGTTGCGGTGCTGGGCGCGGGTTACCTAGGGCTTAATCCGCCCGGTTTTGCTGCTGGCACCGTGGCGCTGGCCTTTGGTTTGGCCGCATCCTCAATCTTCCCTGCGTTGATGATGGGTATTTTTTCTAAACGGGTGACTAAAGAAGGTGCCGTTTGCGGCATGCTGGCAGGAATAGGGGTCACGCTTTTCTATGTGTTTCAGCACAAGGGGATAATGTTTGTACCCTCGACCGCATTTTTGGGAGATCTTGCGCCCAACTGGTTTATGGGTATTGAGCCGAATGCGTTTGGCGTTGTTGGTGCCTTGATCAATTTTGCCATTGCCTTTGCTGTCTCAGCGTTTACCCCGGAACCTCCCGAAGCCGTGCAGGATCTCGTCGACGATATACGTGTTCCCTCGGGTTCTGGCGTGAGTCATGCGCATTAGGTAGCACCGGTGTTTAGCAACAAGCATATTGTATTGGCGCTGCTGGTCACCCCCGTACTGGCCGTTATGGCCTGGTATCTGACGGGTCATTTGTTTGGAGAGCAACCTCACCCCGCGGTGGAAGGAGGGACTTATCCGTTAGTTGAGCAAAGCAATTGTCGATACCCCAGCGGCCGCTGTGATTTACGCAACGCAGAGCTGCGGGTTTCCATTGTGGCAACCGGCGATCCAGCCAGCGGTACGTTTCTTCTCACTGCGCAGCCAGGTATAGACGCAGCATTTTTAGCGTTCGCTCCAGCGCTTAACGATAATGACTTAGCCCCAACCCCTATGCAGCCGCTAGACGAAGAGGGCCTTCGGTGGCAGGTTAAGCTGGCAGAGCCGAGGATACTGAATCCGCGCTTCTATCTTGTGGTAACAGCGCAAGGCGCACACTGGTATGGTGAATTCGGCGCCACGTTTATGAGCAAAGAAGCGGGTGGCTAGTCTACTCAAGTCGCGTTCATTCGAATTCAACAGGGAGCCATAACCGTTTTGTCCAGAGAAAATTCTTCAGTCATCGAAAAGGCAGAGCATGAAAAATGGATGCGTCGTGCTTTGAACCTTGCAGATCGCGCTGCCAATGAGGGCGAGGTGCCGGTAGGCGCGGTGCTGGTGTGTGAGGGCGAGCTGATAGGGGAGGGTTGGAATCAGGTGATCAGTGCCAGCGACCCTACGGCGCACGCTGAAGTGGTTGCCTTGCGTGACGCTGCCTATGCCATGGGTAACTACCGGCTGCCCAATACCACACTGTACGTCACACTTGAGCCCTGCACGATGTGCGCAGGGGCTTTGATTCATGCGCGTGTTGATAGACTAATTTTTGCCGCTAAAGAGCCTCGCGCGGGAGTGGTGTGCAGCACCTGCCAGATATTCGACGAGCCTTGGTACAACCACAAGGTTAGTTGGGAAGGCGGCGTATTAGCTGAGCTAAGTAGCGCGCGATTGAAGGCGTTTTTTCAGGAGCGGCGCTAGATTTGTTTCCTAGCTCGCTGTTTGCGCTTTTTTCACTTCCCTACTAGAGTCATGGTAAAGAAAGTAAGAGGATCTCTGCCGTGAAAGTAGCCCGGGTTTTACGTAGTCGCTTGTTGTTTAGCTTTTTGGGTAGCTTGTTTTCATGTTTCTTGGTAAGCGGCGCAGCCCAGGCCAACCCGATTATCGAGGGTCGCGAGTGGTTGCAACCCAGCGCAGTGCTGGGTGTTTCGTGGAATGAGTTGAACGCTGTTTGTGGCACGGGTGAGTGCGCAGGTACTGTCGGCGCTAGTGACGTTGATCTCTCCGGGTGGACTTGGGCCAGCATTGGCCAGGTAGGTGACTTGTTCTCGTCCATTACGCCTTTACCCAGTGGCGCTACAGATTATGCTGATGGTGATTTCTCTTTCACGACAAACCTTTTGGCTACTCTGGGTTTTGATGCCACGTTTGTTTTCCCGGTCTTGCCCGGTGTTGTTTCACAGGAAGTAACACTGTTAGCGGGGTTGAGCTCAACGCTTGACGCAGCCAGTGGTGAAGCTTTTGCTGGTGTCATTGCCAGTGGCGAAACGTCTTTTCTTAAGGGTTTGGAGATAGCAGGTACGCGAATTTCAACGGGCTATTTATTGGATGTGGGTGCGGGTACGCTGGAGAGTATTGCGGCAGGCGGCTGGTTCTTCCGCGACGTTCCCAACGCTGTTCCGACGCCGGGGTCTTTCGCGTTAGTTGCCGTGGGTATCTTTTTGCTATTGCGCAGACGCTGTCTCTAAAGCCCAGTGTTGTTAATGCCCAGCGTAGTTAAAACTGGGTATCGCTAAAGTCGGGCAGCGCTATAGCGACAACAAACCGATATCACGAACGGCTTTAGGGACGTATTGCTCCGTTTTTACCGGCGGGCGAGCTTTGTTGTCGGGTATGTCCTGCCACTGCAAAATACTGTAGTAGTGGCGGATGTTCTGCACGTAAGTAACGGCTTCCATTCCTCGCGCATAACCGTATCGTGTTTTCTTATAGAACTTACTTTTCTGTAATAGCGGCAGCCGTTCCATCACGTCACGCCACAGATCGGGGTTGCCGCCCTGTGCATCGGTAATCTTGCGCGCATCGTGTAGATGCCCCATGCCGATGTTATAGGCGGCTAACGCCATCCACGTGCGATCAGGGTCGGCAATGTCATCGGGTAGCCTGCGCTTGATGTTTTTCAGGTAGCGCGCACCGCCGCGCAAGCTTTGTGAAGCATCCAGCCGATTGGTCACCCCCAGATCTTTTGCTGTAGGCAAGGTCAGCATCATCATGCCACGTACGCCGGTAGGCGATGCCGCTCGCGGATTCCAGTGTGACTCCTGATAAGACACCGCTGCTAGCAGGTGCCAATCAATCTTGTATTCGTTGGCAACTTGTCTGATTAAATCCTTATGCTTGGGTA
Organism: Halioglobus sp.; assembly: GCA_045106775.1. Lineage (GTDB taxonomy): Bacteria > Pseudomonadota > Gammaproteobacteria > Pseudomonadales > Halieaceae > Marimicrobium. The sequence continues at coordinate 9,685 of JBGCFE010000177.1, forward strand.
GCTCTCTGCGCATTTTGCCAAGAAAGGTGTGGGAGCCAATACGTGAGACACCACGCGTGTGGCCGAAATGAATCTCTCGTTGCCTCTCTAGCGTGCCGTCTTCCTGCAAACGCTGAATGAACGCGTTAATCCGAGTGAGAAGCCGGGCGTTATCTATGTCTGGCGGCAAATACCAAACCATGTCCTGTTCTTCGCCCAGATCAAAGGCAACCTTGAGTCGAGGGTAGAGGCTCTGCTGCACCTTAAACTCATTGGAATCGATAACTGCCAGCTGTACTTCACCGGTATTGACCAACTCCATGAGTTCCATCGTGTCGGCTTCGGGGATTTCACGCCATTTAAGTTCGGGGAATTGTTCGTCGCGTAACTTGCGTAATGCCTCTGCATGGCTTGAATCCGCCAGCACAGCAATCGACATTCCCTCAGCCTGTTCCATGTTGCGTGGGCGAAAGGTGCCAGCCACATACACCATCTGTGGTGTTAATTTGAAGTAAGAGGCAGAGTGCTCGTAGTTTGAAGCGCGTAGCTCTGTGAGTGTAAGCCCTGCAGCCGCTAGATTGGCCTCATTGCGGGTAAGCGAGGTGAAGATGCCTTGCAGGCTGAAGGCAGGCTCTATAACCAGATCTACACCCAGCTCCTGGGCAAGCATGCCGGTTAAATCATACTCGAAACCTGCCAGACCATTTTTGTTAACGAAGTAGGTGGTTGGGCTGTTGCGGCTTACTACAACCAGCTCACCTTGATCGCGAATGGCCTCAAGGGAGTCTGGTTGTTCACAGCCGCTCAGGATGAGAGCAAATAGCCCAAGCAACAGCCTGGAAAAATGTGATTGAGTGAGCCTGAAAACAGGCAGCGTGGCGGCAATCCGATTCATAACCCTAGTGTAACCAGCATCGGCGGTGTGATGCAGCAATGTTCGCCGTAATTCGCGCCATTTTCTTGTAACGATGACAGGCCAAATACAGTACAATGCTGCCCCTTCAAAATCCTGCATTTTTTGGAGTTGCTCTCGGCATGTTAACCCTGCGCGGCGCGCCTGCCCTTTCTGCCTTTCGTGTCGATAAGCTAGCTCAGAAGCTGGCATTGATTGATCCCAACCTTCGCCTTCTTCACACCGAATACGTGCATTTTTGCGCGGTCGTGGGTGACGCCTCGTTGGCGCCAGAGCGCCTGGCAGTGCTCGCATCGCTGCTGAACTATGGAGAGGGCGGCTCAGCCGATGAGTCTGCTTTGACACCGGTTCCAGAGGGCGCAACGTTACTGCTAACAGTACCCAGGCCCGGCACCATTTCGCCCTGGTCGAGCAAAGCAACTGACATCGCTCACAACTGCGGCCTGCGCGACGTTCTGCGGATCGAGCGTGGCCAGGCGTGGTACCTCGAACTGCCCCCCCACTTTTCTGCTGATCAGCACCAGGCGCTAGGCGGCCTTCTGCATGATCGAATGACGGAGGCGTTGCTGCCCGAACTCGCAGCGGCCGGTGTGCTTTTTGAGCACGCTGAACCTGGTGCATTGTCCAGTGTAGACGTGCTGAGCGGCGGCGAAGTGGCGCTGAAAGCGGCAGATCAAGCATTGGGCTTGGCACTGGCAGACGATGAAATCGCCTATCTCGTTGAGAGTTTTACCGCGCTAGGCCGTAATCCCAACGATATTGAATTGATGATGTTTGCTCAGGCGAATTCGGAACACTGCCGCCACAAAATTTTCAATGCTGATTGGGTGATTGATGGCGAAGAGCAGAGCCATTCGCTATTCAAGATGATCCGTAACACCAATGAGCAGGGCGGCGAAGACGTGCTTTCCGCCTACTCAGACAATGCCGCTGTGGTGAGGGGCCAGCGCGCTGGGCGTTTCTACCCCGACCCTGAAACCGGCGAGTACGCGTTCTCTGATGAAGACATTCATCTGTTGATGAAAGTAGAAACGCATAACCATCCCACCGCTATTGCTCCGTATCCCGGCGCTGGCACCGGGGCAGGTGGCGAGATTCGTGATGAGGGCGCAGTAGGTCGTGGCTCTAAACCGAAAGTGGGCCTGGCCGGTTTTTCGGTATCGAATCTTGAAATCCCCGATTATTTGAAACCCTGGGAAACACAGTATGGCAAGCCGGGGCGCATAGTTTCTGCCCTGGACATCATGGTTGAGGGGCCGATAGGCGCTGCGGCATTCAACAACGAATTTGGCCGGCCCAATATCTGCGGCTACTTCCGCAGTTTCGAACAGCTGACTCCCGGTGTCGATGGCGAGGCTATGCGTGGTTACCACAAGCCGATCATGATCGCCGGTGGCTATGGCAATATTCGTGATGAACATGTGCAGAAGGGCGATTACCGGCCCGGTGCGAAGCTCATTGTTCTCGGTGGCCCCGCCATGTTGATCGGCCTCGGTGGTGGCGCCGCCTCTTCCATGGCCAGCGGTCAAAGTGCGGAAGATTTGGATTTTGCGTCTGTACAGCGTCAAAACCCGGAGATGGAGCGTCGTTGTCAGGAGGTGATAGATCGCTGCTGGCAGCTGGGCAAACACAACCCCATTGCCTTCATTCACGATGTGGGCGCGGGCGGGCTCTCCAATGCGTTCCCTGAGTTGGTAAAAGACGGCAACCGTGGCGGGCGATTCGAGCTGCGCAATGTACCTAATGACGAGCCGGGTATGTCGCCGCTTGAAATCTGGTGTAACGAATCGCAAGAGCGTTATGTGATGGCAGTTGAGCCAGAGCACCTCGAGCAGTTTGAGGCGATCTGTGAGCGAGAGCGTTGCCCTTACGCAGTGGTGGGCGAGGCAACCGAAGAAATGCACTTGGCGCTAACTGACCAGCGGTTTGGCAATAACCCAGTTGATTTGCCTATGTCAGTGCTCTTTGGAAAGCCACCGAAAATGGTTCGCAAGTTTAACCGGCAGCCCGTGGAACTGCCCGATCTGGTTCTGACGACGACAGTGGCGCAGGCAACTCAGCAAGTGCTGCAGGTTCCTGGCGTTGCGAGTAAGAACTTTCTCATTACCATCGGTGATCGCACAGTCACGGGCATGGTTGCTCGGGATCAGCTGGTTGGCCCCTGGCAGGTGCCCGTTGCCGATTGCGCGGTAACGACGGTTTCCTATGACAGCTACGCGGGTGAGGCTATGTCGATGGGAGAGCGCACGCCGCTCGCCTTGATTGATGGCCCTGCGTCGGGTCGTATGGCGGTCGCAGAGGCGATTACTAATATTGCCGCGGCAGATATTGGCGATATCCGCAATATTAAACTGTCTGCTAACTGGATGTGCGCAGCTGGCCACGGGGCCGAAGACGAAGCGCTGTTCGATACGGTACAGGCCGTGGGTATGGAGTTTTGCCCAGCGCTGGGTATCACGATTCCGGTGGGCAAAGACTCTATGTCTATGCGCACAACCTGGCAGGAGGGTGGCGAGGACAAGTCTGTGACCGCGCCAATGTCGCTGATCATTTCAGCCTTTTCTCCCGTGCTGGATGCTCGCAAAACAGTCACTCCTGAGCTACAGACTCACGTAGATGCTGTGCTCGTAGTGTTGGATCTTGGTTTTGGCGAGAACAGAATGGGTGCTTCAGCGCTGGCGCAAACCGCAGGCAAAATGGGTAATAAAGCGCCTGACGTGGATGATCCCGCCATACTGCGAAACTTCTATCAGCTCGTTCAGCAGCTCGTGAACGAAGAGACATTGCTCGCATATCACGATCGCTCTGATGGCGGATTGATGGTGACGCTGTTGGAGATGGCGTTTGCTGGCCGGTGCGGGCTGTCGGTAGATACTTCAACGCTAACCTCCGGTACACCAGTAGAGAAGCTATTCAACGAGGAGGCAGGTGCGGTACTACAGATCAGTACGGCTGTGTTGGACGACGTGCGTGCCAAAGCGGCGGCGCTTGGCTTGGGCGACTGTCTCCATGTGGTGGGCCGCGCCATTGCCGGTGAAAGCATTGAGTTTGTGGATGGCGGTGGGGCAGTACTCACAGATACGCGGGGCAGCCTGCAAGCACTGTGGTCGCGCACCAGCTACGAGATTCAGGCTCTGCGGGATAACCCGACGTGTGCGGCGCAGGAATACGAGCGCCACACTGCTGATGACCCAGGTTTGTCAGTAAGCCTGTCCTACGATCCCTCAGACGATATCACCGCGCCCTTTATAAACGTGGGTGCACGCCCCAGTGTTGCGGTGTTACGCGAGCAGGGTGTTAACGGGCATGTCGAAATGGCTGCGGCTTTCCATCGGGCTGGTTTTTCGCCTATCGATGTACATATGAGTGATATTCTCGCCGGCAAAACTGAACTGGCAGGTTTTAGCGGTTTGGTTGCCTGTGGCGGGTTTTCCTATGGCGATGTCCTGGGCGCCGGCGAGGGATGGGCCAAGAGTATTCTCTTTAACGATGAAGTGCGTGAGCGATTCGCGCAATTTTTTGCGCGGCCCGATACTTTCACACTGGGTGTGTGCAACGGCTGCCAGATGGTATCTACATTGAAAGAGCTGATCCCGGGGGCAGACCACTGGCCGCGCTTTTTAAGGAATTCTTCTGAGCAATTTGAAGCGCGGTTGTCACTGGTACAGGTAGCAGCAACCGATTCTGTACTGCTGCGTGACATGGCGGGGTCTCATCTTCCTATTGCGGTGGCTCACGGTGAGGGCAGAGCGAGTTTCGCCAGTAACGATGCGCTTGATGCCTGTGAGGCAAGCGGCACGATCGTGCTTCGATACATAGAGAACGATTTGAGTATTGCCCAGCGCTACCCAGCCAATCCCAATGGGTCGGCTAACGGCATAGCCGGTGTTACTAGCCTCGATGGTCGCGCAACCATAATGATGCCGCACCCTGAGCGGGTGTTTCGCACCATTCAGCACTCGTGGGCGCCAGCCGAGTGGGGGGAGGATGCTGGTTGGTTGCGTCTTTTCCGCAATGCCCGTGTCTGGGCTGGTTGAGCGTGGCAAATCTTCCCTTGTGGCCATGCCTCGTTATTTTATAATGGCGCACGTTTTTAATGGAGCACGTGTGGTGCTCCAAAACTCTCTCTGTCTAGTTGAGCCCTCTCATGTTGAATAAGTACCCCTTGTGGAAGTATCTGCTCGTATTAGTCGTGCTGTGTGTGGGTTTCTTCTACGCCGCTCCGAATCTTTATGCCCCAGACGCTGCATTGCAGGTTACCGGTGAAAACAGCTCTTTGCAGGTGGATGAGAGAACGCTGGGCAAGGTGCGTGCTGCTCTCGATGAGGAAGGCATAGCGTATTTTGGCGAGGAACTGCAGGCAGACGGCCGGAATGCACTGATCCGCCTACGCGATGCCGATGCGCAATTGCATGGCAAGGCGGTGGTATCGCGGGCCTTGGGTGATAGCTACATCGTGGCACTGAACCTGGCACCGACAACACCGGCCTGGCTGAGTGATTACGGCGGCCAGCCAATGAAGCTCGGATTGGATTTGAGTGGCGGCGTGCATTTTAAGTTAGAGGTTGATACCGAGGCGGCTATAGAACGCCGTCTGGATTTCTATTTTGAGTCGGTAAAGCGCGTATTGCGCGAGGAACGCATCCGAGGCCTGGTTACTCAGCGAGCCGATGGTCTGGTGCAGACCCGTTTCAAAACCGAGGAGCTTCGAGAGCAGGCACGTAAGGTTATCGCCGAAGCGAGCCCAGAATTGGTGCTCGATCGGATTGATGAGGGTGATAGTTGGAACCTTACGGCGCTGATGCCCGAGCAGATGCGAAAAGAAATTGCCGATTACGCGGTCACGCAGAATCTCACTACGCTGCGCAATCGGGTAAATGAACTGGGTGTATCTGAGCCGCTAGTGCAGCGACAGGGTAAGAATCGAATTGTAGTGGAGCTGCCCGGTATTCAGGATACCGCCGAAGCCAAGCGTATTCTGGGTAAGGTCGCTAATTTGGAATTTCGTTTAGTTGCCAACCTGGATGCACCGCCATCAGAAAAACAGCGTTTCGAGTACCGCGGTGCTGATAGAGCGGGCGCAACAGAGTGGCTAGAGCGTACAAGTATTATTACCGGTGAGCGGGTGTCCACTGCACAGGCTAGCTTTGATGAAAATGGCATGCCCAATGTCTCGATAAGCCTGGATAGCGAAGGCGGAACGATGATGTCGCGCGGTACGCGTAACAATATCAAGCGCCGCATGGGCGTATTGTTTATTGAGCGAAAATATCGCACGCGTTGGGAGACCGCAGAAGACGGCACTGAAACGCAGATTAAAACTCCCTACGATGAGAAAAAGCTCCTGACCGCTCCCGTCATTCAATCTGCACTGGGCGCACAATTTCAAATCACTGGATTAGACAGCCCGCAAGAAGCTTCCGAACTAGCGTTGATGTTACGCGCCGGCGCCCTGGCAGCGCCCATTAGCTTTGTAGAAGAGCGCACGGTTGGCCCGTCGTTGGGTGCTGAGAATATCGAGCTAGGGGTGAAGTCAGTCCAGATTGGCCTCGCGCTGGTCGCCGTGTTTATGGTGCTGTATTACCGGGTGTTTGGTATTGCTGCGGTGATCGCGCTCAGTTGCAACCTGGTGCTGTTGATTTCTGTGATGTCTATTTTGGGTGCAACGCTAACACTCCCGGGTATTGCGGGGATCGTGTTAACGGTGGGTATGGCGGTGGATGCCAACGTGCTTATTTTCTCGCGGATACGGGAGGAGACCCGAAACGGGCTCTCGCCACAAATGGCGATACATGCGGGTTTTGAGCGGGCTGTAGCCACTATTCTCGATGCCAACATCACTACCTTGATTGTTGCAGTTATTCTCTACGCGGTCGGTACCGGGCCGGTGAAAGGCTTTGCTGTCACGCTGTCGGTAGGCATTCTAACCTCTATGTTTACTGCCATCATGGGAACCAGAGCGCTGGTGAATCTATTTTATGGCGGGCGTCGGGTGAAAAAATTGTCGATTGGCGGTAAAGGAGCTGCAGCATGAAAACGATTAACTTCATGGGTAGACGTAAGCTTGCTGCTTTATTTTCGGTGGTGTTAATTGCCGTTGCGCTGGGTTCATTGGCCATAAACCAGCTCAATTGGGGTTTGGATTTTACCGGCGGTACGCTGGTGGAGTTGAATTACAGTGAGAGCGCTGACTTAAACGCGATTCGCAAGACGTTGGACGAAAACAACTATGAAGGCGCTGTCGTAGTGAGTTTCGGTAGCGATAGGGATGTCCTTATCCGATTGCCGCAGGGGTATTCTGACGAGCAGGGCGTTTTGTTAATGCAGCGCCTGGATGAAGCCTACGAGGGCGAGATTGAGCTAAGGCGTAACGAGTTTGTTGGCCCGCAGGTGGGTGACGAACTTCGTGAGCAGGGCGGCCTTGCGATGTTGATGGCGTTGGGTCTGGTTATGCTCTACATCGCCTTTCGGTTTCAGCTCAAGTTTGCCTTCGGAGCGGTCGTGGCTCTGGTGCACGATGTCATCGTGACGTTAGGCTTCTTCTCGCTCACCGGTGTTGAGTTTGATTTAACGGTGTTAGCGGCACTGTTAGCGGTGATAGGTTACTCGCTCAACGACACCATTGTGGTTTCAGATCGTATTCGAGAGAATTTTCGCAAGATCCGGCGCACAGACCCCGTCGAGGTGATCAACATTTCATTGACCGAAACGCTGGGGCGAACGTTGGTAACGTCATTGACGACGTTACTGGTGTTGACTGCTTTGGCTGTCTTTGGCGGCGAGATTATTCGCGGCTTTGCGATTGCCTTGATTGTCGGTGTTACCGTTGGTACCTACTCTTCTATCTACGTGGCTGCCAACACGCTGATCGCACTCAATGTGAGCAAGGAAGATCTGATGATCCCTGTGAAAGAAGGCGAAGATCAGGAAGAGCTGACGCCCTAAACCGATAGCGGGGCTGCTATAATCGCGCCCGCTTTAACCACCCGCCGAGAACCGCCATGGAACCAATGATCAATATTGCGCTGCGAGCCGCCCGTAAAGTGGGCGAGAACATCGTGCGTGCCTCTGACGATCTTGATCGCTTTGAAGTAAAGGCTAAAGGCGTCAACAACTTTGTTACCGAAGTGGATGAAAGCGCCGAGCAGGAGTTAATCTATCACCTGCAAAAGGCGTATCCAGACCATGCGGTGTTGGGGGAGGAAACCGGCCTCCATGGCAGCGAGGACGCTGAGTACCGTTGGGTCATTGATCCCCTGGATGGCACCACAAACTTTATCCGCGGCATTCCGCACTATGCCGTTTCAATTGCGTGCCTGCACAACGGCAAGCTGGAGCATGCTGTCGTTGTCGATCCTGTGCGTCGCGAGGAGTTTACCGCTTCTCGCGGTAAGGGCGCGCAACTCAATGGTCACCGTATTCGCGTGAGCGCATTGCCTAACCTGGATGGCGCTTTGCTGGGTACGGGTATTCCTTTTAAAAACCACTGTGACGATAAGCTAGCCGCTTACAGTAAGTCGGTAGAGGTGCTGGCTGGGCAAACGGCGGGAATTCGTCGCCCGGGTGCTGCCTCTCTTGACTTAGCCTACGTGGCGGCCGGACGTTTTGATGCGTTTTGGGAGGTGGGGTTGTCGGCATGGGATATGGCTGCCGGGGCTTTGCTCATTCGCGAAGCGGGTGGGCTGGTTGCTGACATTGACGGGTCTGACAGCTTCCTCGACTCTGGCAACATTGTTGCCGGTAACCCCAAGTGTTTCAAAGCGGTGCTGCAGACTGTGCGGCCATTGTTGGCATAGCTGGTCCCATTTATTCTGACGGTATGAACCTAAAAAACGTTCGCATTGTTTTGGTTAACACCAGCCACCCCGGAAATATCGGTGGCTCTGCGCGAGCGATGAAAAATATGGGTATCGAGCGCCTTTATCTGGTTGCCCCAAGGCAGTTTCCAGATGAGCAGGCCGTTTGGCGTGCAGCTTCTGCCCAGGATGTGCTTGAGAATGTAGTGATCACCCAGACGCTCGAAGAGGCGATAGCAGACTGCCAGTTTGTAGTGGGTACCAGTGCGCGAGGCCGCCGGATTCCTTGGCCGCTGCTCGATCCGAAGCGTTGCGCCCAAGAAGTGAACGCTGTGTCTGGTCAAGAGCAGGTGGCCATTCTGTTCGGTCGAGAAGATCGCGGCCTCACCAACGACGAGCTAAAGCTCTGCAACTTACACGTTAATATTCCTACCGCAGAAGGGTACAGCTCTCTCAACCTGGCAATGGCTGTTCAAATTCTGTGCTACGAACTGCACAGCCTCTGCGTAGAGGGTGATCTGCCCCAGGCTGCTGATGCACAGTGGGATACCCCCTTTAGTACCGCGGACAACATGGAGCGTTTTTATACGCATCTTGAGGAAACGCTGGTGGAGCTTGAGTTTCTTGATCCCGCAGCGCCCAGGCAGCTCATGTCCCGCTTGCGGAGGCTATACAGCAGGGTTCGTTTGGATGAAATGGAATTGAACATTCTGCGCGGCATCCTGACCGAAACGCAAAAATGGGTCAAAAAGGGCCAAAAGCCGCCATCTTGAGCTTAATCCGACTAAAATAGTCGGTTTTATAGTTGATCAAAATAGTAGGGTATTGCATACTTCCTCTGTGGCAAAAATGGAGGCGAAGCGTGCGACTGACAACGAAAGGTAGATATGCGGTGACGGCCATGTTGGACTTGGCACTGCATGGCTCAGAACGCCCTGTGAGTCTGGCTGATATTTCCAGCCGGCAGAACATTTCTTTATCTTATCTTGAGCAACTTTTTGCCAAGCTGCGTAGAAACGAGCTGGTGAGCAGCGTGCGTGGCCCTGGCGGTGGATATCGCTTAAGTCGTGTCAGCAGTGAAATTTTTGTGGCTCAGATTATTGATGCCGTGAACGAAGCCGTGGACGCAACCGGTTGTGGCGGTACAGCAGATTGCCAGCAGGGGGAGGTGTGCCTCACGCACCATTTGTGGTGTGATCTGAGCGATCAAATCCATGGCTTCCTCAGCGGCATTAGTCTTTCGAATCTTGTTGAGCGCCGAGAGGTGCAGGACATCTCTGCGCGCCAAAATGCCCGTAGCCACGATATTGAAGGGCTTGCCTTGACACAGGTTTAGCCTGCTCCGCGGCGTGAAAAGCGCAGCGTAAACAGCAGTTAATCAACATCAGTAAGTGTGTGGAGCTAGAGAAACATGGAAAAACCGATTTACTTCGATTACTTGGCTACAACGCCGGTGGACCCGCGGGTAGTCGAGAAGATGGTGCATTGTTTGTCGATGGAGGGGAACTTTGGTAACCCCGCGTCGCGTTCGCATATGTATGGTTGGAAAGCAGAAGAAGCGGTAGAGAACGGTCGCAGACAGGTGGCAGATCTACTCAACGCTGACCCGCGCGAAATCGTGTGGACTTCGGGTGCCACCGAGTCAGATAACCTGGCGATCAAAGGCGTAGCTCATTTCTACGGCAAGAAAGGTAAGCACATCATTACCTCAAAGATTGAACACAAAGCGGTGCTTGATACCTGCCGCCAACTCGAGCGCGAGGGGTATGAAGTGACTTACCTCGATCCTGAATCGAGTGGTCTGATCACGCCAGAAGCCGTTGCGGGAGCGTTGCGTGACGATACGATTCTAGTGAGTGTCATGCACGCCAACAATGAAATTGGCACTGTCAATGATATTGCCGGTATCGGTGAGGTAACACGCAACGCAGGTGTTTTATTTCATGTCGATGCTGCACAAAGCGCCGGCAAAGTTGTTCTGGATATGGAGACCATGAAAGTTGATTTGCTGTCGATGTCTGGTCACAAAATGTATGGGCCAAAAGGCGTTGGTGCCCTGTATGTGCGGCGTAAACCTAGGGTAAGGCTGGAGGCGCAGATGCACGGTGGTGGCCATGAGCGTGGCATGCGCTCCGGAACTTTGGCTACGCATCAGATCGTAGGAATGGGCGAAGCGGCACAGGTGGCAAGAGAAGGTATGGCCGATGAGGCGGTACGCATGTTGGCTTTGCGTGATCGTTTTTGGCAGGGCATCAGTGATATCGAAGAAGTGCATATCAACGGTGACGACGAGCATCATTTACCCGGCGCGATTAACGTAAGCATTGCCTTTGTTGAAGGGGAGTCGTTGATTATGTCGCTGAAGGATTTAGCGGTATCAAGCGGTTCTGCCTGTACGTCGGCAAGCCTGGAGCCTTCTTACGTGTTACGCGCGTTAGGCTTAAACGATGAGTTGGCGCATAGCTCTTTGCGTTTCAGCTTTGGCAGATTTACGACCGAAGAAGATATAGATGTTGCCGTGGCCCAGCTACGTGAGGCTGTAGACAAGCTCAGAGAACTATCGCCTTTGTGGGACATGTATAAAGACGGGGTGGACCTAAACAGTATCGAGTGGGCGGCGCATTGATGCCGGCTTTGCGCTGGCTCAGTTGCTGAGTTGGGCTCGTTTAACGAAAACAGAATTGAGAAAATCGAAAGAGGAACTTCACAATGGCATATAGCGACAAGGTACTGGATCACTACGAGAACCCCCGCAACGTGGGCAAGCTCGACGATGGCGATGACAATGTTGGCACTGGCATGGTGGGTGCACCTGCATGCGGTGATGTTATGCGCCTGCAAATTAAAGTGAATGATGATGGTGTTATCGAAGATGCCAAGTTCAAAACCTACGGATGTGGTTCTGCAATCGCCTCAAGCTCTTTGCTCACGGAGTGGGTCAAAGGTAAAAATCTTGATGAAGCCGAGCAGATTCGTAACACCGAAATTGCTGAAGAGCTGGCTTTGCCACCCGTGAAAATCCATTGTTCTGTTTTGGCAGAGGATGCAATTAAGGCAGCGGTCCGCGATCTGCGCGAGAAAAAAGGGCAGTAGGCAAATGGGCGTTTCAATTACTGAATCGGCTGCGATGCATGTTGCAGGCCAGCTTGAGTCTCGAGGCAGCGGTCTGGGAATACGCTTAGGTGTTACTACGTCCGGCTGTTCTGGCATGGCATACGTGCTTGAGTTTGTTGATGAGCTTGCCGAAGAGGATCAGGTATTTGAGGGTCACGGTGTGAAAGTGATTGTTGACCCCAAGAGTCTGGTGTATCTGGAAGGAACAGAGTTGGACTTTGTCAAAGAGGGTTTGAACGAAGGCCTGCAGTTCCGTAATCCCAATGTTTCTGCAGAGTGCGGGTGTGGGGAAAGCTTTACCGTGTAACGGCGGCTAGGCATTTCTCGCATTATGTCTCTACCTAATCTGCAACAAAACTATTTTCAGCTGTTTGATCTGCCAGTTGGCTTTTCTGTGGATCAGGCAAAGCTGGGTGATAGGTATCGAGTCCTTCAGGGTGAGCTACACCCAGACCGCTATGCCGGCGCGCCTGCGCAGGAACAATGCTTGGCTGTTCAGTATTCTGCTCTGGTCAACGAGGCCTACGCTGCGCTACGTAAACCGTTGACTCGTGCGCTGTATTTGATGCAACTGGCCGGCTGGAGTGGCGAGGAAATTTCCCGTCAACAAATCGATGGCGGTTTCTTAATGATGCAAATGGAGCTGCGAGAGAAGCTAGAATCTATTCCTAGTTTGGTTGATCCCGACGAAGTGCTGGAACATTTGGTGGATGAGATTACCGATGATCTTGGAGCGCTGCGCAAAGAATTCGAAAGCAACTATGCAAACGAAGCATTAAAAAAAGCGGCACAGGCATGCGTGAAGATGCAGTACCTCGACAAGCTTTTAGTCGAGGCGGAGCAGCTCGAATCAGACCTCATGGATAAATAAGAACACGATCACATGGCATTGATGCAAATTGCAGAGCCCGGGCAGTCACCATTACCTCATCAGGTAAAGCGCGCCGTGGGTATTGATCTAGGAACGACAAACTCGCTGGTAGCCACGGTGCGTGGTGGTCGTGCTCAGGCCCTGCCCGATCACGATGGCAGCGTTATGCTCCCCTCAGTAGTGCAATATCGTGCTGCTGAAGCTCCCCTGGTCGGAGCGCAAGCGCTGGCGTTGGCAGCGCATGCGCCGGCAGACACATTGGTTTCCGTGAAGCGATTCATGGGGCGTGGGCGAGAAGATGCACTCGCCGCCGCAGAGCGTTCCCGGTATCAATTGGTGGCAGGCGATGCAGGTATGGTGCGGTTTCAAACCAGCGCTGGTGAGATCAGCCCGGTGCAAGCCTCAGGCGAAATCTTGCGTGTGCTGCGTGCGCGCGCCGAATCCACGTTGGGTGGCGAAATTGAGGGCGCTGTTATCACGGTGCCGGCTTACTTTGATGAGGCGCAGCGTCAAGCCACCAAAGATGCAGCAACGCTGGCGGGTCTGCCAGTGCTGCGTTTACTAAATGAGCCAACCGCGGCAGCGGTGGCCTATGGGCTAGACTCGGCTGAAAAAGGCGTTATTGCCGTTTACGATCTTGGCGGCGGTACCTTCGATATTTCGGTTTTGCGGTTGCACCGCGGCGTATTTGAGGTGCTAGCTACTGGCGGTGATACGGCATTGGGCGGTGACGATTTTGACGAAGCGGTTGCCGACTGGATTGTGCGAAAAGTGGATGTCGCAGGGTTGGATGCGGGCGCATATCGCACTTTGCAAGCGCGTTCGCGGGAAGCAAAAGAGGCGCTTTCATTGCACGATACCGTGCAGATCGATCTTGCCGACATAGCGCCGCAGGGAGGTTCGATTGCTCTTTCGCGCGATGAGTTCGAATCCCTAATTCAGCCCCTAGTGAAACAGACGTTGAGGGCATGCCGGCGCTGCCTGCGCGATGCAGATGTTGAAGATGGCGTAGATAATATTGTGATGGTAGGCGGTTCTACCCGTGTCCCGCTGGTGCGTGCTGCCGTAGGTGATTTCTTTGAGAGAGAACCGCTGGTCGATATCGACCCAGATCAGGTTGTGGCGGTAGGCGCCGCATTACAGGCGGATATTCTAGCGGGCAATCGTCCAGAAGGGGATTTACTGCTCTTAGATGTGATTCCGTTGTCACTAGGTATTGAGACAATGGGTGAGCTGGTTGAGAAAATCGTGCCGCGTAATACAACCATTCCGGTGAGCCGGGCTCAAGAGTTTACGACCTACAAAGATGGCCAGACGGCCCTCGCTGTTCACATTCTGCAAGGTGAACGGGAGCTTGTTGGTGACTGTCGTTCGTTGGCGCGTTTTGAGCTGCGCGGTATACCGCCCATGGTTGCAGGTGCCGCACGCATTCTGGTGACTTTTCAGGTTGACGCAGACGGCTTGCTAAACGTGACGGCCCGAGAGGAAACGACAGGCTCTGAAGCAAATATTACCGTGAAGCCCTCTTTCGGTCTGGGCGATGAAGAAATTACGCAGATGCTCAAGGCTTCCTATAGCCACGCCGGTGAGGATATGGCAGCGCGTCAGTTAGCCGAGCACCGAGTTGCTGCCTGGCAGTTGGTAGATGGTTTGAAGGCAGCGCTCGCGGTAGACGGAGAGTTGTTGGATGAGGCAGCGCTTGAGGCGCTGGAAGCACAAATGCTGCAAATGCAGGCCGCCCTGGAAGGCGATGATGTCGATTCCATACGGCAGCAAACAGAAAAATTGGGACGTGCTAGTGAGTCGTTCGCTGCGGCGCGAATGGATAAAAGTATTCGGGAGGCTCTGGCGGGTCGATCGTTAGATTCGCTGGACTATTCGGAAGACGTTCACGAAGACGCTCACGAAGAAAAGGCCAAGGGCGATGCCCCTGTTGGTTCAACAATTAGTTCACAGCTTGGTTCACAGGATAGCGAGGTCAGCAAATGACGCAAATCGTAGTACTTCCCAATGAGAATTTGTGTCCAGAAGGCGCTGTCATCGAAGCGGAGCCGGGAGAGAGTGTCTGTCGAGCGCTGTTGCGCCACGATATCGATATTGAGCACGCTTGCGAGATGTCCTGTGCCTGCACCACTTGCCATGTCGTGGTGCGCGAGGGCTACGATTCGCTTGAGGAAGCGGATGAGTTAGAAGACGATTACCTGGATAAAGCCTGGGGTCTGGAGCCTGATTCTCGCCTGTCTTGCCAGGCCATTGTTGCGGATGAAGATCTCGTCGTAGAAATACCGAAATACACGATAAATATGGTGTCAGAGCAGCACTAGGCAGTCCTTATACGAGGCAATTCTCATGCGCTGGACCGATGTAAACGATATTGCAATTGAGCTCACAGAAGCACACGCCGACGAAGATCCATTGGCGGTTAACTTTGTTGATTTACGCAACTGGGTGATGGCACTCCCAGGTTTTGATGATGATGCCGATCGTTGCGGTGAAAAAGTGCTGGAGGCGATTCAGGCCGCCTGGATCGAGGAAACCCAGTAGTGCTAGGTTTTTAGCGCTGCGTTCGCCCATTTACCCCTCGCTCACGCACCATAGTGTTGTCACTAGCGTGCCGGCCTTTTGCTAGGCCACGAGCGGATTACCGGCTATAAAAGTTGACCTGAGTGTGCCCCGCATAGGGCAATTTGGGTGCTATAGGAGCTGTGCAGCCTAAGACCCTGATTTTTAACCTAAACAATGTCCGCTTTGACAGCTGTTGCAGGTGAAACAGCCCCATAAAATCCGTATAATTGCGCGCTCTGAAATACCACCTCTGTTGGAGAAATATTCATGGCTGTAGAGCGCACACTGTCAATTATCAAGCCCGATGCCGTTGGTAAAAATGTAATCGGCAAGATCTATTCACGTTTTGAGTCAAATGGGCTGCAGATTGTCGCCTCGAAAATGGTACATCTTAGCGATGCCACTGCGGGCGGATTTTATGCCGAGCACGAAGGACGGCCTTTTTATCCTGCCCTGATCGAGTTTATGACATCTGGTCCTGTTGTTGTTCAGGTACTGGAAGGCGAGGGCGCTATTGCTAAAAACCGGGAGCTGATGGGTGCAACCAACCCACAGGAAGCGGCTGAAGGCACCATCCGCGCAGATTTCGCTTCTTCCATTGACGCCAACGCTGTTCACGGTTCTGATTCACCGGAATCAGCTGCCCGCGAAATTGCGTACTTCTTTGCCTCTAGCGAGGTCTGCGGGCGCTAGCTACGGCGCCAGTTTCAGCTGCCATGAATCCACCCACCAGCCAGCCAGTTGCCGGATCGGGCCAGCCAGCCCGGGTTAACCTGCTGGGCATGACAAAGCCACAGCTTGAAACGTTTTTTCTGGATCTGGGAGAAAAAAAGTTTCGCGCAACGCAGGTGATGAAGTGGATGCACCATGCCGGTGTGCTCGACATCGAGCAGATGAGTAATTTGGGTAAAGCGCTTCGCCAACGGTTGTTGGAAATTGCTGAGGTAAGGCCTCCAGAAATTGTTAGCCAACACGATTCTGCCGATGGCACCCGTAAGTGGGCGATTCGCGTGGAGGGCGGTGGGCTTGTAGAAACCGTGCTTATACCCTCAGGAAACAGAGCGACGCTGTGTGTGTCTTCGCAGGTAGGGTGCAGTCTTGATTGCAGTTTTTGCTCCACCGGTAAGCAAGGTTTTCAGCGCGATCTTACGGCTGCAGAAATTGTAGGCCAAGTGTGGCAGGCCATAAACTCTTACGACGCTTTTCAGTCGGGCAACCGAAGGGTCGTGACTAACGTTGTGATGATGGGGATGGGTGAGCCGCTGCTAAATTTTGACAACGTTGTTTCTGCTATGGATCTGATGCTGGACGATCTGGGCTATGGTTTATCAAAGCGCAGGGTGACGCTCAGTACCTCTGGGGTGGTGCCCGCGCTAGACGAGCTTGCGAAGGTTAGCGAGGTTTCCCTGGCGGTGTCTCTGCATGCGCCCAATGACGAGCTGCGTAATGAACTCGTGCCGATTAACCGCAAGTACCCGATCAGTGTTTTGCTCGATAGCTGCCGCAATTATATGGATGCGCAGTCCGATAAAAGCCGAGTGGTCACCATCGAATATACATTGATGGCAGGCATCAATGATCAGCCAGAGCAGGCGCGCGAATTGGCGCAATTACTTCGAACAACCCCCTGTAAAATCAATTTGATCCCGTTCAACCCGTTCGCGCAGTCAGATTATGAGCGCCCCAGTGGAAATGCGGTGCAGCGTTTCTGGCAAGTGTTGGTGGATGCAGGCTATATTGTGACGGTGCGCACTACGCGCGGTGATGATATTGATGCGGCTTGTGGCCAGCTTGTTGGTCAGGTCGTCGACAAGACCAAACGCCAGGCACGTTATCAGGCAGCAAATGCTGTTCCGGTCATAGAGGTAGGGTGATGAATATGGGTGAACCTAAGCGCATTCCTTTTGTACTTCTCTATACGCTATTGGTTGTTAGTTTACTATCAGGCTGTATTTCAACCACGACGGGCGGGTTTACCGCGAAGGCATCCCCAGAGGAGGCCCTTGAGAAACGTGTTCAGCTAGCGCGGCAATATATTGGTGATGCCAACTGGGAAGATGCCACCAGAAACTTGAAGATTGCGCAGAAAATCGACGCCAACAATGCAGATGTACATGAAGCCTTTGCTTTGGTCTATCAAAGCACGGGTGAATATGAATTGGCCCAGGAAAACTTCAAAAAAGCGATTCGTCTTGATCGTAAATGTTCACGTTGTCGCAATAACTATGCGGCGTTTCTCTACGGCCAAAGCGATTTCGAAGGCGCTGTAAAACAGTTAGAAGTGGTGGTTGAAGATACCCTTTACGAATCGCGCACTCGCGCATTCATTAATTTGGGTTTGGCGAGAACAAAAATTGAAGACTGGGCAGGTGCAGAGGAAGCCTTCAAGCGCGTTACTTCGATGGAGCGCCTCAATAGCATCGCGTTGCTTGAGCTGGCGCAGTTGCGATATAGGGCCGGCGACTATTCTGCCTCCAGCAAATACCATGAAACTTACAAATTGTCGGTGCGTCAGCAATCGCCGCGTGCACTTTGGCTGGGTATTCGGTTGGCGCGTGAAAGTGGCGATCGTGATGCTGAGGCCAGTTACGGCCTTGCGCTAAGTAACCTCTATCCAAACTCAAAAGAACATCAGGCATTTAAAAATGAATAGCCTGACAACTGAGCAACTATTGAATCAGGTGGATGCGTTCAGCACTCCAGGCGGGCTTTTGCGAGCTGGACGTGAGGCACAGGGTGTGTCGCAACGTGAGGTCGCCGATGCGCTTAATCTAATACCCAGGTACGTTAATTTACTAGAGGACGATGATTACGCTTCGTTGCCCAATGAGGCTTTTGCACGGGGGTATATAAAAGCGTACGGGCGTTTTCTCGATATTGGTGAAGAGCAATTGCTACCGCTTTATGATGAAGTACTGGCGCGGGAGCCCCTGCAGGAGAAAGGGCGAATCGAAACACGTCCTCTTCAGCTGCAGGCTACGGGCATGGGCGTGGTCATTGGTTTGACTACCCTCGCGCTTTTGCTTGCGATGTTGTGGTGGTGGCAGGGTGGTGAACAGGTTGGCAATGTTGGCGCAGCCAAAAGGGCTAGTGAGCTGCCCGGCGACGCAGTTGTTAAAACGCCGATCGTAAAAGTACTCACGGTAATCGAACAGTGAAAACCGAGTCTCCCATTACGCGGCGAGTATCGCGCAAAATTTTCGTTGGTGACGTGGCCGTTGGCGGCGACGCGCCTATCAGCGTGCAGAGTATGACGAACACTGATACCTGCGATGTTGCCTCTACTGTGTCGCAGGTGAAAGCCATTGCTGACGCGGGTGCCGACATTGTGCGCATCTCGGTACCCACGATGGACGCAGCGGAAGCGTTTCGTAAGATCCGCGCTGAAGTCGATGTACCTCTGGTTGCCGATATACACTTTGATCACAAAATTGCTTTGAAAGTGGCTGAGTACGGTGTTGATTGCCTTCGGATCAACCCCGGTAACATTGGCCGCGATGACAAAGTGCGTGAGGTGATTAACAGTGCGCGTGACAAAGGAATACCGATTCGCATTGGTGTAAATGCGGGTTCACTGGGCAAAGAGTTGCAGCGAAAGTACGGTGAGCCAACACCCGAAGCATTAGTTGAGTCTGCACTGCATCATGTCGATATTCTCGACAAATTTGATTATCAGGAATTCAAGGTTAGCGTGAAAGCATCCGGCGTATTTATGGCCGTTGAAGCTTATCGTTTGCTGGCGAAGCAGATTGAACAGCCGCTGCATCTTGGAATCACCGAGGCAGGTGGCCTACGCGGCGGTACAGTAAAAAGCGCAGTTGGCCTTGGCATGCTATTGATGGACGGGATTGGCGATACGATACGCGTTTCGCTCGCGGCAGACCCTGTTGAAGAAGTAAAAGTGGGTTTCGATATTCTCAAAAGTCTACAGTTACGGGCTAACGGTATCAATTTTGTTGCCTGCCCAAGCTGCTCGCGGCAGAACTTTGATGTCGTAGGCACCATGAATAGCTTGGAAGAGCGGCTTGAAGATATCCGTACACCGATGGATGTGGCCGTCATTGGGTGCATTGTTAATGGGCCGGGTGAGGCGCGCGAAGCTGATGTTGGCCTGACCGGGGCTACCCCGAGTAATCTGATTTATCTGTCGGGCGAGCCAGATCACAAGGTGAGCAATGAGGACTTCATCGATCATCTAGAGCAGGTGATTCGCAAAAAGGCGTCAGAACTCGAAAGCGAGCGGGCAGAGCAAGCTGCGCAGCTTATTGCCAAATCTACATCGTGAACCTTCGTTCCCAAAACCACACTCAAACGGAGTCAGCGTGAGCGAGTTAAGAGCCATACGGGGTATGAATGACATACTCCCCGACGAAACGCCTTATTGGCAGTTTCTGGAACAGACTGTTGAGCGGGTGCTGAACAGCTATTGCTATGGTGAAATTCGCCTGCCTATTGCAGAGAAAACGGCACTTTTTCACCGTTCCATCGGTGAAGTCACTGATATTGTAGAAAAAGAGATGTACAGCTTTGATGATCGTAATGGCGATAGCATGACGTTACGGCCTGAAGGCACGGCTGGCTGCGCGCGCGCTGCAATCCAGCAAAATTTGTTGTCGGTGCCGCGCAAGCTCTGGTACAGCGGCCCAATGTTTCGCTATGAGCGCCCGCAAAAAGGGCGGCAGCGGCAGTTTCATCAGATCGGAGCAGAATGTTTCGGTTACTCTACGCCCGATATTGAGGCTGAGCTTATTGTTATGTGCGCTCGCCTTTGGCGCGAGCTGGGGCTAGAGGATGGCATCGAGTTACAGCTGAACTCTATTGGTACTACCGAAACACGAGCTGCCTATAGAGCGGCTTTGGTGGAGTATCTTGGGCAACATGAGAGTGCCTTAGACGAAGATAGTCAGCGACGTTTAACAACGAACCCTCTGAGAATCTTGGACAGTAAGAGCCCTGAGACTCAATCCATTTTGGATAATGCGCCAGAACTGCTGGATTTTTTGGATGAGGAATCGTCTACCGATTTTGCGCGGCTGCAGGCATTACTCACTGCGGCAGGCGTGAAATTTACGGTGAATCAGCGGTTGGTGCGCGGGCTAGACTACTACAATAAAACCGTGTTCGAGTGGGTCACAGACCGCTTGGGAGCGCAGGGCACAGTGTGCGGCGGCGGCCGCTATGATGGTTTGGTTCAACAGTTAGGCGGCAAGCCAACACCCGCGGCTGGCTTTGCGATGGGTATGGAGCGATTAGTCCTGTTACTGCAGGATGCGCAGGAACGGCACGCCGCCACTGCCGACGTGTACGCGATTGCGGTGGGCGATGACGCGCAGCTGGCCGCTTTGCAGGCAGTTGAAGGTTTGCGTAGCGCTGCTCCTCAGCTGTCTATCGCCCTGCATGCAGGCGGCGGTAGTTTTAAAAGCCAAATGAAAAAAGCAGATAAAAGCGGTGCTGCAGTTGCGCTCATATGGGGCGAGACTGAAGCGGCAGATGACACGGTGACGGTGAAGCCTCTGCGCGCAGAAAAACAGGATAAACAGGTTGCTCAGACAACTGTGCCGCTACAAGATTTAGCCGCTGCCATTGCGTCCGTTATCGGGCAATAAGGCGAAGGGCAAAAAGCCAGGCATTCGTCGTAGAATTGATTTAGTCCGCAAAAAGATACAGGTAGAGGGATACAGCTAGTGAATGACATGCGATCGGAAGAAGAACAGGTCGAAGCGCTGCGCCAGTGGTGGAAGGAAAACGGCACGGGTATCGTAACTGCAGTGCTGCTTTCTATAGCCGGTGGTTTCGGTTGGCAGGCCTGGCAGGCAAATCAGCTGGCTTCTGCTGAGGCAGCTTCCAACGGTTATCAGGCAATGATGCGCGCTGTTGATTCCGGTGAAGACAGTCAGCGCGCTCAGGCGATAGAAATAGCCAATAACCTGAAATCGGAACACGCGTCGACCACTTACGCACAGTATGCGGCTCTGCATCTCGCAGCGCTTGCAGTGGCAGATGAAAAACTTGAAGACGCCGAGGCTGAACTGCGCTGGGTTTTGGCGAAGGCCGATAAAGGCAGTGACAACGCGATTGTTGCTCAGTCACGCCTTGCGCGTGTGGTTGCTAGTCAGGGTGATTTTGAACAAGCCTTAGCGCTTCTTTCCTCAGCGGATGCAGGCAACTTTGCTGCTTCTTATGCGGTTGCACGGGGCGATATTCTGTATCAACGCGGCGATTTAAACGCGGCGCGAACCGCGTATAACGAAGCGTTATTACTTGCCTCAGTAGGCGGCACGCCGGTTAACGCGCCAAGCTTGCAGCAAAAAATCCAAAGCTTGTCGAAGGTTGCTGATCCTGTGCAATCTGGCGTGGATGCGGGCCTGTTTGAAGCAGATGCCACGCAAGATACGATTTCAGCCGAGCCTCTAGCGGAGTCAGTTGAAGAAGCAGCCAAAGAAGTAGCGGAACAAATAGACAATGAGGTTCCAGCGTCATGATGGTACGTGGATGGTTGTTACTGCTAGTTGTTGCACTTCTGAATGTGGGTGGCTGCAGCACCATCGGTGATTGGTTTGATTCTGATGACGATGATCCAACGGCTCCCGTTGAGCTGGAAGCCATAGAAACGTCTGTAAAGATTGATAGGCTCTGGTCAACCGGTATCGGCAATGGCCAGGCCAAGGGTCTCTACAGAATCACGCCCGCGTTGGTAGGGAGTCGGCTCTATGTTGCCGCCAATGACGGCACCGTGCGGGCGATTGATCGCACCAAAGGAAAAACGCTCTGGAAAAACTCGCTAGATTCGCAATTGTCCGGCGGGGTAGGCGTGTATGAGGATGCCCTGTTTTTGGGTAGCAGTGAAGGCGAGGTCATTAAGCTTGATGCAAATAGCGGAGAGCAGCTTTGGGCGTCGCGGCTGCGTGGTGAAGTGCTGGCTGCGCCCCAATCAGATGGCGAGGTTGTTGTTGCGCAAACCTACGATGGCAAATTGCAGGGCCTCGATTTCGACAGCGGCGACGTCTTATGGACATACGACAGTAACGTACCAGTGTTAACCATTCGCGGTACCAGCACGCCGGTGATGGACGGAGGTCGAGTCTATGTTGGCTTTGCCAACGGGCGAGTGTTGGCCTTCGAGGCTGAAACCGGCGCGGTTGCATGGGAAGTACGCGTCACTATTTCACAGGGGCGCTCTGAAATTGAACGCATTGTAGACGTCGATGGCAACATGGCACTGGTTGATGATCAACTGTATGCCGCGAGCTATCAGGGGCGCTTAGTTTCCATTGATACGCGTGCTGGCCGCAAAATGTGGCAAGAGGATGTATCGTCGATTTCTGGTGTAGGGGTAGGGTTTGGCAACGTCTATGTAGCGGATGAGGACGGCACTCTGAATGCGTTTCAACGTACTGGCCAGGGCTTGCGTTGGTCACAGGATGCATTGGGCTATCGCCAGCTTTCCAGGCCTACGCCGGTCAGTAGCTATGTTGCAGTGGCAGACTTTGAAGGTATTGTTCACCTGGTTTCTCAGGTGGATGGCGAGTTTGTGGGCCGAGTGAAAGTCGATGGAGATGGCGTGCGTGCTGACATGCTCAGTAGTGGTAATGTTCTCTATGTGTACGGTGACAGCGGTAAGTTAAGCGCATATGAGATTACCGCTAAGAACTAATGCTTCCCGTTATCGCTCTGGTAGGGCGTCCCAATGTCGGTAAATCTACGCTGTTCAATCAGATCACCAAAAGCCGTGACGCTCTGGTAGCCGACTTTCCGGGCCTCACGCGTGACCGCAAATATGGTGAAGCACGTATTGGCAGTTACCCATTTGTGGTGATCGATACCGGTGGCATTACCGGCGATGAATTCGGGATTGACTCTCCGATGGCCGAGCAGTCTTTAACGGCGATGGAAGAGGCCGATGCGGTGCTCTTAATGGTTGATGCCCGAGAGGGCCTTAATCCCGGTGATCAGGCGCTGGCCACGCATCTTAGGCAAAAAAATAAGCCGTTTCATCTCGTTGTAAATAAAATTGATGGCCTCAATGAAGACTTAGCGGTCAGTGATTTTTATTCCATGGGTGTTGAATCCATGCATTCCATTGCGGCTTCGCATGGGCGCGGTGTGCGCAAAATGGTCGATGACATACTTGAGAACTTTCTCGGGTTAACGGCAGAGACAGCGCAGGCCCGCAAGGACAGTTTTAATCCCAATAGTATTCGCGTCGCTATTGTAGGTAGGCCCAATGTTGGCAAGTCTACTCTGGTTAACCGCTTGCTGGGCGAAGATAGAGTCGTGGTGTTTGATGAGCCAGGAACCACCCGCGATAGTATCTACATTGACTTTGAGCGTGACGAGCAGCAGTACACATTGATTGATACCGCCGGTGTTCGACGCCGTAAAAACGTTAAACTGACAGTGGAGAAATTCTCCATTGTTAAGACGCTCAAGGCGGTTGATGATGCGCATGTTGTTGTTCTGGTGATGGACGGCCACGAGGGCATCGTTGATCAGGATATGCATTTACTAGGGCACTGCGTGGACGCGGGCCGTGGTTTGGTGCTTGCCGTTAATAAATGGGATGGCATCGAGCCAGAGCAGCGGCAGTGGATTAAAACAGAGCTCGATCGGCGTCTACGATTTGCAGACTATGCAGATACGCACACGATTTCTGCGCTACACGGCACAGGTGTGGGTCACCTGTATAAGTCGATAAAAGCTGCCCATGCCTCAGCGACTCGAAAACTGAATACCAATATTCTTACTCGAATTTTGGAAGGCGCCGTATTCGATCATTCTCCCCCCATGATCAACGGTCGTCGCATTAAGCTGCGCTATGCGCACGCTGGCGGGCAAAACCCTCCCATCATCGTGATTCACGGTAACCAGACAGGCAAGGTACCTACCAGCTATCAACGTTACCTCGAAAAAACGTTTCGCCGAGAGCTTAAGCTTGCAGGAACGCCGATACGAATAGAGTTTCGCACCGGAGACAATCCCTTTGTCGAAAAACGCGATAAGCTAACTGATCGCCAGGTGCAACGTAAGCGCCGCATAGCAAACCATGCCAAAAAGCCGCAGAAAACCCGACGAAAGTGAACCCTTAGGCGTCGTTCACGACCTTGATTCTCTAGAAAACATCGAGAATTTTGTTGATCATTTTTACGCAAAAGTACTTCGCGATGAAATGCTTGCGCCGCTATTTTTAGAGGTGGCCAAGATCGATCTTGCTGTTCATCTCCCGCATATCAAGGCTTACTGGTGCAAGTTACTGTTGGGCGCGCGCGAGTACAATCGCCATACAATGAATATTCACCGGCAGTTACACAGCAAGCAGGCTCTCAAGGCCGAAAACTTTGAACGCTGGTTGCTGTTGTTTGTATCGGCCGTGGATGAAAAATATTCTGGGCAAGGCGCAGAGAAAGCGAAGCGTATTGCTCGTTCGATTGCCAAAAACATGCAGTCGGGTTTATCAAATGTTTCGTCAAAAGTACCGGTTAGCAATGCGTAGACTAGCTGTAGACGTAAATCTAGAAGTAGCGTTAAAAGAGGTCAGTATGCATTTTGAGCGCTTATTGCGGTGTTTTTTAGCCGCGTACATCTGTTTCACAGTGCCGGCAGGGTTTGCGGCGCCCATTAGCGAACTGTACCAACCTTGCGTCGCTTGTCATGGTGTTGGGGGAGAGGGTAACCCCGCCTTGGGCGCTCCCGCACTCGCCGGGCAGCAGGCGCAATATTTGTCGCGCCAGCTTGAACACTTTCGAGAAGGGCGCCGAGGTGCCGATGTGGCAGATACCTTTGGCTCACAGATGAGCGTGATGGTGCAAAACCTCACGGATGCGCAAATCAGTGATTTGGGGATTTATCTTGCAGAGCTTGCGGTGAGTAAACCTCCCGCTCAACCTAAAGAGTTCGCCAACCTGCCTCCAGAAACACTACGTAATGGCAGTGACTACTATCAGGCGAACTGCGGCGCTTGCCACGGTGGAAAAGCGGAGGGAAACAGCGCATTGAACGCTCCGAATTTGGCGATGCTGGATTCTGCCTATTTGCTACGTCAGATGCGGCATTTTCAGACAGGGGTCCGTGGGTCCTCCGCGGGCGATCGCTACGGCAAACAGATGCAGCTGATGTCCAATACGCTGCCTAGCCAAAGTCATCTGGAAGACGTTGTTGCCTTTATCAGCACGCTGGCCGCGCGGGAGCCCAAGGATGCGTCAGGGCTGTAGCATGCAAACCAAGACAACAATGCTCTGGTTGCTGGCGTACACGGTATTGATCGTCGAAAGCACGTCTGCTGCTCCTACTTTAGCTGCTCTGGCTCCACAGCCGATTCAAACTGAGTTTCGGCTCAGTAACCAATGCCCGCCCAGTTTCGAAAAGTCGGCGACCGGCGGATGCGAACTGCGTACGCTCTACGAATTTTATGACTCCGTTCAGGATAGGGGTGTGGGTGGTTTACAAACGTCGCTCCCTACCCACAGAGATAGCTTCACGCCTGAGCAAATTGATTTGGGCCGATATCTTTTTTTCGATCCTGTGCTGTCGGCAGACGGGACTATTTCCTGCGCTAGCTGTCATCAGCCGGGCAAGGGTTTTGGTGACGGGCTGCCAACGTCTGTTGGCATTGGCGGCCAAGCTGTTACGCGCGCCGCGCCCACATTGTGGAACGTGGCTTTTCTAGACACGTTTTTTTGGGATGCACGTGCGCGCTCCTTGGAGGAGCAAGCGCAAGGGCCTTTGTATGCAGCGCATGAGATGGGAAACACGCCTGGTGGTATGCTCAACGCGTTGAATGGCATCGACACGTACCGTGCTCTCTTTTCCCTTGCGTATGAGAGAAACGACCAGGAGCTTATCAGCCTTGATGAAGTCTATCTGGCGCTTGCTGCTTTTCAGGCCTCGCTAATTTCGTTGAATAGCCGCTATGATCGATATGTGCATGGGTATCATGAAGCGCTGACGCCAAATGAAATCGAGGGCATGAATATCTTTCGTTCTTTTGTTGCCAGGTGTTCTGAGTGCCATATGCCTCCGCTATTTACTACTGGGCAAATCGCGGTGATAGGTGCCCCGGAGCCCGAGGGGCGCCCTTTAGATGTAGGCGCAGAGAAGACGTTTGATACGCCTCGCCTGAAAGCTGGCTTTAAGGTGCCCACTTTGCGCAACATAGGTGTTACAGCGCCCTATATGCACTCTGGCTTGTTTGATAACTTGCGCGATAATGTGGCTTTTTACAACGGTGGAAGAGGACATGCTGTACCGCCCGGGGTTGACCTCGAATTACATTGGCACATATCCTCACCTGACTTGCGAGAGGACGAGCTTGATCGTCTAGTGGATTTTCTGCATACGCTGACTGATGAGAGTTTGAAGCCCAAAACACCTGAAACACTTCCCTCTGGCTTACCATTGGTTCATATCACCCCAGCTGCATCGTCTCAATCGCCTAGAGCCGCGCAGCTGTTAAAACACAAGATTTACCAGGAGTAGTTGAATGACCTTAGTGCCACGAGTTGTTGCAATGTTGATTGCCGGATTAGTTGGTTTTTCGAGTGCTAGCTTTGCCGAGAAGCCTGCAGGTATAGCGCTTGTCTCTGGGGTGACAGGAAACAGTTACGAGGGGAGTCTCGAAGGTAAAAAGCAACAAACGACGGTGAGAGGCAGCAGCAAAAACGTTGCTGGTGCACCCATGACAGATATTGTTTTAGTGGTGGAAGAGGGTGAGTCTATTCAGGAGGCTGTTAAAAAGGCCAAGGTGGGCACGACCATCCAAGTAATGCCCGGTACTTATCACGAGACAGTCTATATCGATAAGGACGGCATACGACTTATTGGAATCATTAATGAGGGCAAGCGTGCAGTGCTCGATGGCGAGGGGAAACTCAACGACGCCATTCTGTACTCAGGTAACAACGTTGTTGTCGAAAACTTTAAAATCACGCGTTACAAAGGCAATGGCATTATGAGTCAGGCCGGTAACAACTGGGAAATACGCAACAACATCATCGTTGATACTGGTGTGTACGGCATATTTCCTCAGCTTGGGAAAAACGGGGTGGTAGAGCATAACGTTGTGTCGGGTATTGAGGATGCGGCTATCTACGTGGGCATGAGCGACAACGTACATGTTGCCTTTAACGAGGTGTTCGACAGTGTTGCTGGAATTGAGATTGAAAATAGCCGCCATGCAATTGTCGAGTCTAATTACGTGCATAACAATACGGGGGGTATTCTTGCGTTCATTACCCCTGGCTTACCTATCAAAACGACCTACGATGTGATTATTCGAAACAACTTCGTAGTTGGAAACAACCATCCCAACTTTGCCGCACCCGGTTCCACTGTTTCGGGTGTGCCCGCTGGCACCGGCATCCTTGTGATGGCGGCAGATGACGTGGTTATAGAAGGTAATATCATCAGTGACAACAAGAACGCTGGAATCATTATCACGGATCACTCTCACGCGAAAAACGTCACCGTTGACCCTGAGTCTGAGCCTAACTCTGACCGCGTACGTATTCTCAACAATACGATGATGAACAATGGGTATGATCCTATTTTAGAAATTAAGGCACTTATGCTCTCTCAGTTCAGGCGAGCACAACCCGATATCGTGCGCGTTGGGCCGTCCAAAGACAGTTGCATTATCAACCGTCATCGTTATGTCACGGTAGGTCTGGAAAAGTTCTCTGAATGCACAGAAACGAACACCCATGCAATTGGCAACTACTTATTGCCCAGTGTTCCTCCGCGCAAGATCGCTAGCGAGGATAGAGGTAAAATTGCCTACCTGGGAATATGCGCAGGTTGTCATACCTACACGGGCCGTATGATTGGTCCACCGGTTCAGATTATTCAAGCGCTTTACATGGATAACCCTCAGGGGTTGGCTGATTACATTGCCGCACCAACCAAGAAGCGAGACGACTATCCCGAAATGCCCCCACAGAACTATCTTGATGAAGCAACACGGCTGGCGGTTTCTAAATATATGTTACAGGTGAAAAAATAGATGACGCAGTTAACTGGAAAAGTAGCAGTAGTGACAGGCGCCGCACGTGGTCTGGGTAGTGCCTATGCCATCGCAATGGCAGAGCAGGGTGCAAGCGTTCTGGTCTCAGATGTGAACGACTGCGATGAAACCGTAAAAACCATTCGCGATGCCGGCGGTAAGGCTGAGGCGACAATTACCAATATCGCCGATATGCAAAGTTGCACAGCCATGGCCGAGCTCGCTATGGAGCATTTCGGCAAGGTAGATGTTCTTGTTAATAACGCGGCATTGTATGGCACGCTTAAAGGAGCCCGTTTTGAACTGCTCGAAGAAGAGCAATGGGACGCGGTCATGAATGTGAATATCAAAGGGCTTTGGCAAACCTGTAAGGCAATGGTAGGCCCGATGCGTGAATCAGGGGGCGGTTCGATTATTAACGTATCTTCTCTGGCCGCGGTCTATGGGTTGCCCTATGGGCTTGATTATGTGGCCTCCAAGGCAGCTGTTATTGGTATGACGCGCGGTATGGCGCGAGAGTTAGGCGCAGATAATATTCGAGTTAACGCAGTGGCGCCTTCTGCCGTCATGACGGAAGGTACAGAAGAGTTCTTTGGTGCAAAGTTTGAAAAAGCCAAAGGTGTGATCGCAAAAGGCCAGTTGATTCAACGCAATCTGGAACCGGAAGATCTCACTGGTACGATCTTGTATCTCGCTTCGGATGCCAGTGCCTTTGTGACAGGCCAGACTCATATGATTGATGGCGGTTCATGGTTTCTGTAGATGCGCCATTTTCTTTCAGAGAAGTGAGTGTCTGAGTGAGCAAGCAGCAGAATTTCCCTGAGATTCGTAATGCGGTCACAGCGCTATGCGCCGGGTTCCCGGGTGCTTACTGGCGAGAACTTGATGCGGCTAAGGCCTATCCGACGGCGTTCGTCCAAGCACTCACTGACGCCGGATATCTTGCAACATTAATCCCTGAGCAATATGGCGGTAGCGGCCTACCACTGGCCGCGGCTTGCGCGGTGTTAGAAGAGGTGCACCGCAGCGGCGGTAATGGTGCTGCGTGTCATGCCCAAATGTACACCATGGGCACTCTGCTACGGCACGGTAGCGAAGCGCAGAAGAATCGCTACCTGCCGCGTGTTGCCAGCGGTGAGTTGCGCCTGCAGGCCTTTGGCGTCACCGAGCCCACCAGTGGTACTGATACATCCAGGATACGCACTTACGCCCGTTTAGAGGGTGATCGGTACATTGTGAATGGGCAAAAGGTGTATATCTCTCGCGCAGAACACTCTGACCTTATGGTGCTTCTAGTGCGTACGGCCGAGCGGGGCGCCAGCGGCAAGCACACTGATGGTATGTCGGTATTGTTGGTTGATATGCGCGAAGCCGTAAACCAGGGGCTTACTATTAACCCCATCAGCACCATGATGAATCATGCATCCACTGAATTGTTCTTCGACAACCTGAGTGTGCCGGCAGAAAATTTGATTGGCGAAGAGGGTAATGGATTTCGGTGCATACTGGATGGAATGAACGCCGAGCGTATTTTGATTGCAGCAGAGTGTATCGGCGATGCGCGCTGGTTTATCCAAACGGCAAGTGACTATGCGCGAGAGCGCAATGTATTCGATAGACCGATTGGCGAAAATCAGGGCGTACAGTTTCCAATCGCGCGTGCTTATGCACAGACAGAGGCAGCCGCTTTGATGGTTGCCCATGCGGCAGCGCTGTATGACGCTGGCGAGCCGTCAGGCGCAGAGGCAAATATGGCAAAACTGTTGGCATCGGAGGCCTCGTGGGCGGCTGCAGATATGTGTATTCAGACTCTGGGAGGGTATGGTTTTGCCACAGAATATGATGTTGAAAGAAAGTTTCGCGAGACGCGTCTGTATCAGGTTGCTCCCATTTCCACTAACTTGATTCTTTCGCATATCGCCACCAGCGTTCTTGACCTGCCGAGGTCGTTTTAGTGACTGCGCCGCTAGAGGGAATTTTGGTTGTGGCGCTTGAGCAGGCGGTGGCAGCACCTTTTTGTAGTTCCAGACTTGCCGATGCCGGCGCTCGCGTTATCAAAGTAGAGCGGGCAGAGGGTGATTTTGCGCGCGCGTATGACACGGTAGCAGATGGCGAGAGTGCGTATTTCGTCTGGCTAAACCGCGGCAAAGAATCACTGACGCTAAATATAAAAGACGAGCGAGACGCGTCTCTTTTGCGGCGGATTTTGTTAGAAGCCGATATCTTTATTCAGAACCTCGCACCGGGTGCTGCAGTGCGCGCTGGTTTTTGCAGCGCTGAACTTCGAGAACGCAATCCGCGTCTTATCACCATGGATGTATCCGGGTACGGCGATGATGGCCCTTATGCCAATATGAAAGCATATGACTTATTAGTGCAGTGTGAAACCGGTTTAGCCTCTATCACTGGTGCGCCCGAGCAGCCAGGGCGTGTGGGCGTTTCTATCTGTGATATTGCCTGTGGCATGTATGCACACTCTGCGATACTTGAAGCGCTTATCGAACGTGATAAAACGGGAGCAGGACAGGGGCTGGCTGTATCACTCTTTGATGCACTGGCAGAGTGGATGACGGTGCCACTGATGCATCAGGAGCATAGTGGCGAACCGCCGCCTCGCATTGGTTTGCATCATCCCTCCATTGCACCCTATGGTTCTTATCAGTGTGGCGATCAGCAAGCGGTGGTTATCTCAATTCAAAACCAGCGCGAGTGGAAGGATTTTTGTGAGCATGTTTTGCAACAGCCGGGTATTGCAGATGATCATCGTTTTGCTACTAACAGCGATCGCTATCACAACCGCCCGCTACTCGATGAAGTCATCGACGGTGTGTTCCTACAACTGCCCAGGGCTACAGTAGTGGAGCGCCTGCAGGCAGGAAAGGTCGCCTATGGCGCAGTTAATTCGGTTGACGACTTATCCAGCCACCCGCAATTACGCCGCAGTAGTGTTGCCACGCCTTCTGGCGAAGCGAGGTTGGTAGCGCCACCGGTGCGCGGCGCAAGAGACGAAAACGTGCTGGGCGCTGTGCCTGCCACTGGCGAGCATAGTGACGCCATCCGCAAAGAGTTTAGCGAAAAAGAGTAACGGCGCTGCCGCGGGAGTGCATGCAGCGCCGGCGATTGTCTAGAAATGTACCCCTTTCATCAAAGCCGCTAGCGCCACCTGCTCATTTGACGCCTGCACTTTTTCTTGAGTGCCATCACCGCGTGCGGCAGAGGAGTCATTGAACATTCTGAATACCGTATTCATCAATACCTCTGAAAATTTCGGTGCGACGGCATTCATTACCTGCAAGAAAACGCCTAGCTGCGATGCAATACGCTTGGGCTTTTTGATGACCGCTTCAACAACCATGTCACCGGCTTCATCAGGGGATAGAACAGGCATCGAGTTATAGATAGTGGTTGCAGCGATCATGGGTGTGCGCACTAGTGGCATGTTGATGGTGGTAAAGCGTACGTTGCGATCGGAGTACTCGACTGCTGCAGCGCGTGTCCACGCATCTAACGCTGATTTAGAAGCCACATACGCTGAAAATCGTGGGCTGGGTGTGAGCGCGCTGATCGATGACATATTGATTACGTGGCCACTCTTACGCTCGCTCATAGACGGCAGTAAACCCATTGTCAGTCTCAGCGCGCCGAAATAGTTGATTTGCATGGTGCGCTCAAAGTCATGAAACCGCTCATAGGATAATTCCAGCGAGCGGCGTATGGAGCGGCCTGCGTTGTTGATAAGGATATCCACGTGTTGATGATTTCTGAGTACTTCATTCACTAAACGGTCACAGTCCTCCATGTCCGAAATGTCTGCCTGATAAGAAGTTGATTGGCCGCCAAGCTCCGCAATTTGGTTGGCTGTCTCTTCCAGTTTGTCGGCGCTGCGAGCCACCAGCAATACATGTGCACCTGCCTCGCCTAGGCGCAGAGCGGACACCTGCCCAATCCCGGATGAAGCGCCAGTGATCAATACAACTTTCCCTCGAACATTGCCCTCCAGTGAATGATCAACAAACAAATCCGGGTCTAAATTGCGTTCCCAGTAGTCCCAGACCACGGGTGCGTAATCGCGCAGCGTAGGACAGCGGATGTCTGAGCCCTTCAGTGCGCGCTCGGTATCGCGATTGTCGTAACGCGTTGGATAATTCATGAACATGGTGACGGAATCGGGCAACCCCATGTCATCGAGCACGGTGCTGATAATGCGTTTGATGGGCGGTAGGCTGCTGAGCATGGTGCGCACAGTGCTCGGGATAAAACCGAACATACGCGTGTCCAGACGCATGTTGAATCTGGGTGCGTGTCCGGCGTCGGCAAATATATTCATCACTTCGCCCATGCTGTAGTGCTCTGGGTCTGTTAGGTGGAAGCAACGATGTTCCAGATCTGTTTGGTGAACAATGTGATCCATCGCTTGGACGACATAATCAACCGGCACGATGTTGAATTTACCACCTTCAATACCTACCAACGGAAACCAGGGTGGTAATACGTTGCGGATTTTTTGTAGCGTCTTGAAAAAGTAATAGGCGCCATCGATTTTGTCGATCTCACCGGTTTCTGAATGCCCAACGACCATCGCAGGGCGATACACACGCCAGGGGATCGAGCACTCTTTGCGTACAATGCCTTCAGAATCGTGTTTAGTAGAGAAGTAGGGGTGAGCGAGGTTTTCCGCTTCTTCAAACATGTCTTCACGAAAAGTCCCGTGATAAAGCCCGCCCGCGGCTATTGAGCTGACATGCTCGAAGCTCTCTGCTTCGATGGCCTCAGCCAGCTGCACCGCATTGCGAGTGCCTTCAAGGTTGGTTGCGCTTTGTGCCTCAGCAGAGGCGCTAATGTCGTAGATGGCTGCAAAATGGCAGAAGTACTTCACTTTGCCTTTGAGCTTGGCGATGGTGTCGTCAGAGACCCCCAGCTTCGGCTTCAGCAGATCACCCTCTACTGCAATCAGTCGGCGTCCTTCGTCACCCAGACGCTGCTTTAACTCATCCAGCTTGTGCGTGGATTCTGCTCTAATTAAGACATAAATATCGCCGTCGCGACGTTTGATCATATCGATAAAGTTGCGGCCTAGAAAACCGGTGCCGCCAGTGATGAAGTAAGCCATGCTGTTGCTCCTGCCCATTTAAAAACGATGGTGTAAGTCTAGACTAGGCTGGCCAGATGACCATTGCCGGTTTGGGTATCACCGCTGGACAAACTCCTGTACCAGCTGCGGGGTTATCTTGTGAGTATGCTGGGCAAATGGAGCGGCGTCGGGCAGAATTCCGACAGTATTGTTGCCCGTGACAGTCCAGCAGAGTTCAGTAGCGCTTGTGGTGCTGAAAGTCATCTAAATGTTGGTTTTAAAGAGAGTAAAGAATGTCAGAGTTAAAGCAGGAATTTGATGATGCAATGTCTCAGCTAACAGCTGCAGGCGCACCGTACGAGCTGGTTGACGACGGTAATGGTGGGCAGCGTTACAAAAACGCGCCGCATACGTTGCACGAGGCTTTACAGGCTGGCCGCGCACATGGTGATCGGGAGTTTTTGATCTATGAAGGCGAGCGGCGCACCTTTAACCAGTTAATGGATGAAGCAGACGCGATTGCGTGTGCGCTTCAGGCCAAGGGAATAGGTAAGGGCGATAGAGTCGCCATCGCCATGCGCAACTATCCTGAGTGGATGGCTGCTTTCCTCGGTGTGGTCAGCATCGGTGCGGTGGTTGTGCCACTGAACAGCTGGGGTAAGCCTGCTGATATCGCCTTTACCATTGAAGATGCTGGCGCCCGCCTGGCATTCCTTGACCAACAGCGATTCGAGGGTTTGAGCGATCGGCTGCGTGAAAAAGGTATCGACTCGGTGATTGCGCGGCCAACTGATGAACATGTTCCAGAGGCGCTCTCTTCGTTTGTTGCCCCATTTCTTGGCCAAAAACCGGAGACACCGCCATTGGCGCCCGAAGATCTCGCGCTAATCATGTATACCTCAGGCACTAGCGGTAAGCCCAAGGGAGCGGCGACTACCAATATCGCTATCTCCCAGGCGCTCTACAACATGGAATGCTGTGCGATCGCGGCTGCCATGACTAACGGTGAAGCCATTGGCGCGATGTTAGAGCGCGGGTTTGAGCCAACCTCGTTGTTGGCAGTGCCCATGTTCCATGTGAGTGGATGTCACGCACAGTTTCTAGCTAACCTACGTGGTGGGCGACGTATTGTCATGATGTACAAGTGGGATGTCGATCAGGCGTTGGATTACATCGAGCAAGAGCGCGTTACGGCCGTTTCTGCGGCACCTTCTATGGCGATCGATCTACTGGAATCCCCTCGGTTTGCTCAGGCAGATACCAGCAGCTTGTTCTCATTGGGTATCGGTGGCGCAGCGACTCCACCTCTGGTAGGCAAGCTGTTGGCCAAACAGCTGCCACAAAATTTTAGTGGTACGGGGTGGGGGATGACTGAAACTAATGCACAGGGTGCTTCACTAACGGGTAGGGCGTTTAAAGAAAAAGTCGGTAGCTCCGGCTTTCCACACCCCATTATGCGTCTGCGTGTTTGTGACGAGCAGGGGGAGGTACTGCCTGATGGTGAGCGGGGCGAAATATGGGCCAAGAGTGTTACCAACATTCGCGAGTATTGGGCACGCCCCGAGGTGAATGAAAAAGAGATTCGCGACGGCTGGCTTAAAACCGGTGATATCGGCTATATCGATGAGGATGGGTTTCTGTTTTTGGCAGATCGTGCCAAAGACATGATTATTCGCGGGGGCGAGAACATTTTCCCCATCGAGATTGAAAACTTGCTCATCGAGCATGAGGCGGTGAAGGAAGTGATTGCAATCGGTATTCCCCATGAGCGTTTGGGCGAGGAGGTGGCTGTGGTCGTTCACCTCGCATCTGAACTGAGTGAGGACGCCGTCATTGCCCACTGCAAAGAGCATTTGGCCGCCTTCAAAGTCCCTTCGAGAGTGATTTTTGCTCCTGAGCCACTTCCCAGAAATGCGACTAACAAAGTGCTGAAGCCTGTTGTTAAGGCTCAGGTAATAGCGGATTTGGGGCTGTAGCTTGCCTTCATGATCACGGGGCTATATACGCCCCGTGAATAGTAAAAATCCCTACCATTTATTTCATTTATAAAGGGTCTCTTACTACACTACGCGCAATCAACGAACCGGCCAGATTTAAGCTCCACTGGCGGTGCGTTTGTCATTTTTCAGATTGCTAGTTTTTAGCCACCAGTAAGAGGTCTTCCCATGTCAGAAATTCAACAGGACATCGACGCTATCGCCACCCTACGCACCCAGAACGGGTCTGCATGGGATGCGATTAATCCAGAATACGCTGCGCGTATGCGTGCTCAAAACCGCTTCAAAACCGGTTTGGATATCGCGCGCTACACGGCCGCAATCATGCGAAAAGATATGGCCGACTACGACGGCGACACTAGCCAATACACTCAGTCGCTGGGTTGCTGGCACGGCTTTATTGGTCAGCAGAAGCTGATTTCAATCAAGAAACACTTCAACAGTACCGATAAGCGCTACCTTTACCTGTCAGGCTGGATGATTGCGGCACTGCGTTCTGACTTTGGCCCACTGCCTGATCAGTCTATGCACGAAAAGACATCGGTATCCGGGTTGATCGAAGAGCTTTACACCTTCCTTCGTCAGGCTGATGCCCGTGAATTGGGTGGTTTGTTCCGCGATCTGGACGCTGCTAGAGACGCTGGAGACGACGTTGCTGCGCAGGCCGTACAAAATAAAATCGACAACTTTGATACCCATGTTGTGCCAATCATCGCTGATATCGATGCTGGCTTTGGTAACGCAGAAGCCACTTATCTGCTGGCCAAAAAGATGATCGAAGCCGGTGCCTGCGCTATTCAGATTGAAAACCAGGTGTCTGATGAAAAGCAGTGCGGCCATCAGGACGGTAAAGTAACCGTTCCTCATGAAGACTTTCTCGCCAAGATTCGCGCTGTGCGATATGCCTTTTTGGAGCTGGGAGTTGATGACGGCGTAATCGTTGCGCGTACTGACTCTTTGGGCGCTGGCCTGACCAAGCAAATCGCTGTGACTCACGAGCCCGGCGATTTAGGTGACCAGTACAACAGCTTCATCGACTGCGAAGAAATCGATGCTGCGTCTATGAACAATGGTGATGTTGTACTCAAGCGTGGCGACAAGTTGATGCGTCCTAAGCGTTTGCCTTCAAACCTGTTCCAATTCCGCCCCGGAACTGGCGAAGATCGTTGCGTACTTGATTGCATAACCAGCCTACAGAACGGTGCAGATTTGTTGTGGATCGAAACTGAAAAGCCACACGTTGGCCAGATCGGCGCGATGGTTAATCGCATCCGCGAAGTCGTACCTAGCGCGAAGCTGGTTTACAACAACTCACCATCATTCAACTGGACTCTAAACTTCCGTCAGCAGGTATTTGACGCATGGTCTGAAGAGGGCAAAGACGTATCTGCCTTTGATCGTGATGGCCTGATGAGTGAAGAGTATGACGCTACTGAGCTGGCTGCTGAAGCGGATGAGCGCATCCGTACGTTCCAGGCAGATGCAGCGCGCGAAGCAGGCATCTTCCACCACCTGATTACTTTGCCGACTTACCACACTGCAGCGTTGTCTACTGACAACCTTGCTAAAGAGTACTTTGGTGATCAGGGCATGCTTGGCTATGTGGCTGGCGTGCAGCGTAAGGAAATTCGTCAGAGCATCGCCTGTGTTAAGCACCAGAACATGGCTGGCTCGGATATGGGCGATGACCACAAAGAATACTTTGCTGGCGATGCGGCTTTGAAAGCTGGCGGTAAAGACAACACTATGAATCAGTTTGGCTAGTGGTTGGTTTATAGTGGTTTAGATCGAAAGGGCGGATTTCTTATCCGCCCTTTTTTTTGGCTGCTCGATTCTTGGGATTGTAGCGGGGTGGCGCGCGCAGCTGGTAGAAAAGGCTTTTTCAGTCGCTCCTCGTTAATCGCTTGGTGAAAAAGCCTTTTCTACCGGCCGCACGCTCGACCTCACTGCGTTGCCAATACAGCGCGCGCGGAAAAATGTCGATGCACCACAGCCCCTTCGCTGGTAGCGAGCCTGAAGCACCAGTACGAAGAGGGCAGAAGCCACGCTGCAGCAGCGTTGCACTGAATCAGGTATTGGACAGAATTAGCGTTTTCACCAAGCGATTAACGAGGAGCGACTGAAAACGCTAATTCTGTTCAATACCCGAACCAGCGTGATGCACTTCCAGTAAGGGTTTTTGTTCACCTACGAGGCAAGGTTCCAAACCAGAACGTTTATGATACCTTTTCCCAAACAAAGCCAGTAATAGCGAGACAAAAAATGCGTTGGGACGATATCGACAAGCAAGTCTGCTCAGTAGCCAGAGCGCTGTCAGTAGTAGGCGA
>JBGCFE010000178.1:0-4230 GCA_045106775.1 Halioglobus sp.
CTGCCAAGGCAGGTGTCGATAGCAAACCAAGCGTCACGAAAATGCAAGCCGTTATGGAAGCCCGCAGGCCTGATTTCGCACTGGTTTTCATTTTACTAGAACCCTAACTTAAGTCGCCAAAGGTGCTGACATCGTTAGCAAGCACGATAGCTTAAAACTGCCGTACGCAAAACCAGAGTTTTATCCGACGCACGCATAGTAGCTGCCACCAGTCGCGAGTTCGGTTCAGCTCAGTTCACCTTTATAGCTGTACTTCCCTAATTGTTTTCAACAGTGTTGTCGGTTGCATGGCGGTTGCATTCAAACCAACCCGGGCTCACGATCCCCTCATGCTCGCCATGAAACTGGCAACTCACCAGTGAGCGACGATATTCCGTGCGTTTGGGTGCATCAAACGTGTGGGTGATGTCGATTTCGGTGCCGCTTACCGCGTTAACATCCGCGCTAATCACAGCGTCATTGTCACAGGTGAGGGAAATACGGCCTTGCACTGCCTGCTGCGGATTGTCGGGGTTGTATTCAATCTGAAAATCCACATCCGTGAGATTGCGCATTTCGCCGTCGGCGCCCTTGAAATAACCCATCTTGATATCGGGCCACTCAGGTATTTTCACCACAGTGGCTTGCAGGCTGAATTCCTTATTGTTGATGGCAAGGAAAGCCCATTGCATGTCCCAGGGTCTTGGCCCCCAGGAATGATCGCGTTCGCCGCGAACATCAAAGGATTGTGCAACACCATCAATGGTGGCTTCGCACTGCGCCTGTATAGGCTGCTCGTAGCGATTCGTTGAATAGCCCTGCGCGCTATGGCTTTCTACTTCACCGGCGCCGCGGGAATGAGGCGCCCCTACCGCTTCCAGTTGCAGATCCACGGCAACAGGCAACACGATGCCCAGGCTCTTGCCGCTGATCACTCTGGCAAAACCGCTAACCTTCAAGCAGCCGGTAGACAAGGGCTCTTGCGGGGTATAACTGAACTCAAGGCCCCAGCCCCTGTAATTGAATGCCCTCTCTGTGTTTTCGAGCTCCAGTTCGGACAACGGCAGGCGGTACTCTTCGATCACTAACCACTCATCGTTCTGGTAGAGAAAAAGCCAGAACAGCACCCGGTTTTGGCCTGGGTGCCAGCCAATCCTGCAGTGGCCTGCAAAGGTGGCGTCTTCGTTGTACCAGTCAAAAAAATAGGATTCGTTCCAGTCCAGATGGTCTGGGCTGAACGGGTGCGTGTACTCGTCTTGGGCGACAATGCCAAACTGACTAACGTCAAAGGAACTACTCATAGTGTTTTACTCCCTGCCTAAGTGCTTTTTATATTACGTTAGTTCATCGCCTGTTTTGTATGGGTAGTGGCACACGCTTGATCATTAACAAACGTTCCACTAATCCTTTGTACCCATCGGGTCGAATGCAAGTGCAATATGTGGCACCTTGGCTGCAGAGACTCAGAGGGAGAAACACAGAGTGAGTGATTCAGGTGTAACACTGGTGACCGGTGGTGCCAGCGGTATGGGGTTGTTGTTGGCAAAAAAACTGTCGGCAGCGGGGCAAAAAGTGGCTGTTGCGGACGTAAATCCGGTGCCAGAGGGTGAGGTCGCCGGTTCGAGTTCTTTCATC
Organism: Halioglobus sp.; assembly: GCA_045106775.1. Taxonomy (GTDB): domain Bacteria; phylum Pseudomonadota; class Gammaproteobacteria; order Pseudomonadales; family Halieaceae; genus Marimicrobium. The sequence goes on from JBGCFE010000178.1 coordinate 1,615, forward strand.
TGTGATTTGTCAGATCATCAAGCAACCGAGCAGCTAGTGCAGGAGATAACGAACAGCCTTGGGCCCATTACTCGGCTCATCCACTGTGCGGCCATTATGCCCGGTGGTGATCTGAGCGAGATGGAGGCAGCACAAACCAACCGTGTGATGGCGATCAACTACATGGGCACGGTTAACGTAACGAAAGCGGTACTGCCCGCGATGCTGGCAAAAGATGCGGGAGAGATTGCCATTATCGGATCAATGGCAGGTAGCGTGCTGACGCATGGCATGGGCGCTTACGCTGCGTCCAAGGCCGCCACGAATGTTTTTGTTGAAGTGTTGCAGGAAGAAAATAGGCATAACAATGTGCAGATTCTTCTGGTTTGTCCGCCCATGGTGAATACACCGTTAGTAGAGCAGGCCATGGCGGGCGGGCCCAAAAGCCTCGAGTTGGCAAAATCCACAGATCGAATGGCTTCTCCGGAATCGATTGTCGATGCAATCATCGAAGGCTTAGAGAAAGGCGCCTCCACCATTCGACCAGGCGAGGCAGGGTTCATGATGTGGCTGCGCCGCTTTTCACCGTCTTTGCTGTGGTGGATTATGCGCAAGGCAAACGCCCGATAATGTTAGATAGAGGAGCAGTATCATGTTCGATTTGAAAATTACCGGCGGTACCATCGTCGATGGCACCGGTGAATCGGGCTTCCCCGGAGAAGTTGCAATCCAAGGCGGGGTTATCGTTGAAGTGGGTGCAAAGGTGGAAGGCCAGGCGCGCGAAACGCTCGATGCCACTGGGCATCTTGTTACACCGGGCTTCGTCGATATTCATACGCACTATGACGGCCAGGCCACCTGGGATTCATTGCTCGACCCTTCCGCAAGCCATGGCGTCACTACCGTTGTGGCGGGCAATTGCGGGGTCGGTTTTGCGCCGATACGCCCTGGCGATGAGCAGCGCCTGATCGAAATGATGGAAGGTGTCGAAGACATCCCCGGCTCGGCGCTCTATGAGGGAATACAGTGGGAATGGGAAACGTTTCCAGAGTATCTGGATGCGCTAGACAAGCGTGAATACGCCATGGATATTGCAGCCTACATGCCGCACGCGCCACTTCGTCTTTACGTGATGGGCGATCGCGGTGAACGCAACGAAGAGGCTACCGCAGACGATATTGCGGCCATGGCCAAGCATGTACGCGAAGCGATGGAAGCAGGTGCTGTGGGCTTTTCGACATCACGCTCGCTGAATCACAAAACGCTAGAGGGTGAACTTGTCGCCGGTACTTTTGCCGGCCAGCCCGAGCTGGAAGGGCTGGTGAACGCAATGCTCGAAGGCGGCGGCGGTCTGTTCGAAGTAGTACCCCAGGGAGAAACCGGGGACGACGAAGCGTTAATACTGAGTGAAATCGAACTTCTCAGCAAAGTATCTAAACAAACCGGTGCCGATATCAGCTTTTTAATGGTGCAGACGGGAGGTGCTCCCGAGCTGTGGCGCAAGCAGTTAGAGCTGACGGCCAAAGCCAATGCAGAGGGTGCACGGTTGATACCGCAGGTTGCGGGCCGGCCGGGTGGAATGTTGATCGGGCTGACTAGCTACCACGGCTTCATGCGCCGGCCCACGTTTCGTCGACTCGAGGCAGAGCTTGCAGGCGATGCGCTGCTAGCGGCACTACGTCAACCCGAAAACCGCGCAGCCATTCTTGCGGAAGAGGACGAGCCAGCGCTGGCATCAGAGCAGTTCGCAGCAATGACCGAGGCTATGGACTTCCTCTTTCCACAAATGTATCCGCTGGGAGATCCGCCAAACTACGAGCCAACTGCAGAGCAATCGATTGCGGGTATGGCGCAAGCCGCCGGCAGAGATCCTTGGGAAGTGCACTACGATGTGCTCGTCTCCGGTGAATGGGTGCTAGGCGCCTTCACCAACTATGCGCAAGCATCTCAAGAGCCCCTGCGTGCAATGATCACCGATCCTTCGACAGTGCTCGGCCTTTCAGACGGCGGCGCGCATGTGAAAATGATCTGTGATGCGTCGCTCCCCACGTACTTGCTAACGCACTGGGCGCGCGACAGAAAAAGGGGTGAGCGGCTACCGCTGGAAACGCTGATTCACAAACAATGTGCGGCAACGGCCAAGACTGTTGGATTGGATGATCGTGGAACAATTGAGGTAGGCAAGAAAGCGGATCTCAACGTTATTGATTTTGACGGCCTGGAGTTACACGCGCCACGATCAGTTGATGACTTGCCAGCCGGTGGGCAGCGCATCCTCCAGGATGCGAAAGGTTATGTCGCTACGATTGTTAGCGGTGTGGTAACGCGACGCAATGATTGCGATACCGGTGCACGGCCGGGAAGACTGGTTAGAACCAGGTAGTAGCGTGTGGCCCCAAAAATCGCTTCGCCATAGAGCGGTATGGGTGGCCCTGGAATATTACTGACGATGGTATGCACCGGTAGCGGCATGCCGCCCGGACATCGGCTTACCCTCTGAAACAGCGACACCGCTGCGGCATTCGCCTGCCGTGAAATCCCCGAGGTCAGTTCACCCACCACGTCTCGACTAATGGCTTCCGAGCGCTCTCTAGCGCCACTCGCGGAATCGCGGACCAACCTTAAGCGTTTCACGGG
>JBGCFE010000179.1:0-3719 GCA_045106775.1 Halioglobus sp.
GCCACGTTTGGCCTGCTCTCACAGGTTTCACCCGATGGGCGTTATGTGATTAGCACGGTAAAAGATCGCGCCGTATTTGTCGCCACGCCGGGTATCGAATACTCGCAGCTGTTCTTCCCGATCAAAGGCATTTTGGTGGTCTACGACACACAAACAGACACCTACACACCGTTAAAGGGCGCTGATGACCCAGCCTATGTGCAGAGCAACCCCACGTGGAGCCCAGACGGTAAACACGTAATTTTCGCGCGCGCCAAAGTGTACGAAAAACCCTCTATCGCAAACGCCAACAGCATATTGCTAGACGAACACGACGTGCCTGAGTTTATTGAAGACAAAGAGCCCTTCAAGTTTGATCTCTACCGCGTACCGTTTAACGAAGGCAAAGGCGGCAAGGCAGAGGCCATCAAAGGCGCATCACACAACGGCATGAGTAATTTCTTTGCCAAGTACTCGCCCGATGGGAAGTGGATTGTATTCACGCAAGCGCAAGACTACATGCTGCTAATGCCCGACAGCGTGCTCTACATTATCCCGGCCGAAGGGGGCGAAGCACGACGGCTGCGGGCCAACACGTCCAACATGAATTCATGGCACAGTTTTTCTTCCAACGGAAAATGGCTGGTGTTCTCTTCTAAAGAGTATTCGCCCTACACCCAGCTCTTTTTAACGCACATTGATGAACAGGGCCGCTCCACGCCAGCCGTTGTGCTCGACCATTTCACCGACCCTGATCGCGCGGCAAACATTCCGGAATTTGTGCCATTGGGTTCCGATGCCATTGCACAAATTAAAGAACAGTTTCTCGACGCTTACTCCTTCTTACGCGCAGGCATGGCCAAGGAGCGCACCGGCGACTACCCCGGCGCGGTAACAGACTATGAACGAGGCCTGGCAGTAGAGCCGGCAAACGTTGAGCTACTGAATGCAAAGGGGTTTGCACTGTTTCAACAGGGCGAGAGTGAGCAGGCGGTAGACGCGCTGGAAGAAGCACTGGCCGCAGACCCACTACATGCAAAAGCACACAACAACATGGCACTGGCGTCTATCGACATTGGCGAGCTGGAGATGGCCGAAGCACACTATCGCGAATCATTGGCGATAGAACCGCACCCTGCTATCTACAATGATCTTGGTTTTGTGCTTGAGCGACAGGGCCTGATGGAAGAAGCGGTTGAAGCGTACCGCCAATCTTTGGCTTTGGATCCCAACTCTTCTGCCGCGCTGTACAATCTAGGCGCGTCTCTTGCGAGAGACGGCGAGTATGCCGAGGCGGAGAAACATTTACGCGCAGCGCTATCATTAAACCCAGACGCCAAGACCTACACAGGGCTGGGTATCGTACTGTGGCAACAGAATCAGCCGCAGGCGGCAGTTTCCGCATTGCTCAATGCCGAGAAGGCAGACCCAAATGCCAAAGGCGCGCTAGAAACACTGGGCAAGATATACACAGAGCTTGGCGAAAACGCTAAGGCAGCGGCTGTTTATCGCAGAATTAACGCCATGCAATAACTAAACACTCGAATTCATCATTACCGGATTTAGGCATAAAACTGCTTAAACCATTTGCGGAACTGCGCGATAGGGCCATCGCCGTCACAGAGCATGGGGTCTGCGCGGTAAATCTTGTTTTCCCAAATAGGAATGTCTTGATTCACCTGTTCGCAGGCGTTTTCAATAATGAGCTGATTGATGTCGGCATTCTTTTCGGCATACGCTTTGGGCACTGAGCAGGCAAAGCGTAACTCGAGCTTGTTCGCCTCAATCGGCGCGGGTAGGCCGATCATCAATAAATCGATCCCGTAATTGCGATTCCACGTTTGCCCGGGCCCCACGTTCACGCTGTGTATTTGGCCCTCAACCGTCTCGGTATCTTTTTCAGCGATCGCGCCTTCCACATCTACGCGCTGATGCCCCAGGTAAATTATCGATTTGCGCCTCACGCCATCAAACGTCACCTCGGTGCGCGGCTCTATGCCACCGGTGTTATGCACGGTAGCGAAGTGCGCCGTGTCTACCGCATTTTCTGCAGTCTCCTGCAGCTGCGTGTTGATAACCCACTGATTGCGTGTGCACTTTGTCCATTCACCGCTATCCAACTCTTCAAAGGGCGCCACGCTAAACGAAGGCTCGGCACCGTCGGGGTGATACCACGCAAATATAAATTCATTGCGCTCATCAATCTCAAAAGTGCGCAGGCAGGGCTTAGGCTCTTGCGTGCCTTGCTTGAATGCACGCGGGGGCAAGGCGCTGGCGTAGGGTATTTCCGCAACCTCCCCACCGGTGGTGAACTTCCAGCCATGAAAAGGACAATTGATTCCGACCTCATCCACCACACCACCGTGGCCCAAGTGCGCACCTAAATGGGGGCAATAGGCACTGGCTAAACAGGCTTCGCCGGTGAGCGTCCGATACATCACTAAATCTTGCCCAAAGTAGCGCACGGGTTTTACTTCGCCCACGGCGAGCTCATCGCTAAAACCTACGCAGTACCAGCCGAAGGGGATGGCAAGTTCTAGCGGACGCTCTGCGCTCATCTACTTCACCTGATCAACAATGCGCATCACCGCAGCAGCAATGTCTTGCGCAACCTCTTCCTGAAGAAAGTGGCCCGCCTCTGTTTTAGTGACAGGCGCATCAGGAAAGTTTAATTTCATTGGCTCCAGGCCCTGCGCAAGAACAGGATCTTTCATACCCCAAATAAGCTCAACAGGTATATCTAACGTTTTCACGTACGCCTCTATGGCGCGCATAGCAGAAATTGAAGGGTGATCGGGCCCGTCTGTGACCATGCGCATCAGCGCTACCGGTGCTTTGGTGTTGCCGCTTTCGCGGACCGGCCTGCCATAGAGTTCTATCGTTTCTTCGGAGATTGAAGCAGGGTCGCCCTGCAGCCTTGGCAATTGTTCAAAGAGCGGAAACACTACATCCAATAGAAGCTCACCCACCACCGGCGTTTTAACAATGCCGTGCGCGGGTGAAAGATCCATCTTTTGCGTAGGCGCATTAAAGCCGGTGTTCATCACCACCGCGCCCTTTAACAAACCGGGCGACTTTGCCAGCGCGCCCATACCCACCGGCCCGCCCCAGTCCTGCCCAACGTAAACTAACTCAGATATTTGCAGTTGCGTTAGCACGCTATTAATCCAACGCACGTGGTTATCTAACTGATGCTGGCTAGCCGGGACTTTGCTGGAAAAACCCAAGCCAACCATCGTTGGCATGATGAGCCTCACCTGATCAGTGGGCAGTGCTTGCGCAATCTTTCGGTAGAGAAACCCTGAGGTAGGATTACCGTGCTGTAGAAATACCGGGTAACCCGTGCCCACTTCCAGCACGTGCACCTTAATACCACGCTCCACGTCTACAAAATAACTTTTGTAATCACTCGAGACTGCTTTTGCCGCATAATCAGGCAACGGAAACGCTTCGAAGCTGCCAACATCAAGGGTGACTGTACCCTCCCCTTGCGGCGTTACCAACTCACCATCGCGGGTAATCATAAAAGCACCTATCGCGCAGAGAACCACGACAAGCGCCAGCAGCTTCAAAATTATTCTCATTGAATGCACCCCGATAAAAAGCGTTTTACGTTCAGGCTACTAGCTTACCCTGCCAACTTAGCCTGCCCTCAGCTGCCTCACAATAACAGTGTAAAGGACACGGCTAGCGGCGAATAGGCTCAACAAAAAACCCGCTAGAACAGGGAGTAACGTGGT
>JBGCFE010000018.1:0-11555 GCA_045106775.1 Halioglobus sp.
GGCTTTGCGCAGCAGTGGTCGCAATCTGCACTGGATGGCCACCGTGAGTGGATTTCCTTTTTGCTCAACGAATACTATGACCCAATGTACGAATATCAGTTGGAGCAGCGAGGCGGGCGCTATCTTTTTCAGGGTGATCGCGATGCGGTCCGTGAATGGGCGAGCAACCACTCATGTGAGGTTTCAGGGTGATGCGTACCGTCTCGCCGATGTATCAAGATCTTGTGTTAGTGGGCGGAGGCCATAGCCATGCTCTGGCGCTGCGTATGCTAGCAATGAAACCCATCGACGGTTTGCGGATCACGTTGATCTCCCCGCAGAGCTATACGCCGTATTCGGGGATGCTGCCTGGCCTAGTTGCAGGGCATTATGATTTTGCCCAAACACATATTGATCTTGTGCGGCTGTGTGAGTGGGCCGGTGCTCGCTTTATACAGGCAGAGGTGAGTGAGCTCGATCCGCAAACGCGCAGCCTTGAGCTCGCAGGGCGAACGGCGATTGGTTATGACATTGTCAGTTTAGATATAGGGTCCCAGCCTGAGCTCGACAGTGTTACTGGAGCGCGTGAGCACGCAGTGCCTGTTAAGCCGGTTGCAAATTTTTGGAGTCGATGGGTTTCCATCCTTGAAAAGGTCGAGGAAGCGACACTGCCCACCTCCATTAGTCTGGTCGGTGGTGGTGCAGGTAGCGTTGAGCTGGCATTGGCAATGGCTTTTCGATTGTCTAAGCAACAGGCGGCTATAACACTGTGTTGTGGCGCTGAGCAAATTCTTCCGGGCTACAATGATCGCGCGCGTGAGCACGTGCTCACGGCCATGCGGCGCGCGGGTGTCGCTGTTCGTTGCAGTGCACGCGTTACAAAAGTAAGCGCGGGGACATTACATTTCGAAACGGGCGATACGCAGCCTGTTGACGAAATATTTTGGTGTACTGGCGCTGCTGCCGCGCCGTGGGTGAAGGGCAGTGGTCTAGCGGTTGATGAGGCCGGTTTTCTGTCAGTTGCAGATACCTTGCAATCGGTAAGCGATACACGCGTTTTTGCCGCAGGGGATATTGCCGCGCAAACAAACTACCCTCGGCCGAAGGCAGGCGTGTACGCAGTTCGCCAGGCTCCCACTCTCGCTGCCAATTTGCGAGCTGCAGTATTAAATAAACCACTGCGCGCGTTTAAACCTCAGGACAATTTTTTGTCGCTGGTCTCGCTGGGTGATGAGACTGCCGTAGCTGATAAGGCGATTTTCACTGCCTGCGGAGCATGGGTATGGCGCTGGAAAGATCGCATTGATAGAAAGTTCATGCAGCGCTTTGAAGCTCTGCCCACGATGATGCCGTTAAAGCACTGGGGTACTGTGCCTGAAGCTGTCCAACAAAATCCACAGGCTCCCTGCGGCGGCTGCGGTGCAAAGGTAGGTTCAGACCTGTTGCAGGTAACGTTGGAGACGCTGGCAAAAGATTCGGCAGGCGCGATCCTGGCAGGTGCCGATGACGCGGCACCCGTGCCATTAGCCGGTTCAACTACGCTGCTGCAAAGTGTTGATGTGCTTCGCGGGCTTGTTAGCGATCCATGGTTAATGGGGCGCATTGCTGCAAACCACGCACTCAGTGATCTTTACGCCTGCGCGGCCAAACCGGTCTCTGCGTTGGCAATAGTGACGTTGCCATTTGCGGGTGACCGAATAGTGCAGCGTGATTTGCTCCAACTTTTAGCCGGCGCCCTGTCCGAGTTTTCTCAGGTTGGCTGCGTGCTGAGTGGAGGGCACACACTCCAGGGCCCAGAGCTAAGCATCGGTTTTGTGGTGAATGGCATACCGCTAGCCGGTAAATCAACGTTGAACAAGATGGGAAGCCAGCCCGGTGATGTATTGGTGTTAACAAAACCACTGGGCGTGGGCGCCATCTTCGCAGCACATATGCAGCTTGCAGCGCGAGGCGCCGATGTTGAGGCAGCAACCACAATGATGCTGCAGGGTAACGCCCAGGCCAGTGTTATTGCGCAGCGCCTTGGAGCGCATGCCTGCACAGACGTTACCGGGTTTGGATTAGCTGGGCACCTTCAGGAAATGTTATCGCCGGCATTGTCAGCACAGCTCAATTTATCTCACGTTCCCGCCCTGCCGGGTGCGCTTGGCTATCTGCAGGCCGGGGTGCAAAGCACAATGCAGTCAGCCAATATGCGCAGCACCAGCACGCATAGAAGCGGAAGCTTTTCATCACTGGATGAAGAAGCGCGCATGGCGCTCTTGTTTGATCCGCAAACCAGCGGTGGATTGCTGATAGCCTGCGCTGCAGATGTCGCCCCAGCGCTGATTGCGGATCTAAACGCCGCAGGATACTCCGATGCTGTTGCGGTTGGTTCTGTTTTGGCGGCACCTGGTACCGCCGCCAGTGCGATTGAAATATGTGCCTGATGCGTGCGCACTTTTGCGGTATGGTAATCTACTTGAGAGTTTTCAGGGTTCAACGATGCTGAGTCGCCGCGTTACCACAAAAATTGCGTTTGTTTTCGATGAGCTGATACCGCCGCTTATTCGCGATACGCGCTGGTTTATGTGGCTTCCGTTTCGTGTGTTGTTTGGTAAAAAGTCTGAGCCATTTTTTGCCTTTAAAGACAAAGCGTTTGAGATGAGCTTTGAAGAGTTTAAGGGCACCTACCAAGACACAGAATCGGTTCATATACAGCGCGAAACGGATTTGAACGAAGCCTGCATAGCGCGAATTTTGGATAGCCTTGTGGGTGAAAACGTATTGGAGGTGGGTTGCGGTAGGGTTTATCTCGCAGAAAAAATGGCTGCAAAAACGCAGGTAACCGCCTGTGATATGGCGGTTTCACCAGCACTTCGAGATAAGCATAAGAATATTGATTTACACGAAGCCTCCATTGAAGATCTCCCGTTTCCCGACAATGCGTTCGATACCGTCGTTTCAACACATACGCTAGAACACGTGCTTGATATAGTCAAAGCAATCGCTGAATTGCGTCGAGTGACTAAGAAGCGTCTCATTATTGTCGTACCTAAACAGCGCCCTTATCGTTATACCTTCGATCTGCATTTGCACTTCTTTCCTTACAAATGGTCTTTGCTTGCGTTTATGGCGGGCGCTGGATACGTTCAGGACATTCAGTTGTTAGACGGCGATTGGTATTATCAGGAAGAGCATAGCGAGTAGCCTTAGCAAGGCGCTATGTAAGAAAATAGCTACCGAAACGTCCAGTAACGATTCATCAGGTAGTTCATGGGTGGGATGATTAATATCGCGATTGCTTGCGCGGCCATGTACCAAAAACTCAGTATGTTCACCGCAACATACATGATGCCTAAATTGCCAAAAAAGCCAGTGACAGAAACGGCGATGAACCGCGGTAGTGAGGTTGAGTGGCTGTTGTCACTGTCAAATACCCAATTCTTACTCAGTACATAGCTTTGTAAAGCCACCCAGACAAATGCAATTGACGTTGCCGGTAGCGGAGCAATGCTGAGCCATTCAACCAAAATATAGAGCAGGCCAAAGTGCGTTACTGTTCCCAGTATGCCAACCATGGCATATTTCGAAACGGAGCCGAACATTATGCATCGCGCTCGATTTTGCTATCCCGGGAGTCTTCGGCGATGAGATATCGCGGCCTGGCTTTTACTTCGTTATAAATGCGCGCTAAGTACTCGCCAATAATTCCCAGCGAAACCATGATGACGCCGCCTATAATAAGTAGCAGCAAGATGACCGTAGCGAAACCACTCACGGCCTCGCCAGAGAAGTGCTGCGCTAAGGTGATTACGCCCAACACAATTGAAAACAAGATGAAGGCAACGCCTGAAAGTGTAATCAAATGCAAAGGAGCGGAAGAAAAGGACACGATGCTGGTGAGAGCAAGGCGAAATAAACCCAGTGCGCTCCATTTTGAATCGCTGCCTAGTCGAGGGGCAACATCAAACTGAATTTCTTTGCGGTTAAACCCGACCCAGGCGCTCATGCCACGGAAAAAAAGATTCTTCTCTGGCATTTCTCGCCATGCCGCCACAACCCGCTTATCAAGTAACTTAAAGTCGGACGCGTTTTTTAGGCCCACACCAGATAGTCGCTCGAAGACAGCGTAGAACCCGTTGGCTGATAACCGAGAAATAGCAGGCTCATCGCCACGGTCGCGCTTAACAGCATCCACGATATCTACAGAGCCCTCGCGCCATAGCCTCAACATGTCTTTGATCAAAACCGGCGGGTGCTGCAAATCGGCGTCCATGATAATGGTAGCCTGCGCATCACACAGCTCCAGGCCCGCACAGAGTGCGGATTCTTTGCCGAAGTTGCGCGATAGCTTTATGGCGCGAATTTCAGCGTATCGCGGGCAGAGGACTTCGATAAGCAACTTCCACGTGCCGTCACTAGAACCGTCGTCTACGATGATCAATTCAAAGTAGTCCAGATCATCGATAGATTTTAGCTCGGCCAAAATGGTGTCAACCGCGGCCACAATGATTTCAGCCTCGTTGAAGACCGGAATGACCAGTGAAAGCTCTCTCATGCCAGTGTGCTGCTCAAAATGCGTTTGTGGCTATGATACATCGTCTTACCCAGAGCTGCGCTCTAAAAGTTCGGATAGCGCGTAAGGCTTAGAACGCCACGGGTGTTCTGCGTCATCTGACCAAACGGCAAACTGAGCGTCTTCAAGGGTTAGGCCCGCTTTACGTAATTGAAAAATAATTTGTTGGTGTAGTGAAACCCAACGCTGGCAGTTCTGGTGGCCAAACACTATGCCATTGTGCTCGTTGAACAAATACACCGAGCAAGTATTGCCAGGTAGTGCTGAATTCAGTGCTACGGTCACTAGACCGTTTTGATCCAGAGTGGCCGATTCAACTACGTCCTCGCGAACGGGTATGTTCCGGCTCAGGAAGTTCGCCTTCCGCGCTTTTCCCCCCATCGGTATGCGCGTGCGCTGAGACAAATCATGATAAGAGGCCTGTGGTGGTGAAACGATGGGTAGTGTGCCCCAGTGGCCATTTTTTAATTTGGCGATGTATACCCAAACGCTGTAGTTTTCTGCTGCCAGCTGGGAAAAGTTTGAAAACAGCACATAACTTTTTTCATCTGATGCCATGATGGCTTTGTAATTTCGCCCTTGGCCCTTGGTAAAAAGCGGGTCTGGTGCGGCGTATCTCTCATAGGCGGCATAGACGCTAGAAGAAAAAAGTAGGCAATAAACCAGCGCAGGAATAGCTCTGGATTCGCTGCGGCTACACAAGTAACCAATATAGACTAGCGCCAGGACCGAGGGTACAAACAGCCATCTCGCCATTACAAAGCCCGCAGCCATCATTGGTATCAGTGCAATTATGGGCAGAAGAGCGCCAGCTAAACCCATTAATAACGCGAACTTTGTAGCCACGCTTTGTTTGCCAAATTCGCGCAATATCAATAGTAGCATTGCGATTAAAAGACAAAACGACACTAGCGGTTGTGCAAAAAGCCCGGCGAGGGTTTGCAACGCGATGCCTGCGAGTACGTTGAGATTATCAAAAATTGCAGCCGTCTCGGCTGCTCCTGAATAGCCGCCAGCCCCGCCAATCATGTAGAAGCGTGCCGCAAGGTATAGGGCAAGCATTGCTGCGAAGGGAACAATTGTTTTAATCCGCCTGACTATATTGCCGGAGATTAGGAAAAATAGTAGGCCGGGTAGCGGCAAGTAAACTTCTTTGGCAGTGGCCGCGATGCCGTAACAAATTACCGATACCACCAGCCAAACAGTACGCTCGGTATGATCATAGCGGCGGCATGCGAGATAACTCAATATCGCGAAAATCATGCCTTCGATGTAGTGACGGTTAACCATGACATCGAGCACTGAATAGGTTGCCGGTAGATTAATAAACGCGAAACAAAATAGCGTGGCAATGCCAATAGATCGGGTGGCCTGTAGCAGTACCACATAGATCAATCCAACCAGTATTAGTAATGAGCCCAGTTGATGTAGACGGTAAGCTGGTTCATGCAAGCCAAACAGGGTGTAGTCGATGTCCCAGGACAATGTGACAAACGGTGTGTAGTTGTTGTAGCTCAGAAAGTTGTAAGCATCGGGGGTCAGAAAATACTCGATTGGTGAATACTGTATGGCCTGAGCTATCAGTATGGGAGCATCCACTATTCCAAAGGGCCAGCTCAGTGTTCTAACGTTTAGTAGAAGAAATACAGACGCCAGTGCAGCCAGACTGAGCAGTAGGGCCATTTTGTGTTGGGTGAAATGTGCGCGGGACATCGTTTTTTCTAACACTAGGCTAGCGAAGCCAGCCCGCCTTTGAGTGTGCCGGTTTTGCCAAGCAAATTGTTGTATTCGCGGGGGTCTTCTTCCAGGTTGTATAACTCCTGCCCGCCGTCTTCATAACGTGTCCAGCGCCATTTGCCTTTTCGAGTGGAGACCGCTGTTCCCCAGCGCATGTGAGCAGGCCGGCTAGCAGCCTGTTCTTGGGTGATACCAATTAAACTCTCGCCTTCAAATTGCTCTGGAGGTGCAAAACCTGCTAAATCGGTAAGCGTGGGCGCAAGATCCACCAGGCTTACCGGCGCGCTAAAACTGCCGCCGCCTTGGACTCTCCAGGGCGCGCGCACCAGTAGCGGTATTCGTGTTGCGTGCTCCCATAGCGCCATTTTTCGCCAATGGAGCTTTTCGCCAAGGTGATACCCATGATCTGACCACAGCACAACGGCGGTGTTTTCAGCGTAGGCGCTGGAATCTAAAGCGTCGAGTATTTGTCCGACCATTGCGTCGGTGTGACTACAGGCCGCGAGATAGGCTTGCACATGTTCGCGCCATAAGCCTGATTGCATCACCGCATCGTGTTGTTTGAAAAGCGTGCCGTTGAGCATTGAAGCTGGCTTGTGCGCAAGATCTACTGCGAGCGGCGGCATGTCATCCAAGTCGTCTTGTCGGACTTCGGGAAGAACGACGTCTTCAAGTGGATGTAAATCGTAGGCCCACTGAGGCAAGCGCCACGGTACGTGAGGCTGGAATAATCCAATTGACATGAACCAGGGTTTTTCATGTGAGCTTGCAAACTGCGCTTTAGCAAAATTAGCGGCTACCTGGTCTTGATGTACTTTGCCCTCTTCCTGTAACCCGAAATCAAACAGCGTGCCGTGGTCACCCCACGCTAAAGGGATATTGGTATAGGGCTCAAACACATCCCAAAAGCGCCTTGTTCCCATTTGGTAGTGAAACACTTTGCCGGTAGAAATGGTTTCGTAACCAGCCTGTGAAAACCAATAGGGTAGAGGGTGAAGATCTTTCGATTTTGATAGGGCAGAGTAGGGCTTGTCGTCTTCCAGCCCGTCGAGCTGTGCGGTTTCAGGTGTGAGCCCCCACAGAGTCGAACCACGGCTGGCAATGCAAACCGGTACCGCGCAATAGGCGCGATCATAGGAAAAAGATTGTGAGCGGAGCCTGTCGATATTGGGCGTGTGTACGCCAGGATGAGCCGCCTTGTACCCCACCCAGTCGCGCAAGTCGTCGATGCAGAGCAGCAATATATTGGGCTTTTCTACCGCCTTAGAAAGCGCGCTTAGCTGTTCCCCGGACGTTTGCTGCGTACCGGCGGTAGAAGTCTTACCACAACCAGCCAGAGTGGCTGCGGCTACGCCTGCGCCAGAGAGAAATTTTCTGCGATTTATAGCCATGCGTGTTTGACGTCTACTGCTGAAACTACATCAGCTTGTTCTTATTTAGGCCTTGAGGATACCACGACTATATAGCTTAAGTGTTATCTCAACAGTCGCTGCTTAAGTTCAATAAGAACCATGATTACACCCGAGCCGAAAACGGCAAACAGGGTGTATTCTGTCATTGGCCTCTCCAGTTGAGGGTCCGAAGATTCGAAAAAGAAGCTGGCCCCGACAAGTACAGGCGCTACAAGAAACACCAGGCTAATGAGCCGCTGTAACAGGCGTTGCCATTGAGGTTGGTTTTCCGTGGAGCGGAAAGACGCCGCCCATAGGATATTGATTACACACACCAGCATGAGATACAGATGGCTGGTTCGATACATCATGCGTTCGCCATCTGGCAGCGTTTGTACACCGATTACGTGCACCATGAGCTGCCCCTGCAAAGCGAATACGATTAACCCGGTTGCTCCAATGAATAAGTGAAGTCCACGCAAGCTTCCGGGTTGGGTCACATTTGTGCCTGAAGATAATTCTCAAGCCCGATTTTTTTGATAAGGCCAAGTTGTTGCTCAAGCCAGTAAGCGTGGTCCATCTCAGTGTCGTCCAATAGAACCTGAAGCATGTCGCGGGTTACGAAATCCCGTTCAGCTTCGCATAGCGCTATCGTTGCCTTCAGATCTTTCGCCACTTTGTACTCGATGTCTAAATCACTTTGCAGCATTGCGGGCGTGTCGGCGCCAATGTTGATTGCATCCCTGGTTACCATGTTAGGAATGCCCTCAAGGAACAAAATTCGATTGATGAGTTCTTCGGCATGCCCTTTTTCGTCATCAAACTCGTGTGCAATACGCTCAAATAGCTTGGTAAGACCCCAGTCGTGATACATGCGAGAGTGAATAAAGTACTGATCCATTGCCGCCAGTTCGCAGGCCAGTAAGTTGTTTAGCGCTGCAATTATTTTCTCATTGCCTTTCATTGCTACTGCTCCTTGGAAATCATGCTCTGCAGGTAATTTTCAATGCCTGCGTTCTCAATTAGATACTGCTGAGTTTCAATCCAGTCGATGTGTTCTTCTTCTGCTTCAAGAAGCTCTTCCAGTAAATCACGGCTAATATAGTCTTGTTGAGCTTCGCAAAAAGCGATTGCCTCTTTGAGTGCTGTCACTTGCTCCAGCTGAAAACGCATGTCACACGCTAAAGCCTCCTGTGTGTCTTCACCGATGTAGAGTTTGCCCAGGTCTTGCAAGTTGGGCAGGCCTTCCAAAAACAGAATGCGTTCGATTAATTTGTCGGCCTGCTTCATGTCGGCGATCGACTTTTTGTAGCTCGCTGCATCCAGCGCAAGCAGGCCCCAGTTGCGGTGCATTCTTGCATGCAGGAAAAATTGGTTTATGGAGGTGAGTTCAATTTTGAGGATTTTGTTCAGTGAGCCGATTAATTCTGGGCTAGCTCTCATGGGGTACCGCTCCGTTGTAAGTTTTTGTGCTGTAACAGAGCAGAGAGTTTATAGGGGTGATGATTAGATGCAATACCGAACGCGCTCGCCGGTCAAAGCCCCGCGCGGTTAGCCACACTCAGAAGAAGGGGATAGCGATTAGACAGCGTTGTAAAAAAGAGTCTTAGCCCTGCCATCCGACGGCAAGCTGGCACTGTCTTCGGCGCGAGGAGCGTCCAACACAGCATTCAGATTCTGACAAAGCGCGTCCGACAGTACTTCTTGAGCCAGACAAGCGCACTCACCACATTGCGTAGCAACGCCCAGTTCTAGCTGAAGCGCTTCGAGAGAGTGTGCACCTTCTGCAACCGCCTTCTTAATCTGGCGATCAGTAGTGCCTGTGCAAATGCAAACGTACATGGCAACACCTGAATGACAATGATTCTCATTCTATTTCTAAATGAGAATGCTTGTCAATCAATGTAGGGTGTAAATAAGAATGGGGTATTGAGCGAGTTGTTGAGAGGCAGAGCCGGCTCTGATGAGCTGGCTCTGAAGGTTGGTTAGGCCACCGCCACGGCAGCGGTTTCTGCTTGCTTGCGCATTTTTACCTGTCTGCGCAGCAGGCCGCAGAGGCCAACCAAGGAAGCCATGAGCAACGCTATGCTGGAAGGTGAAGAAATTGGATCAGCAGCAGAGACTTGCAAAGACGTTTTTGTTGACGTGGTGTATCCATTGCCCCAAAAGAACTCGATGGTGCCGCTTTCGTTAACGTCTAGGTAATCGTCGCCGAAATCGACGGTGACGCTGCGATTGTCGGCAAAAGCGTTGGTAAGGTTTGAGCTCATGTAAACCCATGTGTAGGGCGTTGTTGCACCATTAAACCAGCCGGTATTGCCCGAGTAGCTGATGCTTTTGTTGTCGAACAGTGATGTTGACCAGGTATTGCGTGAATAGTCGCCCAGTGCGCCTGTCCAGAAATCACCCGAAAACAGAATGGAGAATTGGCGTAGGTTACTGCCAACAGAGGGCACGTACCCCGTCATATCTCCGTCTACCGTAAAACTAATGGACCGGCTCGTTAGTACGATGTCACTGAACAACAGCGTTGCATTGGCCGATGTGGCCGACATGGTCAGTGTCAGACCGGCTAAAATTCCCTTCATTCCTGACAGCTTCATAATCTATCCCCATACCTTTACTGCTTTATTATGCGTATCATATATATCTGAAGGGCGATTCTGACAGGAACTGGGTCACAAAATGACCGGTTAGCACTCAAGATTTTGGCGAATTTGCCGCTGGGTTCACCAATTGCTGCGCGTTTAAAGTGCTGTAAAGGCTTAGTCTTTGAGCCAGCTTTGGTGCTCTATCGCTGTTTTTAAGAGGGCGTTGGGGCCGCTAATATTGAGTTTCTTGCAGATATTCAGCCGGTGATTCTGAATCGTTCGTAGGCTGACGGCTAATTGCTGGCCTATTTCTTTGCTCGTTTGGTTTTTGGCAATCAGGGCCAAGATTTCTTTCTCTCGGTTGCTCAGGCCCTCGAAGTCTTCTCTTTGTAGTTCAGTATCGGGAAGCGTTGGCACCACTGAGTTGTTAATTGCCGCGCTGACGTAGTGGCGACCGTTGGCCACGCACTGCAAACACTCCAAAATGATGTCGTCTGAGTCAGTTTTGAGAATGTACGCATGGGCACCCAGTTTTCGAGCGCGAATCACAAACTCCGGATTATCGTACATGCTGAGAATGATACAGCGGGTTTCTGGTGACTCGCGTTTGATCGCTTCCAGCGTTTGCAGTCCATCCATCTCCGGCATAGCGATATCGAGTACGATGTAGGCGGGTTGGAGTTTGGTAATGGTCTCCAAGGCCTCAATGCCATCATCTGCCTCGATGACTTCATCGAACAAATCGCTATGCTTAATAATGAGCTCTTTAACGCCCCGTCTAAACATAGGGTGATCATCCACCAAGAGTAGTGTGTTGCTCATAGTTGCGTCCTTTGGGGGTTAGGCAGCGTCATCGATAGGGTGGTGCCGTCTTCTGCCGAAGAGTTGATCTTGAGGTTACCTTCCAGCGATTTACAGTATTCGTTTAGTGTTCTTAATCCGAAACGCCAGTTCCGACCTTTAGCATCAAATCCGTTGCCGTCATCGCGGATAAGCAGCTGAATTTCGTTCGAGTTGTTTTCAAGCGATAATCTGATAATGCATTCCGTCGCGCTCGCGTGTTTGATGATATTGGTTGTTGTTTCTTGAACAGCCCGATACACAAACAGCTGAACTTCATAGGGCAGCGGAAAGTCTTCAACGTGTACGTTTGCGGTCATTGATTCGTCAAATGTTTTGTCAATCAGAGCCTCAAGCGCAGTTTGTAGGCCCAAGTGCTTCACCATTTGCGGGTGCTTCAAATGCGAGATGTTCCTCACCTCTTCAATGGCCTTATTTAGCAACTCATCGATCGGTGCC
>JBGCFE010000180.1:0-12166 GCA_045106775.1 Halioglobus sp.
TGCTCGTCACTCTGCTGGTGCTTACTTGGAATGTTGCTTTTCCGTTGATGGCTTGAATACTCGCGGGCACGCGAACATATTGGGTGTCACTGCTTTTCAAAGAAACTCGCATGGTTTTTGATTGGAGGCCATCTAGCTCAATGTGTCCCTTCGTGGTTTGTCCACCGATTAACGTGTTTGCGCTGAGGCTCAAAGAGCGGATGCTGGTTGGCGCAGGGTCTACTCGAAGGGTAGCTTGCTTGCTCACGCCATTAGACGTGGCAGTGATAGTAACAGTCTTGGGTACGCTAACTGAGCGTGTCTTCACTCTAAATTGCACTAAACCCTGATTGCCTCCTGCCTCTATTGTGGCGGGCACCGTAGCCACTTTATGGTCGCTGCTAGACAGTGCAATGGATGTCACCACGCTGGGTTGCGACACCTTTAGCCGTGCTCTTACTTCGTTTCCTCCACGTGTTGAGGTGGGGCTTAGCGTCAACCGGGTGGGCTCTGCTGCCGGTGGAGCCACTAAAAAAAAGTTGGCTTGCTTGCTGTTGTCAGTGATTGCGTACAGTGCCATGGAAAGCGTTGCGTGTTGCATAGGATAGGATTGCAGCGAGAAAGCCGTTGTGGTTCCTGTCAGCGGAACGTTTTTGCTTTCAAAATATTGCGGGTAGGCGCTATTGCCTATTTGCACAAAGCTATTGGGCGGCGGTGGAGCGGTAACGGTCACCGTGCCTGTAATGGGCGTGCCAGCAACGAAAGTAGACTGAGTGAGTTGCAAGCTTGCGATGGTGACGTCTGACTGGGCCCCAGGCGGCACAACTTCTATAGAGCCCACGGTAAATGAGCCGCCTTCGTGGCGCACCGAGAGGGTGTTCGTTCCAAGGGGTGTCTGCGCAGGTATACGCACTAGTATCTCGGACGGGCAGCCACCTGATGTAGGCATCAATGTTTCCAGCAGCGCAAGCCCTAACTGAACATGCGGTGTGCCTAGGCTTGTGCTACCTAGTGCGGCGCAAACATTGTTTCCCCTTAGCCGATAGAGAGGCCCTGGCGAAGTCCCGCTTGCTTCGACGGCTGTAGTGAATGTGCCTGCCTGGTCCCTCAACCTCACACCTGAGGGCGGCGGTACGTAGTAGTACTTCTGAGTGGTCGTCGACTTTCCCCCTTTTGTTAACTTAAATATGCCAGCGCGAGGCGTGCGCAAATCAGGTATTCGAACTTCAACAGTATCGGTGTCGGTGCTTGCGTTGTATGAAGAATTAATAACCGATGCAGCTTGTCCGTCAAAAGTAACGGCCAGCCGCTCGCTGCCAGCGGGTATCAAATGAGATCCAGAAATTCTCACTCTGCTAGTGTCGGTTAGTACTTTTAGTAGACCGCTCGATCCAACGCTTGGGCCGGAAACAGGTGCAATTGAACTGATGTGCGGGTTTGTTCCAGCTATCGAGAAATTTTGCTCGATGGGGTAGACAATTTTCGTTCCGGTTGTGTAGATGCGGTCATAGCTTATCCGCAGGGGCCCCATCTGAGAATTAGCCTTTATACGGATTTTCTGGTCGTTCACAAACTGAACTTCACTCTGCGTTAGGGTTACCCTTTGTCCACTGTGAGGCGCTATGTATTCGACGTCGAAAGCATATTGCGAATTCGTCCCCGGGCTCAAATTGCTGCCGTTGAGCTCCAGCCAGCTTCCCACCGATACCGTTGAGGGAGACACCTGGTTCACTTTGGGGTTGAACATAACGTACGCACGGGCGCCGTTTCCGTTCATGGTGTTGCGCGCCCAGGATTCTAGCGGGCCTTCGTGATAAAAATCAGCTGCAGAAAACTCGTATGAGCCTACGCGCGATGCCCTAATGCTAAACACCATGCTTGTGTCGCTTCTTGATTGCAGTTGATACGAGGAAAACCAATTTGCGCTTTTCAGTTTGGCTTTCGATAGGCCTGAACCAGAGACGGTCACTGTATAGCTCTCGCCGATGAGCATAGTTGAAGAACCGTGCGAAGGCACCGGAGACCAACTGGTGCTATTGATCTGTCCCTTCTTGATCACGCTCACTTTGAATTCGGTGGGTGCGCCCACCTGCACGGGGAAGCGCAGGCGAATTCGGTACTCGCCTACGGGTACCAGGCTGCCGGGCTTCAGGTTTACAAGCAGGCCTTGCGCTAAATTGCGTCTAACGACCTTCGCAGTAAATCCCGGAGCTCGGGCGCCATTGCTGGAAAACGCGTCTACACCGGTGACAGTTGCCATGGTTGAGCCCGGCATTCTTACTAATATTTCGGTATCCCAGCCACGAAAAATGGGTATGGCATCGTTCTTATCAAAAGTGACGTTACTGTCTTTGTGAGTAAGGCCGTCAATCGAAGAGAGGGTGGCAGGTGACCAAATAAGGGCGATCAGCGTTAGCAATGCAATGCAGCGTCTCAAGAAGATCATCTCGAACGTGGGAATTCTCTGCGGCTTCATCGTCTTATCCCGTATTTGCTGGTTTGGAGATAGCTTGACGACTTTCTGTGAAAATGGGTTGATACACCATCCCGTGAATTGGGGATAATCAGAGTCTAGTCTGGGGAGCTATGGAGTTTCGGAATATGAACACCCTTACAAGCGCGCTAATTGTAGTTTTGATGATTTCACTTCTGGGGTGTGCTGGTTCCTCTGTTGTGCATAAACGCTGAGGCTAAAACCAAAGCGAGTACAGCGGGGAAGCTCACGACGGTCCGATTCAAACAACACGATTACCGCCGCAGATACAAATTGTATACGCCGGCCAATGTGGGCCAGGCCGGCGGCTCGCGGCCACTAGTGCTGGTGATTCATGGTGGCGGTAGTACCGATCGCGGGATGACCAAGTTAGACAAAGGGCGCTGGCAAGAACTTGCCGACTTACACGGGTTTTACGTTGTCTATCCCAATGCGGTGGACAAGCTCTGGGATTTTGGCGAGCGGTTATGCCCGTGGCGATGTCTCTTCCTGAGTTCATGGAAGATGAATGTGTCTCCGGCCCGCCTGTGGGCATAGCAGTGGTCAACGGCACGGCCGACCCTCAGGTTCCCTATCAGGGCGGCTGGATTACGGTATTTAGAAAAAAGCGCGATATCGTGCTCTCCACAAGCGATACGCTCACGCTGTGGCGCAACCGAAACGGGTGTGCGCATGAGGTCACTCAAACACACAGCTTTGACAAGCCCGGAGACAACACGTCGGTGGGTAGTGTGGAATGGTCTAACTGTAGCGGCGCTCTTGTAAAGCTGTATAAAGTGAATAACGGAGGGCACACATGGCCCGGCGGTGTTCAGTATTTGCCTGCGCGCGTTGTGGGCGAGACTTCTGCAGATGTTAATGCCTCAGATCTAGGCTGGGCTTTTTTTTCGCAGTTTAGGTAGTCTTCTGGAGTCGAAATAGGCTCTACTGATGTGCAGGAAGTGCTTATTCGCTGTAACGAATAGGTACGAGCAATCTTTAGAGGCTCTCTGGCAACCGAGCTACAAATCTTCGATGCTTGGCGCTATTATCGGGTCTGAGGCGTTTGCTAGCGCGATGGCGCGTAACGCGCCAAAGCGTTGATCTTTGGCCAGCTGTGCTCGATCATTGGGTGCTAATACCGCTCGTTAAGAGGGAATAAAAATGAAAGATGATCGTGATATTGAAAAAGACTATTCCACATCGGAATTCGTATCGAAGCTTCGTCGACTGGCTGATGCCTTAGAAAAGGATGAGCAGTTTGAGATTCAAATTGCCAACGAAAGAATTTATGTGCCTGTGCGCGCTCGTTACAACATATAGCATGAGCGTGATGACTCGGGTGAAGAAATTGAGTTTCAGATTAAGTGGTCGCGCGAGTAGTCGACCCTTGGGTCAATCTCACGCGGTGTAAGTGTAATATTGCGATAACCCAACACACTGGATACAACCATGAATATTTTTGAAGAGATCAAAGAAAAGTTAATCAATGAATTCATTGATATCGTTGAGTGGCTGGATCCTACCGAAGACACGATAGTTCATCGGTTTGAGCGCTATCAAAACGAGATAAAGAACGAAGCCCAGTTGATTGTGCGAGAAGGGCAGGCGGCTGTCTTTGTGAGTGAGGGGCAGCTGGCGGATGTTTTCCAGCCCGGAACCTATACGCTGAACACGCAAAACTTACCCATACTCACAACCATCAAGGGCTGGAAGTATGGTTTTAATAGTCCGTTTAAGGCAGAAGTGTACTTCGTAAATACGCATCTGTTCACGGATGAAAAATGGGGCACTAAAAACCCAATTACATTGAGCGATGACCGGTTTGGTTTAGTCGAAATTCGCGCCTTTGGCACCTACGCTTTTCGGGTTACCGATCCGGCGCTGTTCATTAAGGACGTGGTGGGTACAGATGGCAACTTCACTACCTTTGAGATCAATGAGCACCTGAAAAGCCTCATCGCTACGCGCTTTACCGACACTGTTGGTGAGGCCAACATCCCCATTGAAATGTACGCATCAAACTCCGACGAACTGTCAGAGGCATGCAGAGCGGGAATGAACCCCGAATTCAACTCGGTGGGTATTACGCTAGAAAAGTTCTTCGTTGAAAATGTTTCTATGCCCGAAGAGCTTAAGAAGGAAATATTTGAGTACAGCCGCCTAGAGAAGATTGATTTGGCCAAGCTTTCTCAGTTTAAAGCAGCTAAAGCAATCGAAGAGGCGGCCAAAAACCAGGGCGGAACAGCCGGTGCTGGCATGGGCATGGGTATGGGCTTTGCGCTTGCCAACCAGATGAGTGGGTATTTTCAGCCGCCTCAGCAACAAGCACAACCGAATCAATTACAACAACATGCCGGCGTGGCGCCAGCGGCGGTAAACTCAGTGGCACCGCCACCACTGCCTCCAGTAGCGCAGTACTTTTACGCGCTCGACGGTGTACAGCAGGGGCCACTGGAATTGCCTGAGCTGAGTGGTCTTTTTGCAAGGCGCACTATCACCAAAGACACGCTGGTGTGGAAGCAGGGCATGGCCCAGTGGCAGGCGTTTCAGGAGGTCGATGAGCTTAAGCAATTTTTAGGCGGTGCCATGCCGCCGCCATTGCCCACAAGCTAAACAGTCGAATCTAGAAGTGACAGAGTTGCAGCAGCCTGCTGCCACGCCGCGTACGCGCTCATGCAGTAACTGTGCTGCAGAGCTGGTTTTTTCTGCACGCACTGGTACAACTACCTGCGAGTACTGCGGCCATACGCAAGAAATTCAGCAGGCCGAAAGCGAATTTGAAGAACTTGAGCTTCGCCCGTATCTAAAGGAAATGCCTCAGCAGTCAGACGAGAAGACTGTGAACATGCTGCACTGTGGCAGTTGCGGGGCGAACATGCAGGTGGATGCTGATTTAACCTCGTTGCACTGCATGTACTGCTCAGAACCTCTGGTGTTGGAGGATTCAGCGCGCGAGCAATGGATTGTTCCAGGCGCGGTAGTTCCTTTTGCGGTTACGGTGCCAGACGCTGAGCAGAAGTTTAAAAAGTGGATTAAGAGCCTCTGGTTTGCCCCCAATAAACTGAAAAAAGCGCTACTAAACCCTGATGATCTCAAGGGCGTTTATCTCCCTTACTGGACGTTTGATGCAGATCTAACAGCCAGCTATACGGGGCAAAGAGGTGATTTCTACTACACCCAAGAGCAAGTTCAATTCGTAAAAGACGGCAAAACACAGGTACGCACGCAGCGCGTAAAACACACACGCTGGACGCCCGCAGCCGGCAGAGTGTCGGGCAAGATCGACGACACATTGGTTAACGCCGCTCGCACACAAACATTGCCTACGCCGGTAGAGCGTTGGGATCTGGGCGGACTAAAACCTTTTTCTCCTGATTACCTGAGCGGATTTATCACCGAAAAATACGGTATTTCGCTGAAAGACGGGCACATAGAGTCCAAGATTGAAGCGAAGCGCGTGGCCAGCAACTGGGCGCGCAATGATATCGGCGGAGACACACAGCGTTTGCATGGCATCCAGCTGCAGTTTTCTAACGAAACGTTTAAGCATGTGTTGCTGCCTATGTATATTTCCTCTTTTCGCTATCAGGGCAAAGGGTACAGTTTTTACGTCAACGGCCAAACGGGCAGTATTAGCTCTGATCGTCCCTATTCTAAGTTTAAAATAGCCGGCGCAGTTATTGCTGCGCTTATGTTGGTGTTGTTGTTTGCAGCCCTTACCGGTGATGCATAGTTAGGAGAGAAGCCCTATGAGCAATAAAGAGCAAATAGATTACTGGAATGGCGACGCAGGTAAACGCTGGGCGCAACAAGACGAAACTATGGCTCGTTTACTAGAGCCCGTTTGTGCTGCACTGCTGGATCACGCCGCTGTAGAGCGCTGTGAACGAGCGCTCGATATTGGCTGCGGCGGTGGTAGCCAAAGCCTGATGCTGGCGCAGCGTATGCAGGGCGGTTCCAGTGTGTTGGGTGTGGATGTTTCAGCACCCATGCTGGCGGTCGCGCAGTTGAAAAAGGCGGAAACAGATTCCGAATCTGCTAGCCTGGATTTTTTGCATGCCGACGCGTCTACCTACACCTTTGAAGCGGGCGCGTTCGATCTACTTTTTTCTCGCTTTGGTGTGATGTTCTTTGATGATCCATCACAGGCATTTCAAAATTTGCATAGCGCCTTATCAGATACGGGCAGACTAGCGTTTTGCTGCTGGCAGTCTCTAGCGGACAATGCTTGGACGTTGCTACCTATACAGGCGGCCCTTCAATACGTAGAGAAGCCAGAGGCCGCAGACCCGAATGCCCCTGGCCCTTTTTCGTTTGCTGATCCAGCGCGCGTGCGCTCCATTTTGGAGGGCGCCGGTTTTTCTGCAATTGAAATAGCGCCCCACATCATTGATGTGCGTTTTGGGCAAGATTTGAATCTTGCCGATAGCGTTCGCGAGTTGGCTGGCATCGGCCCGGTAAGCCGGCTGCTAGTGGGCGTGGAGGATGCAGTGCAACAAAAGGTGTTCAGTGCGATGGAAGAGGTGCTGGCGCCTTACTACAAAGACGGTGGTTTGGTGCTGCCAGGTGCCGTTTGGTTTGTTTCGGCCAACGGGTAATTGGGTATGAAGCGTATTCGAGCGGTAGCCATAGCTGGCCTGATCTTTTTCCTTGCCAGCAATGGTGCGCTGGCAGAGCGGCAAGCGCAACACAACACGCCGCTGGCCAATGGTATTGCTGAGCTGTCGGCCATTGAAGCTGCCTTACTCAACACGCCGATTGCAGAAACAGAGACTGATCGTGCAGAAGCCAGCTTGTATCTGGCCAAGAACCTGGTGCATTACCTGCGCACCGACGTGATTCAGGGCAACCCGCATCAGCCGCTGTTGTTGAGCATGCCCGGCTATGGTTTTCCAAACCCAGACAATCTCTACCTTGGAACCCAGCTCGATCCACAGGGCGTTTACAGAGTGTGGGGGCGTCTCGGTAACGTGAATAGAACGATATTCGGCGTTTATTCCAGCAAAGCACTTGAAGGCGTTTCAGGAGGAGGGGCTCGATTGTTGGGTTCTGAGCTAAAGACAGATGCGCACGGTCATTTCGAATTGTTTGTCAGCCTAAAGCGAATGGGTGAGAACTGGCTACCCATGACCAAAGACACGCAAAGCATGACGATTTATCAGATTTACAGCGATTGGGGGTTTTCATTTTACCAGCCCTGGGGAGAGCTGCTCGATATCGCCAGCAGGCAAGCGAGTTTAAATAGTAGCCAGGTACTTAGAGAGAGCGACGGAGAATATAGGTTGGTGCTCTCTGCCTGAAGTGTTTCGCAAACGGCGTCAACACATGGCGCGCCGCCTTTCGCCCTGAGGCCGATGCAATATTGGCCGCTGTCGGGTCTATGAAACCTGGGGAGTAAACGTGTAAAATCTTGCTTCACTTCTCATGTTCTTGCGATGTTAGAACGACTTAAAAAACTACTACGCATTAACCGCCTCGCCGCTGAAGCTTCCGCAGTGGAAGCACCTGTTGTGTCACAATCAGCGCAAGAAAACGGGGTTTCAGCGGATGCTATGCGCGACATTCTCACCTGGCGCGAAGCGCGGCACACCGCTGCCATCGAAAAGGGAGGTGACGCAGGGCGCGCACAGTGGCCACCTGTCTATGCTGACCCATTGCCAGACATGCGCCAAACGATTCCTGAGATAGAACCTGAGCAGCTCGATGCAGCGATGCTTGGCGGCGCCGTAGCGCACCACGGCGCGCTTATTATCCGCGGCTTACTGTCTAGCGCCCAAGTGGCTGATATTCGCGAACTGCAAAATGAAGTGAGGCTGCACAGTGATAGGGGGTGGCCGTTTAAAAGCCCGTGGTATCAACCCTATGAGGGCAATAGCAAATTCGAATGGCAGCTGCGCAACCGCACACAGCGCAGGGGCGGTAACTGGTTAGCGGATTCGCCGCTAGGTATGCAGCACGTGTTGGAGCATTTGCAATCGGTGGGTGTCGTCGACGCTATCGCAGAGCATTTGGGCGAAGAACCCGCAATATCGCTGCAAAAGTCTACTTTGCGCTCCGTTGCTCCCAGCAAAGACAACGCCGGCTGGCATCAGGATGGTAGCTTCTTAGGCGATGACGTGCGTACCATGAATATTTGGGTGTCACTGTCTGACTGCGGCGGTTCCACACCGGCATCCGGCTTAGAAATTATTCCGCATCGGTTTGAAAGCACGCTGGAAATTGATTCTGAAAACGGGCGAGCATCGCTACCCACTCCATTGGTCGACGAACTACTTCAAAAGTATTCATCAGTAGTGCCTCAGTTTGCGCCGGGTGATGCCGTGATGTTTGACGAAAAGTTGGTGCACCGCACCGCGATTGGTGAACATTTGTCACAGGAGCGTTATGCGTTAGAGAGTTGGTTCTTTGCGCCTTCACACACAGCGCCCACGTATGTACCGTTTATGGCGAGATAGTGTTGGTTTTTAAGTGAGTAAATAATGAGTCGATTTGTTGAAAAAGTGGTTCTGGTCACCGGCGCATCCTCAGGTATTGGTGCGGCGACGGCCAAAAAGATTGCTTCCGAAGGAGGGCGTGTATTCGGGTTAGGCCGCGATGAGAGTGGCTTGGGGGCCACTTTAGAGAGCGTGGAGAGTGCTGGCGGTGATATGGCCGTAGCGCAGTGTGATATTACGGTCCCCGCTGCCTGCAAAGGAGCAATAGAACAGTGCCTGGCGCATTACGGTCGTCTGGATGTGCTTATCAATTGCGCGGGCCAACACGTGTTTCGCCCACTGAGTGACATTACCGAAGAGACATGGCATGCCGACATTGCAACCAATCTTGGGGGCAGTTTTTTCCTGACTCAGGCAGCGATGCCCGAGCTGATCAACAATAACGGCAATGTAGTTAACGTGGGTTCCCTCGCCAGTGTAGAGGGGCAGCCGTATTCAGCCACCTACTGCAGCGCTAAGCATGGCCTTATCGGGCTTACAAAATCGTTGGCGTTGGAATTTATCAATGAAAGCGTACGTATTAACGCGGTTTGCCCGGGCGGTACGAATACGCCCCAGATCGGCAAAGTGGGGATGCCAGAAAATGCTGATTTTGATTTGATCATGACTACCGCCGGTAAGCGTGGCATGTCTGAACCGGAAGATATCGCTGCCGTGATTGCGTTTATTGCTTCGGAAGATGCAAAGGCGGTGCATGGTGCCGTTTATATGGCCGATTTGGGTAAAACTATTTAGCTCTAGCGCATCCGGATTAGCGTTGGCTTATGTCGCCCAGTACAGCCCGTTCGAACAAGGCGCTGTATTCGCCGGGCTTAAACGCGATAGGGTTACCTGCAGCCGTTGAGTCTGCAGCAGCCATCTCTCCGACTCTTTTAGCATCAGATGCATCGATGCCAATGTCTTGAAGGCTGTGAGGAATGTCCAGCTGCGCTCGCAGGGCCAGTATCCAATCTAAAAAACCCTGAAACGTGTGCTGCGGTAAGCCCAGTGCTCGGGCGGCGTCCGCCAGCGTTTGCGTAATAGCAGGTTTATTTGCAATCAGCACATAGGGCATGACGATGGCGTTAAGCAGCCCGTGGTGGGCATCGTACAGTGCACCCAGTGGGTGTGATAGGGCGTGCATAGCGCCGAGCCCGCGTTGAAAGGCCGTTGCACCCATACTGGAAGCCACTAGCATGTTGGTACGCGCCTCTATGTCGTTCCCGTCAGTAACAGCCCTGGGCAGATACTCTTGCACTAATGCAATGCCTTCTAGCGCAATGCCTTTTGCCATTGGGTGGAAACCATTTGCGCACAGCGCTTCCAAATTGTGGGAAAGGGCATCCATACCAGTGGCTGCAGTGAGGTGTTTAGGAAGGCCCAGTGTGAGTATTGGGTCGAGTATGACCTGCACAGGGAGCATTCTTGGGTGAAACAAAATTCGTTTGCGCTGCTGAACGGAATCGGTGATAACCGAAGCGCGACCTACTTCTGATCCGGTGCCGGCCGTGGTTGGTATGGCGATAACAGGAGCGACTGCAGCGCCTTCGATGGGTGAAGCGCCGTCTTCATCTGCGTAATCAAACAGGCTGCCTGTTTGGCCGGCAACCATCGCAATGGCTTTACCGGCATCTAATGCCGAGCCTCCGCCCAGCGCGATAATGCCGTCGTGCGCGCCGCGGTTATAAACCTCTGCACCAGCGCTTACGTTTTCGCCTGTGGGGTTGCTCTTTACCTCACTAAAAATGCCCAGGCCTAACGAACCCGTGTCAGACCCAGAGAGGGAAGCTGTAATGTCCTTGGTGGTGTCTAATGCAGCAATACCCGGGTCGGTTACCAGCAGAGGGTTTTTAATGCCGTACTGCGCGCACAGGTTGCTCAGTTGTTTAACGCTGTCTGGGCCCACGCTAATGGCCGTTGGGTAATTCCAGCTAGTGTGTAAATGCGCAAATTCGTTCAAAGTTTCCATTACCAAGACTCAAATAATTTCAAAGTAGCGTTGCATTTCCCAGTCGGTGATGTGCTTGCGAAACTCGCGTTCTTCCCATTCGCGCGTGGTTGCGTAGTGCTCAACAAATTCCGGGCCAAAAAGATCCCGCGCTGCCGTTGAGTTGCGTAGTCTTTGTGCTGCCTCATGTAGTGTTTGCGGCAAGGCTAGATGCTCTGGGTGCGATTGCTCGTAAGCATTGCCCGACACAGGCTCTTCCGGCTCCCAGCCATTTTCGATTCCCATCAGGCCCGCACCCAGCGCGGCGGCTAAAGCAATGTAGGGGTTAGCGTCAGCTGATCCAAGGCGATATTCCACGCGCTGAGATTTGGCGGAACCTGGAATCACGCGCAGCGCTGTCGTGCGGTTTTCGATTCCCCATGTGGCATCGGTAGGCGCCCAAAAGCCGGGTACCAGGCGGCTGTAGGCGTTAATGGTTTGCGCAAACATTGCCAGTAGATCGGGCATCAGACGTTGTTGGCCGGCAATGAACTGACGCTGTATTTGACTCATGCCATGCGGTTTGGCCTCATTGTAAAAAGCTGAGGTACCACTTCGGGCGTCGTAGAGCGAAAGATGAATGTGCCCGCTTTGTCCGGGGTAGTCGCCCGACCAGCGTGCCATGAACGTAGCCATCATGTTGTTGCGCTGTGCCCATACCTTGGTGAAGGTTTTAAAAAGTGCTGCCTTATCTGCAGCACTGGCTGCTTCATCTACGGTGATAGCGGCTTCTAATACGCCGGGGCCTGTTTCGGTGTGCAGGCCTTCCAGGGGAAAATCCATACGTTCGGCGAGTTCCAGAAAATCCTGATACCAATCGGAATGTACGCTGTTGCGCAGCATTGAATACCCGAAGAAACCCGGCGTTGCCGGTTGCAGGTTTTGATAGCCTTTTTCACGCACCGTATCAGGCGTTTCGTTGAACAAGAAAAACTCGTATTCGAAAGCTGCTTTAGCAGAGAAGCCAAGATGCTTGGCTTTCTGGATGACTCGCTCCAGCAGTGCGCGGGGGCACACCCCGTCTGCCGGCTCAGCAAACTGCGCTAAAAACAGAAGCGTTTGCGGTTCATAGGGAATTTCGCGGCAGGTTGAAGGGATGATCTTTACCGGGGCATCGGGGTAGCCCGTATGCCAGCCAGTAAAATCTACGCCCGGGTTCTCATAGAGTTGATCATTAGAGTCCCAACCCAGCACTACATCGCAAAACCCGAACCCTTTGTCGAGTGCAGAAAAAAACTTTTCGCGGCTCAT
>JBGCFE010000181.1:0-28739 GCA_045106775.1 Halioglobus sp.
TGTAGTTCATACGGTATTCGCGGGCGAAAAAATCCTCCGCGTAAGTGCAGGGGCCACCCGGCGTTTCTACCGCTGACGCATGTAAAGCCTGCACATCACCGCCGGCGCAGAACGCTTTTTCGCCTGCACCTTCGATGAAGATCGCCGCGATTGAATCATCCTTTGCCCAGGCATCTAGCTTTGCCTGAAGCAAATCCACCATCTCCAGCGTCAATGAATTTAACGTAGCAGCAACGCTAAGGGTGACGCGGCCAACTTTGCCGCTGCTAGCAGCCATTTCTTCAAATAGAACAGGTTGTTCTGACATACGCTTTCTAAGCTCTCTCTACTATTTTAGTATGCGTTGCGTTTTCGGCAAACTAGCTGTTCGTCCAAACGGGCTTACGCTTTTCCAGAAAGGCATTCACGCCTTCACGCTGATCATTGGTAGAAAACAAATCTACAAACTTATCGCGCTCGCCCTGCAAGCCTGCGGCAATCACCGAATCACGGCCTGAGTGCACTAGCTCCTTACAAAAACGAACAGACGTTGGGCTTTGCTCTGCGGCCTGCTCAGCGAGCGCCATCGCAGCAGCCAATGCTTCGCCCGTACCCACTACTTCCTCAACAAGCCCAATGCGCATCGCTGTCTCTGCGTTAATACGCTCGCCGCACAGTATCATTCGCTTAGCCCACCCCTCTCCCACCAACCAGGACAAGCGCTGTGTGCCACCGGCACAGGGCAGCAAACCCACTTTAGCCTCAGGTAGAGCCATCTGTGCCTGCGTTTCAGCAATACGGATGTCGCAGGCCAGTGCAACTTCAAGGCCGCCACCCATTGCAAAGCCGTTGATGGCTGCAATAGAAACACCGCGAAAATCTGCCAGCGTTTCAAAGCCCTCGCCAAAGTACTTAGTCATTTTCATCGCTGTGTTGGGGTCGCCATCAGAAAACAACTTGAGATCCGCACCTGCCGAGAAAAACTTCTCACCTTCGCCAGTCAGTACCAACGCATAGATGTTGTCGTCGGCGTTCAACTTAACGATCAGCTCTTTTAGGGCTGGCAAACTTTCCGTGTCCCAGGTATTGGCGCCCGGGTTATCAATCGTTACCTGAGCGGTATGCCCGTGTATTTCTACTTTTAACTTGTCGCTGCTGCTCAAACTCACTTGATCACCTCCAAGGCGCCTTCCATTAATAATTTGCGCGAGACGATTACGCGCATCACTTCGTTAGTTCCTTCCAAAATTTGATGGACCCGTGTGTCGCGAACATGACGCTCCATGGGGTACTCGCGGATATAGCCATACCCACCGAATAACTGCAGCGCGTCATTGCACACAGCAAAACCAACGTCTGTCGCAAAACGTTTGGCCATAGCGCAGTAGGTAGACGCCTGTGAATCGCCTGTATCCAGTTTGTGAGCTGCAAGCCGCACCATTTGTCTGGCCGCCACCAACTCAGTGAGCATGTCAGCGAGCTTAAACTGGGTTGCCTGAAAATCTGCAATCGCTGTATCGAACTGCTTGCGCTCCTGAACATAAGCAGTGGCTTCTTCCAGCGCTTGCTGCGCGGTGCCCACGCTACAGGTGGCAATATTGATACGCCCGCCATCAAGGCCTTCCATTGCGATGGAAAAGCCCTGTCCTTCTTCACCCAATCGGTAGGCGATAGGCACCCGCACATTGTCGAAGGTGATGGTGCGAGTGGGCTGCGCGTTCCAACCCATTTTGTCTTCTTTTTTACCGTAGGTAATGCCTTGGGCATCTGCGGGGATCAACAACGCGGAAATACCCTTTGGCCCGGCAGCCCCTGTTCGCAGCATCACTACGAGCACATCGGTTTCACCTGCGCCTGAAATAAACACTTTGCTGCCGTTGACCACGTATTCATCACCATCGCGCTCTGCGCTGGTGCGCAACGATGCAGCATCGGAACCCGCACCGGGCTCTGTCAAGCAGTAGGAGGCTAATCGCGTGCCCTCTACTAATTCGGGGCACCATTGATCGATCACTGTTTGCGAACAGTATTTGCCGATCATGTTGGTGGCCATATTGTGAATAGTGAGAAAAGCGGCGGTGGTTGTGCAGCCTTTAGCCAGCTCTTCCACAATCAGGCTCGCATCGAGGCGATTCATACCCAGCCCACCGGCTGTTTCCGGTGTGTACATGCCCATGAACCCAAGCTCGCCGGCCTGGCGTAATGCATCTTTGGGGAATATCGCTTCTTCGTCCCAGGTTGCTGCGCCAGGTGCCAGCACGCCTTCGGAAAAAGCCCGCGCACTCTCGGCAAAGGCCAGCTGATCTTCTGACAGGGAAAAATCCATAAGGCGCTCCTTAGCGTTGCAAGCGCATTAAAATTTATTCATCACAGCGCCGAACAGCTCTTCATCCGAAGGCAGCTCTTTGGTTTTTTCCAACGGGCGCGAAACCCAAGTTTCGTTAATGAGATCGCGCCAAGTAATGTTGTGGTTAATGCTGTTGCCGCCCCATGAGCCACAGCCCAGAGAAAACGTTTGCCGCATGCCGTTCCACAAATTACCGCTGTTAGAAGCAGCCTGCGGCTGGTTAACCATCACACGGGAGGTGCGCGTGGCATTGGCAAGCTTCATGATGTTGTCATCATTGTAGGAGTAAATGCCGCAACTGTGGCCCTGCCCCTGATAAGCCTGAATGCGATTAGTCAGATCAATCGCCTCATCGATATTTTTGACTTTGTAGAATGCCATTGTCACCGTCAGTTTTTCACCCGAGAACGGGTAATCTGGGCCCGCGCCAGTTTCAGGAATAATCATAAACTGGCGACCTTCGGGTAAATCAAACCCCGCTTTCCCTGCGATCACTACGGCCGGCTGTGCAACGATAGAGGCATTAATGTGGCCATCTTCCCAAAGCACATTTTGCAGCTTGTTCTTTTCCTCACCAGACAATACGTGACCGCCTTCGGCTTTTAGTTTTTCTACAAACTCATCATAAACAGATTCGAAAACCAGCACCGAATTATCGGACGAACAGGACGCCGCTAGATCCAGTGTTTTAGAAATACGAATTTTCTCAGCGGCTTCGTCCAGGTTTGCCGTGTCATCCACAGTAATGACTGCGTTGCCCACACCAACGCCCAGCGCAGGCGTGCCTGAAGAATAGGCTGCGGAAACCATAGCGCCGCCGCCTGTCGCCAAAATTCTATCGCACTGCGCCATCAATTCATTGGTTTTGTCCAATGATGGAATATCGATGCTCTGCACTAAATCAGCGGGGGCGCCCATGGCAGTAATCGCCTCGCGCATGTAATCGCAGATTTTTTTGTTCGTTAACTTTGCACGCGGGTGCGGAGCGATAATAATCGCATTGCGCCCTTTTACCGCGGAAATCGATTTAATAACTGGCGTGGCTTCAGGGTTGGTAGACGGTGACAACGCTCCGATCACACCCACTGGTTTGGCGATCTTTACGATGTTCCGCTCTAGATCTTCTTCCAAAACCCCAACGGACTTATCGTGGATAATATCCATTAACGTGGCGCGCGTTTTGCGATGGATTTTCAGAAATTTCCCTTCGTAGTTGCCTAGCTGAGTTTCTTCAACCGTAAACCGCGCTATTTCCTCAGAGCGATCTTCACGCGCAACTGCCCACACCATTGCAGTGATCAACTCATCAACCTGCTCCTGTGTGTAATGCTCGATTTGTTTCTGAGCGACTTGCGCGCGCTCTATCATCGCAGCGATTTCTTCACGTGCGGCCGCTAATTCCTGATTGTCTTCCATCGTTTCTGACTCCTCGTCATGCAGCTTGGCTCGACAACACGCCCTAATGCAGGGCGCGCGTAGGCGTAAGACTAGTTGATCAACGCTAATGCACCAGCGTAGCGCGCCGCCTGTGGGCCACAAAGGGAGGAAATTGCGCATTATATGGACTATATTGCGTACCCTATGAATGATAACCGTCAGCACAGTCAGGCGCCGGTACGATGAGCGCGCCCTCCAAGTGGCCGCTGCCTGAAAACGGCATTCGTTTCCTTACGCCATCCTTTATGCTCGAGGAACTCGCGCGGCACCCGCTAACAAAAGAGTGCTACCCAACGGCGATGGGGTTTTACCCCCGCGCCGAATCCCATCGTATGCAGCGACAACAGCACGACGACAACCTGCTAATTTATTGCGTAGAGGGAAGAGGAAGCGCCCTGGTCGGCGATTGGCAGGGAGAGATCACCGCAGGCGAGGTATTACTATTGCCCCAAGGGTTGCCCCATGAGTATCGCGCACATGACGACGACCCCTGGTCCATTTACTGGGTGCACTTCCAAGGAGGCAGTGCCGCGGTGTTTAACCAGTTTCTCGGGCAGACGGAGCAATCGCCTCCGGTCGTCCATGCCGGCATTTCACCACAGCTTATTGCAAATTTTCGCGGTTTACTGGCGGTTCAAAGAACGGGGTACAACAGCCACGCATTTATCAACGCTGCAAACCAGCTACGTCACTTACTCACCGCTGTGGCACTGGAGATGCGCCAGACCAAAGCCATCAGCCAGCACAGCTTCGACTTAGAGGCTCTGCAGAACTTTATGCGAGAGAACATTTCTCAACCGCTAACGCTGGAAGTACTCGCCAAGGCGGCAAATTTGTCGCGCTTTCATTTCATCGCTAAATACAAAGCGCTGACCGGTTATTCACCGGTCAGGCACTTTCTAAATATGAAAATGGAGCATGCTTGTCATTTACTCGATAGCACCGCCCTGAGCGTAAAAGGCGTTGCTGCAGCGCTAGGCTATGAGGATCAGCTCTACTTTTCGCGGCTTTTTACCAAAACCGTGGGGATATCACCCCGCGCTTACCGCCGCTCCGTCCGACACTAAAGCCTTGGGGGCGGCATCTGCCGGAACCACATCTGCGGAGTTAGTGAGGTGCTTCATCAGAAGAGATCGCATCCATTGATGCGGCGCGCTACGCGATGTACGCGTGTGACGCATCAGTGACATCTTGCCTCGGTTGCCGCTGTGCGTGTTGCGTATCATACGCTGCAGCTCTGCGGGCATTTCCTGACCGGTAATGCGCTCGCGGTATAGCCCGCCTTCCTGGAAACCGGCATTGGCAACCAGCAGGGTATCTGTGCGTGTCAGCACACCTACCGCCGACGAGAACTGTGTTGTTTCAAGCACAATACCCCGATGCACACCGTACTGACCAAGCACGTCATCTACCATGCTGGTGTTCTGCCGCGTAAGGCCAGGTAGGTACAACCGCAAATGGGGGTAGGCGAGAAAATCCTGCAGATCCATTTCCTTGTCTGCCAGTGGATGATCGAGGCGCATGTAGCACCTTGGCGCAATCGCAGCGATTGGCTCAGCGTGGATATCGCGGTCTGTCTCCAGCGCAACAAAGGCTGCGAAATCCGCTTCACCTTTTTTCAGTTGATCCTGATAATCCGGCGGTACTTCGGCCATGATGATTTGCACATGGGGTGCGATCACAGCGAGATCGGCCATGAGATTTGGAAGCAGTGATTCGCACAAAATAGGCGGCATTAACAACTTAAAGCTGCCAGCATAGGTATCGGGGCTGAAATCAGTATCACCCAGCACACGCTCTACAGTTTCAAGAAGAAGAGGAAGCTCGCGGCCCAGTTCTTCTGAGCGCGGTGTCGGCACTAGCCCATGGGCAGTCCGCGTAAAAAGCTCGTCATCGAAAGAATCTCTTAGCTTTTGCAGCGTTTTACTTAAAGCCGGCTGAGAAACAGACAAACGCTCCGCGGCCCTGGTGACATTGCGCTCCTCAAGCAGGATCTGCAGTGCCACAAGCAGATTAAGATCTGTGCGGATCAGTTTCCTGGAAATCATTTCTCACCCCTAGAAATAACTTGTAGTTATGATGCAAGATGCTAACAAACGGTAACATCTAAATCACCCCACAAATTTACACAATTGAGGCACGGCCATGCGCGAGTGCCTTGCTAGGCTGGCACTATCGCAGGCGCCAGCCGGCGGCACTGGCAGCTCAACACACAATTCGAAAACCCGAAAGGAATAACTATGGCTCTCGAAACAGCGAATCCTGGCGCGACAGGTTGGATGAATAAGCTCGCGTTAGTAGGTGCAACAATAGCCATTACTGCCTGCAGCCCTGTCGATATTCAGCCCGCTTCAACTGACGAATTTGTCGGCAAGGCCTACCAGTATTAT
Source organism: Halioglobus sp. (assembly GCA_045106775.1). GTDB lineage: Bacteria > Pseudomonadota > Gammaproteobacteria > Pseudomonadales > Halieaceae > Marimicrobium. The sequence continues at coordinate 6,154 of JBGCFE010000181.1, forward strand.
GCGTGGGCCAGAGTGCCAGCCCCCCTGGGCTCCTCTATCACCATTCCCGAGCGCGCTTTTGACCCGACTGTCCGCAAAGCCGTTGAGACAGCACTGGAAGACAAGGGCTACCAACTCCATCAGCAGAAAGCCCAGTTTACTGTCGATTATCGCTATGGTTTCGGAACCCGGGACGGCGTAGCCGGTGATGCGGCAAGCAACATTACTTACTATCCACCGACCACGATCAACCGCAAGATCGATCAAGCGAGCCGCGACAACGCCATCGCGCTAGCCGGTGTCAAAGAGACCAAAGAACTTCAATTACGCTTTCGCGACTCCACCACTCAACGGTTGATCTGGGAGGTGACGCTCGCCGAGATAGTGTCCAACACGAACCGGCTGGGAGACAATCAAATCGACAAAAGTTTGAGCGATGCGATACCAAGGGCCCTGCGTTCGCTACCGGAAGTAGCTAATCCCTAAAAACGAACCCGCACCTAAGCGCTGGCGGCTAATCTCTAGCCGGTGTGTAAACCTGCGGATTGACACAGTGCGCCATAGGCTGTCCCGCTGTCGCGGCAACGGCATTCTCCAGGGCCAAACGAAGCATCTGAGAACGCGTAGTGGCCGTTGCGCTGCCGATATGCGGCGTTAGCACAACGTTGTCCAAAGTGAGCAACGGGTTTTCTGGCTCGACAGGTTCGCTGGCAAACACATCGATACCTGCGGCGAACAAATGCCCGGTGCGCAATGATTCGAACAACGCCTGCTCATCAACAATACCGCCGCGCGCTGTGTTGATCAGAACAGCACCCGATTTCATCTTTGCGATATTTTCTGCGCTTAGCAAGTTACGCGTTGCATCGACAAGCGCAACGTGAACACTTAAGAAATCGCTACGCGCCAACAGCGCGTCGAATGATACGCTCTCAATGCCAGCCACCTCTCTACCGGAGGGCGTCCACCCAATCACATCCATTGCAAAGGCCTGACCGCGTGTTGCTACCGCCTGACCAATGGCGCCCATACCGACAATACCCAATGTCGAACCGCTCACCTGTTTGCCCAAAAAAAAGTCCGGCGACCAGCGGTTTTCCGGTTGCCATAGGCCGTCTCTAACAAAACGATCTGCTTCAGGAACACGCCTTGCAGCCGCCAGCAACAATGCGAAAGCTGTTTCCGCTGTGGCATCTACTAGCACACCCGGCGTGTTCCCAATCGCAACACCTTTATCACTTAACGCTTGAACATCAATATGATCGACACCTACCGACACGCTGGATACGAATTCAAGATCAGGCAATCGCGACAGCAAGTGCCCATCTATTGTATCGGTCAAAAGGCAAAGTATGCCGTGCACGTTGGGGCCAATGAGCGACGATGCCTGCAATGACTCGGAGGCAGGTAATACAAAAACATCGCAGACCTGTGTTAGAGGCTCGAGCAATGCTTCTGACATGGGGTAAGTAACAACAACGCGTTTCTTCGACGGCACCGATACGCTCGTCATGGCTTTAGTCTGCCACCTGCAGCCCTGTCACCTCTTGCAACTGCACACGCCATTCGCGCAGCAGTTCATCGGTGTAAGTATCGCCCTCGGGAAGATTACCCCAGATAGGTTGCGGCCAGCAGGCATCGCCTTCGCGCCTGCCCACAATATGTAAATGCATATCGGGAAACACGTTGCCTAAGCCTGCGAAGTTGACCTTGGTGTAACCCAGCGTTTCCTTTAAAAAAGCCGACACCTTGGCGCACTCTGCCAGCACTGCGTGTAGAGACTCCGTTGGCAAATCCAACACATCGTGCAGCTGCGTGCTGGGATACACAATAAACCACGGCAAAGCCGCATTGCGCTGTAAAAACAGTTCGCAAGAACCCAGGCGTCCCATGTGGTGACAATCCTGAAGCAATTGTTGAGGAAGCGAATGATCACTCATCACTGGCGCCTATGCTAAAAAGAAAAATACGCTGAACTATCAAAGTGTCATTCCACCATCAACCACAATACACTCTCCGTTGGTATAGCTACTGGCGTCGGATACGAGATACAAAACCGTGCCCGCCATCTCCTCTGGCTCGGCGTGCCTGCCCATGGGAATACCCTGCACTGCCATCTGATAAATATCATCGTTAGTAAATAGCGCGCCAGCAAATTTGGTTTTGGTCAGCCCGGGAAGCAGTGCATTGCAGCGAATACCCATACCGCCACACTCTTTGGCAAATGCCTTTGTCATATTGACAACCGCCGCTTTGGTAATCGAATAAATTCCCTGCATCGGGCCGGGTTGCAGTGCATTAATCGAGGCGGTGTTAACGATGGCGCCACCACCGTTATCGCGCATTAGCTTCCCAGCTTCAATAGACATGAAGAAGTAACCACGTACGTTGACCTCTACCGTCTTGTTGTAGGCACCTAAATCTGTATCGAGGATGTGTCCGAAGTAGGGGTTGGTCGCGGCGTTGTTAACGCAGATATCCAAACGATTATGGGTACTGCGAATGTGTGCAAAAATTTCCGCAATGTGATCCATGTTACCAACGTTGCAGGCGAATGCTTCGGCACTGCCGCCGGCGGACAAAATATCCTGCGCTACAGCGGTGCAGTCTTCAAGCTTGCGGCTAGAGACAATGACATGCGCGCCCTGCTGCGCCAGAAGCTTCGCTACTTCTTCGCCAATGCCACGGCTGGCACCGCTGACAAGGGCAACTTTACCGGCTAAATCGAACAAAGACGTGGCCATGATAATCCTCAGTTGGAGACTTCGAGTGGGGCTAAAGAAAAAAGATGCTACTGGCTATTCGCCCTGCCAGCGATGAACAGAATCAAGATGGATATCAAAAATATCCAGCGCTCGGCCAACGCTTTGCGTAACGATGTCGTCAATGGTTTCTGGCCGCGAATAAAAAGCGGGCACAGGTGGCGCAATGACGGCGCCCATTTCAGATAAGCTTGTCATGGTGCGTAGATGACCGGTGTGTAGCGGTGTCTCTCGAATCATGAGCACCAGCTTGCGTTGCTCTTTCAACACCACATCAGCAGCGCGTGTTAACAACGTAGACGTAACGCCTGTCGCTATTTCAGACATTGTGCGCACAGAGCAAGGTGCTATCAGCATTCCCGCCGTTGGAAAGGAGCCGCTTGCTATCGACGCGCCGATGTTTCCTGGAGAGTGCACTTGGGTGGCAAGCGCCTCTAAATCTGCGGCCGCCATATCCATTTCATACTGGAGCGTTAAACGGGCCGACTTACTCATAACAAGGTGTGTGGGCACGCCATTGTCTTTCAACAGCTGTAACGCTCGCAGCCCGTAAACGATACCTGAAGCGCCGCTGATTCCGATAATGATTGGCTTGGACATCACTGAAAGCTCTTTTTAGCGGCTGCAAATACTAGCCCGACAACTTCTCTAGCATCGCTTTCATTTGCGCATGCACTTTGTTAACCGCCTTGAGTGGCCGCACCATCACTTTAAACTCAGTAATCTTGCCCGCCTCGTTGAAGGTCATAATGTCAACGCCATTCACCAGGATTTCATCCACCTCGCACTCGAACTCCAGTACTGCATGGGTTGGTGTAACAACCTCTTTCACATACTTGAAGTTGTTCCCCAGAACCTGCGATGCGCCTGAGAGATAGAGCATGGTGATGTCCCGCCCCTCCTGCGGTGTATGCACCACCGGTGAAAGAAACACGCAATCAGGATCGAGGATTTCTTCAAGACCTTCCATAGAACCCGACGCCATCATCTCATGCCATCGCTGTATCGTATCGCTCACTACAGTGCTCCTTTATATCGTGGTTTAACGCGGGGCACTATAGCTCAACTTCCTGCTGAAACTCACGCTCAATCACCTGCTGCATCTCGAACCGCGCAACACCGTTGCGACGAGTCGAGTCTGCCATGCGCTGTTGGTAACGATTTCGGCGGTAGCGCTTGACCAGTGCTGGGAAGCGTTTGGCCTCCGTTTCACCGGCGATTAACGCTTCAATAAAAGCGATATCGATACCCACACGGTAGGCGATTCGGCTTGGGCGAATTTTGTTGGCATGGAACTCCGCCACAATATGGATTTGCTCTTCTCGGGTATGCGTGCATGGTCGAGAATATCCATACGGTGGAGAGGGTGTTCGGTCGTCATTGGCTAGCTGGTTTTCATTCATGCGCAATTAATAGCAACTCGAAAGCCTTTTGCCAACTTTATGCAGGGGCTTTTGCCCAAACAGGTAAGCCTTAGCCAGCAAAACAGAAGCGTGAAACTCCAGAGCAGGCACACTGGCCAGATATAACCCGTATTGGCGGTTAATATTTGGCCAACCCGCGACTATACTTCTGGGTTGTCAAAACCAGTTCAGTAATCACTTATTGCGCGAGGATAAGATCATGAACGCTCCCCAGCAGATGCTCGATGTTAGCGATCTCGAAGAAACCATGAAAGCCGCCTTGGACACTATGCGCCAAGACTATATTAAGGAAGGCGTTGTCACTGCCGAAACGCGGATAGATCGCCTGCAGCGCGGGGTCGATGGCCTTGTGAAGTATAGCGACCAGCTGGTAGAGGCGCTTAACGCAGATTTTACCTGCCGACCGCGCGAAGTCAGCCTGCTCACCGATGTAGGTGCCGGTATCGCGCCCATGAAGCATGCGATCAAACATCTGCGCAGCTGGATGAAGCCACAGAAACGCCCAACCATGTTCCCCATGAACCTGATGGGCGGACGTTCACGCATTGAGTATCAGCCACTTGGCGTCGTTGGAATCATTGCTCCCTGGAACTTTCCAGTCAATATGGTGTTTGCGCCGCTGGCAGGCGTGTTGGCTGCGGGCAACAGGGCGATGATAAAGCCGTCAGAGTTTACCCCCGCCACTTCTGCTGTAATGGCTGACTTAGTGAAAGAATTTTATGACCCAATGGAAGTGTCCATTTTTGATGGCGGCCCAGAAGTAGGCCAGGCGTTTTCCGGCCTACCTTTCGATCACATGATATTTACCGGCGCCACGTCTATCGCACGCCACATCATGGCCGCTGCTTCGCGCAACCTTGTGCCACTAACTCTGGAACTCGGCGGCAAATCTCCAGTTGTCATTTCTCGCACGGCAGACATAGAAAAAAGCCTTGGCCGCATCATGATGGGTAAAACACTCAACGCTGGCCAGATTTGTCTCGCGCCTGATTATCTTTACGTACCCGAGGAAAAGTTGCCAGAGGTCATTGAAGCTGCACAAAACGCAGTCGCTGCCATGTACCCCAAACTGCTAGACAACAATGAGTACACTTCCGTTATTAATCAGCGTCACTACAAGCGACTCAACGGCTATTTGGAAGAAGCTGAAGCACGCAATCAGAAAATCATTCCTATCAACCCGGCCAATGAAGATTTTTCTGCGCAGGAAGGCACACTGAAAATTCCACCCACGCTAATTCTTGAGCCGGCGGATGATCTGACGGTGATGGAAGAAGAACTATTTGGGCCGGTATTGCCGATTAAAACCTACAGCAACTTTGAAGAAACCATCGACTACATTAACAGCAAGCCACGCCCCCTTGCGGCATACTACTTCGGTGAGGACAAAGAGGAAGAAACTGCGCTTATCAGCAGAACGACTTCTGGCGGCTTCTGCGTTAACGATGTGATCATGCACGTAATGCAGGAAGAGCTTCCCTTTGGCGGCGTTGGCCCCAGCGGCATGGGTTCTTATCACGGCGAGAATGGCTTTCAAACGTTCAGTCACGCTAAATCAATCTACAGTCAGGCTAGTATCAATATTGCCAAGCTGGGTGGAATGCTGCCTCCTTACGGGAAGGCCACCGAGAGCACCATTAAAATGCAGGTGAAAAGCTAAACACTGAACGCAGGCCTTAGTAGTTGCTGCTAAGGTTTGGTTTTGTCGTTGATGCTTAAGCACATGGGCGCATTTGATATGCGCCTTTTTTTGTCACATAGGCATTGGGCTTTTGGGGTGTCCCGGCGTAAGTCACTCAGAAGGGCTTTGCTTTCTCGGAAGGCTGAGATACTCGACACAAAGCCCTTCTGAGTGACTTACGCCTACCGGCTAGGCGCTGCCTACTAGACTATTATCTTCGAATGCCTAGACCCTAAACCCTACACCAACTGCTGTATCAGCAGAGTTGGAATACCCAGGCAGTGGCTTTTTATTGTTGCCACTAGCGTTTGCGGCTTTCTGCCTTCGCGGATCTCTGAAACGGTAACGCCACGCTGACTGGCTTGAGCGCAGAACGCTTCGATGTCGGCACATTGATACGCAATTCCCCAAAACGCTGGCACATCGACTTGATCACTCGCGATAACCTCTAGCGTCATTTTTCCGGAGCGGAAAAACAACATTCTGCCACCCCATTTTTCAACGGTTTTGTCTAATGCCAGGCGGACGCCCAGTCTGTTTTGAAACAGGTCGATACACGCATCGGCATCGTTGGTACGCAACACAACGTGATCAACCGAGAGTTGCTGTTTAGAAAGCGTTGGCAGGGGCTCGCCATTACTTACCTGATGCGCATCGCAAACCTCTATGCTTAAGCCCAATGCATTGGGAACTGACAACTCTGCGCCCTGGTGATCAGACGATCGCATTACCAAGCCGGCAACGGCTGGCGCCTCCACATCGGCCTGCACTATAGCGACGCACGTATTGGCCAAAGGCAGTAAAAACTGCCCCGCTTGATCAGCGTGCTGAAGTTTGCGCAGTTCGCAATCGAAAAGCTGCTCATAGTCTGCGGCAGCGACGTCGAGATCCGGAACTGCGACCACTACCTGATCAAATGCAACTGTCATGACTTACCTTCCTCTGCAGTTTGTTTTTTCTACAACGAACTTCTGCAATACTCACGCTTGGGTTACGGGGGGCTTCCAGCGTAAACTGCGCTCATATGACAACGGCGAGCTTGCAATGGCAAAACAACAACCTATCGTAATTGCACACCGCGGTGCTAGTGGCTATTTACCAGAACATAGCCTCGCGTCCAAGGCTGTCGCCCATGCCATGGGGGCAGACTACCTCGAACAGGACGTTGTACTCAGCAAAGACGGCGTCCCGGTTGTGCTTCACGATATTCACCTGGAAAGTACAACCGATGTTGCTCAAAAGTATCCAAAGCGCGCGCGCAAAGATGGCCGGTTTTACGCCATCGATTTCGATTTGGATGAGCTACACAGCCTTCGCCTGCACGAACGCTCGCGAACAGATGCTAACGGCAATGAAATTGCGGTGTATCCGTCTCGATTCCCGCTGCAGGAAACATCGTTCCAAATTCCTACACTGGCACAAGAGATCGCACTGATCCAAGGGCTGGACGAAAGCACAGGAAAGAAAACCGGAATTTATGTAGAACTTAAGTCACCGCAGTGGCACACCAATGAGGGGCTCGATATTGCTGTTGCTGTGCTCGAAGATTTAGAAAACAGCGGATATGCAGGGCGCACAGACCAGGTTTACCTGCAGTGCTTTGACGATAAAACGCTGCGCCGGCTACGCAATGATTTGAATACGCCACTGCCACTGATCCAGCTTATTGGTGAGAACGCCTGGGGCGAAGATGGCGCAGTCGATTACACAGCGATGCGTTCACCGACAGGCCTTGCCGAAGTAGCCACCTACGCACAGGGCATTGGCCCGTGGCTACACCAGATATATGAGGGCAAAACTAAAGAAGGCGTGCCAATCATTAGTGATCTGGTAGCCGACGCCCATAGCCATAATCTGCTGGTGCATCCTTATACCTTTCGCAAAGACGAATTACCCAAGGGCATCACACGCTTCGACGAGCTGCTGGAACTGTTTCTAGTAACCGCAGGCGTAGACGGGCTGTTCACTGATTTCCCAGATCTGGCAGTAAACTACATCAACAGTTTATGAGTCCTGCTGAAGCCAAACGCTACTTGCTAAGCAAGCCAGAGGCCATTGTAGACTTTCCTTTTGGGCCGGAAGTGGCGGTGCTTAAAGTGCAGGGGAAGATGTTCGCAACGCTGGGCGCCAATGCTGGCAACAATACTGACGACAATAAAGAGAACAGCGAAACAAACATGAACTTAAAATGTGATCCTGATGAAGCGGTCATGCTACGAGATATTTTTGACGCGGTTGTACCCGGCTACCATATGAACAAACGCCACTGGAATACGATCATTTTCGACGGCAGCATTCCCAAAGGCGAAATCGAGCGCATGATCGATAACTCCTACGCGCTCGTTGTAAAAGGACTGCCACGCTCGAAGCGCGTCGCCCTTGAAACAGCCTACGGAAAGCCTGCCCTGTACAATTGACACAGGCTGAACGGTGGCGCCACGCAAACTAAAAAGGCATCATCACCAGATAACGCCTGTAGCAGGCACATCAACCTTCAACCAACACAGAGAGCACCAGTGACTCCCAAGGTACTCAGACGCACCAAGATCGTCGCCACCATTGGCCCTGCCAGTGAGTCCGCCGATACCATTGCCAGGTTAATCACTGCTGGCGTTAACGTGTTCAGGCTAAATTTCAGCCATGGAACAGCGGAGAATCATGCCACTGTTGCCGCGAGAATTCGTAAACAGGCCGCCATTGCCGGTAAATACGTTGGCATTCTCGCTGATTTGCAGGGTCCGAAAATCCGGATCAAAGCATTCCGTGAAGGCTCGATAGAGCTGGCTGTGGGCGATAGGTTCCGCCTGGATATCAACCTGGGCGAAGATGAAGGCGATAGCCACACTGTTGGCCTGGAATACGAGGCGCTCTGTACCAGTGTTGAGAAAGGCGATACGTTACTGCTAGATGACGGCCGTATTAGGCTGCGCGTGGAAGACGTAGAAACGACAACCGTCGATTGCTCGGTGCTCATCGGCGGCACACTGAGTGCACGTAAAGGCATTAACAGGCTCGGCGGCGGCCTCGCAGCCCCCGCCCTTACCGATAAAGATTTAGAAGACATTCGCAGCCTGCCACAGGTAAAACCCGACTTTGTCGCAGTATCGTTTGTCTCCTCAGAGGACGACATCCACGAAACCCGCAAGCTGCTGGCTAACGAAGGCCTAGACCCGTCCATTGTCGCGAAAATCGAGCGCGCTGAAGTCGTCGCTGACGATGCGGTACTGAATAAAATTCTCGTCGCTTCAGACGCTGTCATGGTTGCCAGGGGTGATTTGGGCGTTGAAGTGGGCGATGCACAACTTATCGGCATCCAGAAAGAGCTCATCTCGCGCGCGCGCTCCATGGACAGAGTCGTGATCACCGCGACGCAAATGATGGAATCCATGATTAATAGTTCGCTACCAACACGAGCGGAGGTCTTCGATGTTGCCAACGCCGTGCTAGACGGAACAGATGCCGTGATGCTCTCCGCAGAAACCGCCGTAGGCAATTACCCTGTTGCTGTGGTGAAAGCGATGGCCGAGACCGCAATGGGCGCAGAGCGCCAGCCGGTCACCAAAATTTCCACCTATCGCGTGCACGCTCGCTTCTCCAGTGCGCAAGAAACGATTGCGATGTCAGCGATCTATGCCGCCAACCACTACCCCAATGTGCGCGGCATAGCCTGTCTAACAGAATCGGGCACCACCCCGCTGCTCATGTCCAGGCTAAGCTCCGGCCGCCCTATCTATGCCCTGAGCATGCGCGCTGAAACCCTTCAAAGATTGTGCCTGTGCCGCGGCGTGGTACCGCTGTTTTTCGATGCTTCGGCGTTTGATCCAGAAGAAGTTGAATCTCGCGCTATCGAATTCCTGCTCGATGGAAACTACCTAAGCAAAGGAGACTCCATTCTCTTAACGAAAGGGCAGCAAATGGGCGAAGCAGGCTCTACCAATATTATGAAAGTGCTGCCAGTCACCTGAGTCTCTGGGCGTGAACACACAAAAAAGAACACGTTTGGTAGCAGACGTTGGTGGCACTAACTCCAGAATCGCTCTATGGGATCCAGCACTCAATGAACTCTCCAACCGCTGCGACTATCTAAACGAAGACTTCGAGAGCTTCAATGCAGTTATTGCTGCCTGGCTGGCACAGCTGAACGAACCTGCACCCGAGCAAGCCTGTGTGGCAATTGCCGCCCCACCCTTTGATGATCTTGTTGAAATGCCGAGCATCGACTGGTCATTCTCAATACGCCAAACCGCAAAGCAATTTGGCTTTGACGACATGCGAGTAATCAATGATTTCGAAGCGAATGCCTACTCACTGCCGCATTTATCGCAAAACGACATCGTCACCATTCACCAGGGCGAAGCTGGCAGTTCTGGCAAGCTAGCCGCTGTGGGCCCTGGCACCGGTCTGGGGGGCGCAGCCTTTGGCCTGGTCGCAGGGCGGCCCACTGCCAGCGCCTGCGAACCCGGCCACATGAGCCTGGCACCCGCAACACCGATGGAATTGGAGCTATTTTCGCTTTTGCTGAAAAAGCATCCTGTGATTTACGCCGAACTCTTGCTGTCCGGCCGTGGGCTCCCGCGCCTCTATGCCGCGGTGGCCGAAGTCATGGGGGAAAAGGCCGAAGTACTAGGTGCACCCGAAATATCCGCGAGAGCACAAACAGAAGAGTACCCTACCTGTTCGCAGACTATGGAGACCTTCTGCGCGCTGCTGGGGTCGATCTGCGGCGACTTTGTGCTCGCTCAGGGTGCCTATGGCGGCCTTTACCTCTGCGGGGGCATTCTTCCTAAGATGGTCGCATTGTTGTCTAACAGCAGCTTCCAAACCCGCTTTACCGCAAAAGGAGAAATGCAGGAGTATCTACAGGCAGTGCCCATTCATGTGATCACTTCGGGCCGCGCAGGGCTAATTGGTGCCGCACATACACCTCTCAGCTAGAAAACCGCCCTAAACCCTTCCCAAAACAGGGTATATTGACCGAAAATCATGCGGAACTTTTCTGAAATCTAGTAGTTATAGTGCTACACTCCTGCCCAGCTGGATTGTATTTCAGCGATATTTATGCTCACGGTCGAAGATCCATCAAGTTCATCGGTGCGTTTACCATAAATAACCATTAACCGATAAAGGCGCCTAGACATGGCGCCGCTCGCAATACAGGTAATCTCTATGTCTACAACAACTGGTACTGTTAAATGGTTTAACGAAACCAAGGGCTTTGGCTTTATTGAGCGTGAAGACGGACCCGATGTCTTTGTTCACTTCAGCTCTATTCAGGGCGACGGCTTCAAGACATTGTCCGACGGACAAAAGGTCGAGTTCACTGTTACTGATGGCCAAAAAGGTCCTCAGGCTGAGAACGTCGTACCGATGTAAACAGCTGTACAGAAACATAAAAAAAGGAGCCTTTGGGCTCCTTTTTTTTGTGCTGATTTTCTAGCGCCGCATTCTATTGCCGCACACAATGCTACAACAGCATTAACTAACCGGATCGGCGGCAGCAGGCTCTACAGAGGCAGAGGCCTCTTCCGTTTCCGTTTCCGCTTCTACCTCTTCTTCGACGACATCATCCTGCAGAGACTTCTGGCGCTTCAGCTCTGAGTCCATATAGGCTATCCATTGCTGCGCATACTTCTTAGATCGCTCATCACGCCCAGCCGCCTGAAACGCCTTACGAGCGCTGTTGTATTGGCCATCGTTGAAATACGCCATGCCTAGTGCCAGACGCGCCTGATCAGGCCGCTTAACGCCGCCTCGCTTGAGGCCCTTGTTAATCGAGCTAATCGACTTCTTAAACTGGTCGCCATCGAGATAAACGCTGCCAAGACGGGCATACAACTCACCGGTTTCGGCCCGCGATGCTGCCTCTTCCATTGCGGGAATCGATTTCTTCACTTCCTGTGCCTGCCGCCATGCGCCACCGGCGATTTCCCAGTTCTTGGAAGTCCCTTTAATGGATTTGTTCTTTAGGCCGCCGTCCATGACTTTTGCGGCTTTATAAGGCACTTCTGCATTGAGGTACAGATAGGCCATAGTGACCTGCTCCGTGCCCTTATCCAGCATGTCTTGAACGTATGCGGTTTCCATAGCTGCTAGCTGCTTGGTTTCTTTCTTCTGCTCGCCGTACATATGCGAGAGCTGTACCCAGTAATTCTTCTTCGGATAATGCTTAAGCAGCACCTCAAGCACCTCTACCGTCTTAGGCACATTATTTTTTTCAAAATACAGGAAGCGCGCCAGGTTGTACCACTGCTCTTTGGGCACCTTACCTTTCGCTTCATACATGCTGATCGCTTTCTGCACGTTGGTCAGCGATTTGTTGTAATCCTTTAACTGGTAGTACCCCTGCGAAAGCAGTACATAGGCATTCGCGTTGGGCGACTCAGTCATATCGAACCACTTCAGCAGTGCGTTGATACCCTTCTGCCACTGCTCCTGCACAAAGTACAGCTGCGCAATGGTAAAGCGTGTATTGATCTCCATCGCCAGAGGAATGTCGGGCTGAGCCACAACGTTGTTGTACTGCTTCAGCGCGCCATTGTAGTTCTCTCGAGAATACTCAATAAACGCATACAGATTATAAACGTTGGCCAGCTCGTAACTGTTCAGGGCCTTTTTACCGCCCTTCGCAATCATCTCATCAAGAATTCTTGCAGCGCCGCGCATATCTTTTGCTTCTGCTGCTGCCTGCGCTTCAGAGAGCGTTTCGTAAACCTTGTTACGCAGGGCCGGCGTTCGGCGAGTCTCCTGCTTAGGCTTGGCATTGCTATCCTGGGCAAAGGCAGCAGATAGCGGGCTGAAGCCCAACTCCGTTTGCACCTGTGGGATAACAACTTGAGCAGCCAGCACAGGCAGTGCTAGCCAAAGTGTCGAACGTCGAAAAAAGGTTTTAAAGACTGTCATAACGCTACTACCGTCTATCGTTTACTGTTCAAGCTCGTAGGTAAACCTGTTCTGAACACCGGCAACCTCAATGGCTTCGCCATCGACAACCCGCGGCTTGTATTTAAACTTCTGTGCCGCCTTCACTGACGCTTTCTCAAAAACGCCGGAGGGCTGACAATCGACCGCGACCGGATCACGAATCGCGCCAGAGGTCGTTACGGTATATTCAACTGTGCAATATCCCGAGATACCCCGTGTCTGCGCGCGGCGTGGATAAATAGGTGCCACCTTCACGATAGGCAGATACTCACCATCGCCTGAAGACATGCCCGTAGAACTAATTTCAACAGTCACCGCAGTTGTTGGCGCTGTATTCACCACCTCAATATCTGGATCAATGTTGAAATCCAGTGGCTGCATTTCTGGCGGCGGCTCTTCAGGGTCTTCAACCTTGTCGGGCTTTTCTACCTTCAAGTTCACTTCAATTTCTTCGTCGGGACGAATAATTTCAGCAACTTTCGTGGTACTTGTTTCAGGGTTTTCAAAATCGCGATCAATCAGGCTGTGCATGATCATAAACAGGCCGAACGCTACCGGCACGGCCAGAAGCGCGGCGATGATCAATCTAAGTGGACTACTGCGCATAGCTCGTTAGCCCCTCTCGTCGGTGGAAGCGCATAGCGGCGCATCCATTAAGGGCTGCAGAACTGTTAAGAGTTCATCTAGAACGAATGTAGGTGCATCCTCATCGGTCTGGATCACAAAGTTGGCTTTAGGTGCCTCTTTGCGTGCTGCCTCTGCTAAACGAAAAGCACGGTCTACCTGCACTTGTTTCTTGTCGTAAAAAATATTGCCCACAGCATCTACCGCAAAAATAATCGTACCTCGTTCACAGGGGCCTGTTGTCACCGCCTGCGTCTTTTTCAACTCAACACCTGGCTCTTTTACAAACGAAGATGTCACGATAAAAAAGATGAGCATGATAAACACCACGTCCAGCATCGGTGTCAGGTCAATCTCACCTTCGCCGCCGCCGTCGCTTGTTGTTGCTTTACCTCGCCCTCTCACTATTCCTTCTCCTCAGCAGGCCAGTTCACTTGCTTAACGCCTGCTTCGCGAGCGGCATCGCCCACTTGAATCAACGTCTTCGCACTGGCACCGCGCTCAGTCTTCACCGTGAACGACTGCTCTGGGTCTGTCGCCAGTAACTTGGCAATGTTTGCGCGCACTGCTCGTATATCAATGCGGCGATTTTCCATCCAGATCTGGTCGTCCGCCGTGATCGTCACCACAATACTGGTAGCGTCACTAGGATCAGACTCTGTATTGTCCGGCCGGTTCACTTCAATACCGGCTTCTTTCAAAAAGGAGGCAACGACGATAAAGAAGATCAACATGATAAACACCACATCCAGCATGGGTGTTAAGTCGATTTCTGCCTCGTCGGCGTCCGCTTGTCGATTACGTCTGCGCATCTAAATAACTCTATTAATGGTCCGTCGTCAGGTTGTCGCGCAAAAATTCGCCTTCGCGTTGCGCAATCCTGGTGACGTACGTGTTGGCAAATACCCCTGAGAGCGCGGCAACCATTCCAGCCATAGTCGGAATTGTTGCTTGCTGAACGCCGCCCGCCATAGATTTGGCGTCGCCGCCTCCGGTGACAGCCATCACGTTAAACACTTCAATCATCCCCGTAACCGTACCCAACAAGCCGAGCAGCGGGCACAGGGCCACCAACGTTTTAATGACCGGCAGGAACTGATTGATCTTCATGCGTGCCTGAGAAATCATCATGGTGCGAATCTGCTGTGCCTGCCAGGACTTGCGCTCTGCGCGCGATTCCCAACGGCCGATCACATCGGCAGCATCCGCCTTCCAGCCAAACTTCAGGTACCAGATGCGTTCGAAGATCAGCATCCACATGACCAGGAGCAGGGCGGCAATGAGCCAGAGCACATCGCCCCCTTTGTCCATGAAGCCCATCAGGACTTCGATAAGACCACCTAAGCCTTCCATGTTACGTCCTCAGGTTAGCTTCTGTGTGCTCGGCAATGATGCCTGTAGTCTGCTCATCAAGTATGTGGATGATGCGCTGTGCACGGCCATTGACCACGGTGTGCAGCAACACGGTCGGGATCGCTACCAACAGACCCAAAACAGTTGTAATCAATGCGCCAGAGATACCGCCGGCCATTGCCTTAGGATCGCCCGCACCGAAGATCGTGATTGCCTGGAAGGTAATAATCATACCTGTCACCGTACCCAGCAGACCCATCAGAGGCGCTACCGCCGCAATAATCTTGAGCATGGTCAAGCCACTTTCCAACTTGGGCGTTTCTTTGAGTACGCCTTCAGATAGCTTCAGCTCCAGCGTCTCAGGATCCATAGACGGGTTGTCTTCGTGGATCTTCAACACGCGGCCCAGAGGGTTGTTCTCGTTGGCCTTCTCGTTCTTGAGCTGAGAGTTCACCTTAGTACTAACGAAGAACAAGACGAACAAGCGGTAGATCGCCAGCAGGAAGGCAAAGGCACCTACTGCCGTAATTGCATAACCTACGTAACCGCCCTGATGCCAGCGCTCTTCCAGCGTTGGTGTATCGATGATCGCAGCGAGGAAGGAACCACCTGAGGGACCCGTTGGGTCAACACCAAAGTGGTGCAGGCCAGTGGTCGAGGAAGCAAGTTCAGCTGCCCAGCCAGTGAACGCACCGCTTGGCTGCCGTGGCAATTCGCTCAGCGCATTGTTCTCGTAGCTCAAGTAGTTGCCGTTAGTGTCAACGATGTTGAAGGCGCCAATTCGCAATACCTCGCGGTCAGCGCGCTCGCCGCCCGGAGAGGCAACTTCGGCGTTGAACTTAACAACAGAGCCCGTCTCGCGCACTTCACGCAGGAGTTCAAACCACACACGCTCGATTTCTTCGATGCTTGGCAGTGTGTCTGACCCACTCATTTTCTCGATCAGATCGCGCAGGAAGTCAGAGCGATTTGGATACTGAGCAGAAGCCAACGACACTTCAATGTTAGACGCCAAATCACCAGACGCTGAGGTCAAATGACCAAACAGTTCCGACAAGGCGCCCAGCTTTTCCTTCAGCTGTGCTTGCTTAGCGGTTACCAGCAATTCGTTCTCGGCAAACTGAGCTTCTAACTGCTCACTGCGCTGCTCCTGACGTGTGCGCTCAGCTTCTGCGCGCTTAACAGCGGCTGCCTGATTGGCTTTGTCTTTTGAAAACGCCGCTTCACGGCTGCGGTTTTCACGCGCCTCTGTGACCTGACCTTTCTTCACAAATCGAAGTAGATCGTCCAGTGATTTCGCTTTGTCATCTCCCTGTGCGACCGCAAGGTTTGCAGACAGTGTCGCCGCGCCAAGGAGGGCTATAGATACAACTTTAAGATGCTTAATAAACATTAACTTGCCTCCGGCGCTGGAACGGGCATGTTCAGCAATTCAATTGTGGCTTGCTTCTTAGCGATGCGGATACCTTTACGTATCGCAGCATCGTATTCGCCTGCAGGCAACTCAACCCATGCACGGCCTTCTTTATCCCAAGCACCCGATAACTGGCCATCAGTCGACTGATACACCAGAGCAATTCGGCCGACACGCAAGAAATCGACTTCTCGCTCCGACCCATTCAGTTCAATAGAATCGCGATAAGTGTCGATACCTCGACCGTACTGCAGCTCGATATTGTAAGCCTCCAGCACCTGGCGGAACTTCTCTGCCACGGTGACATCGGCACGATCCAGGTTGCTACGCAGGAAGCCGATTCGCTTGGTGCGATCTTCTTTGTTGAACGGAATGTCCAATTCAACAAAACGCTCCAACCCATCGATCATGCGAATAACCAGCGGTGTCATTTGCCGCTGTACGACCGTTACTTGCTCAATGGACCCTTCGATCTTACCGATCCTTTCCATCTGCGCTTTAATCTGGCGCTCAAGCCGCGTGTTGTAGACCACCAGGCCGTCAACCTGCTTCATGACTGTTTTGTAGTCAGTCAACAAGTCGCTAGTTTCGTCGGCGAGGCGATCAATCTTCAGTTGCGATTTGCGCGCCGCGTCGTTCTTGGCCTTACCCACCGC
Source organism: Halioglobus sp. (assembly GCA_045106775.1). Classification (GTDB taxonomy): domain Bacteria; phylum Pseudomonadota; class Gammaproteobacteria; order Pseudomonadales; family Halieaceae; genus Marimicrobium. The sequence continues at coordinate 22,968 of JBGCFE010000181.1, forward strand.
GAGGATGGAGTCCAGTGTATCGGCTTGCACTGACACTGCAGCACCCGCGAAAGCGAGAGCGGAGAGCAGCGCAGCGATCAATGCCTTATTCAATCGATGCATAGTCATGGGGATCGTGTGTCCTATTGTCCAACAGAATGATTCAAAAGCTAAAAAAAGCCCGGTTCCTATTTATATAGTGGAAAAACCGTAAATGGTAAACCGAGGATTTTGATTTAAACCCATTCAGGTTACGTTTTCAACGAAACGCAGAGCGCGCACTGGCAGCAAGCCCGCGATGGGTAGTTTGGTTACAGTGGTGGCTTGCGAACTGGGTGAGGGTAACAGTAAAAAGCGAAAATGGAGGGTCGAAAATAGCGACGGCTAACGCTACAAACCCAACACGAAAATGCTATACGGCAACAGCGCCTGCTATGTGCGGATGCGGGTCATAACCGATCAGCTCAAAGTCCTCAAACTGATAGTCATAAATGGTATCCGGCCGCCTGTTGACTTTTAGCTGAGGTAACTTGCGGGGACTTCTAGATATTTGCTCATGCACTTGATCGAGATGATTGCTGTAGATATGGGAATCACCCGTGCAGATGATAATTTCACCCGGCTCAAGATCGCACTGTTGCGCCAGCATAATGGTTAACAGTGCAAGGCTAGCGGTATTGTAGGGCAGGCCCAGAAACGAATCGCTGGAGCGGATCACAAGCTGCGCGGACAAGCGGCCATCGGCAACATAAAACTGATACAGCAGGTGACACGGCGGTAACGCCATGCGGCCAGCTTCGACATTTTCCTGCGGGCTCATGGTCTCATCGGGCAAAAATTCGACGTTCCAGGCATGAAAGAGAATACGCCGGCTGTTGGGGTTGTTACGCAGGCAATCAATGACATAGTCGATCTGGTTTACGCTTCCACCGTCACGCGTTGGCCAGGCCGTCCATTGCGCTCCATAGATCGGGCCAAGCTCACCCTCTTCGGTCGCCCACTCATCCCATATCGAGACGCCATTTTCTTTTAACCAGGCAGTACTGGTGTCGCCGCGTAGAAACCAGATCAACTCATTGGCAATGCTCTTAAAGTGCAGCTTCTTGGTAGTCAGCAACGGGAAGCCGTCGGCAAGATCATGGCGAAACTGCCGACCAAATACAGACACCGTACCGGTACCGGTCCGATCACCTTTGGAAGACCCGTTGTCGAGAATGTCCTGTAAAAGCTCTAAATACTGTTTCATTTTTTCTTTTTACTCTTTGGTCGCTTCTGTGGCACTGCCGCCGCTACGGCTGCTTGACGCCGATAGGCTGAAACAATGAGATAGATGCCCAGCGCCACCATCGGTAACGAGAGCAACTGGCCGCGCGTCATCCAGCCCAATGCCTGAAAACCGATATGCTGATCAGGCTCGCGGAAAAACTCAGCGATGAAGCGCATACAGCCATAGCCTAGGGAGAATACGCCAGCCACCGCCCAGGGTGGCCGCTCCCGGCGCGAAAACCACAACATAATCGCAAACAATACCATCCCCTCCAACGCAAACTGATACAGCTGCGAGGGGTGACGCGCTAACTGAAGCGGGTCGCGGGGGAACACCATGGCCCAGGGCACATCGGAGGCCCTACCCCATAGCTCTTGCCCAATAAAATTACCTAATCGGCCCAGACCAAGACCGACGGGCACCAGAGGCGCCACAAAATCCATGATTTGGCCAAACCCTATCCCGTTTCTCCGTGCAAAGATAAACATAGCCAACAGTACGCCGAGAAAACCGCCATGGAAGGACATGCCTCCCTGCCAAACACGCAATAGCCACGAGGGGTCTGCCAGTAACTGCTCGCCGCCGTAAAAAATGGCGTAGCCAAACCGGCCGCCCAGCACAACGCCCAAAGCTGCGAAGAAAATGATGTCATCAACCTGCTCACGCTTCACCGGGCTCCAGGGCTGCCAAGTACGACGCACCGCCAGCCACCAGGCAAAGGCCAGGCCCGCCAGATAAGTGAGCCCATACCAATGAATCTTGAGAGGGCCAAGTGCTAGAGCGACGGGGTCAATTTCTGGATATGGCAACATAGAGGCACATCAGGTGGGCTGAGCATGGTCTGGCCGCGCTGCTCAGTTTCATGCAGACTCTCTGCACACCGTCGAACGAATGAAGCAGATTGGCTGCGGGGCCAGAATCGAGGCCACGTATTATCATGCAGCATCTTGGTTTTCTCAATTGTTTCCCCTGTTTTCATAAACGTTAATCCAACTCCATTGGCTTTTGCCATTAACGAGCAGACCCACCTCCATGTGTTTACTGATCTTTGCCCATCAACCCGACCACGAGCACCCGCTTATCATCGCTGCCAATCGTGACGAGTTTCACGTCAGGCCCACTCGCGCCTCCGGACTCTGGCCCGAGCATCCGAACTTGTTAGCCGGCAAAGATCTGGAACAGGGGGGCACATGGATGGGCATCACCCGGGAAGGACGTTTTTCCGCCATCACCAATTATCGCGACCCAAATCAGGCAGCAAGCGGCCCATTATCGCGAGGCGCGCTGCCGCTGGATTTTCTGGTGGGCGACACCACGCCAGAGCAGTATATGCTCGCATTGCAAAAAAGCGCCGGTGAGTATGCCGGCTACAATCTGCTGGCAGGGGACAGGGAGTCTCTGTGGTACTTCGCTAATAGCCATTCCAACAACAACGGCGAACTGCCGCGTGAACTGCCACCGGGCCTGTACGGTTTGAGCAACGCAAGCCTGGACACGCCATGGCCAAAAGTAGAGCTGGGCAAGGCGCGCTTAGCCACACTTTTAGATGCCTGTGAGCTTAGCCACAACAGCTTGGAGACGCTGGTATCGGATACGCGCACAGCACCGACCGAGGCGCTACAGGGCGTGGGTCTGGAAGGCGAAATGGCGCAGATACTCTCAGCACAATTCATCATCACGCCAGGCTATGGCACACGTTCTACCACCACATTACGCACTGATCGCGATGGCACGATTCACTGGCGGGAGCAGACCTTTAATAAAGATGGTGCAGCGCTAGGTGAAACGGAGTTAGTGCTTACTAATTGAAGACACCCTTTGAAACAGGGCTATCCAACCGGAGTGTGTATAAACTTCTCCATACCGTGGGCACTTAAGAATTGCTCCATGCGACGATTGATAAGGTGGGCCTGATCCATCTCCATCACCTGGTCTAACAGTTCTTTGGCCTCATCCATTCGCACATTGCGCAGCGCTTTCTTAACCTTATTAAGACTGGTCGCGTTCATCGACAACATGTCGTAGCCCATCGCCAGCAGCAGCACGGCAGCGGCTGGATCACCCGCCAGCTCTCCGCAAATACCAATCGAAACGCCTTCACGCTCACTCGACTTGGCAACCATATGCAGTGCACTCAAAACGGCTGGATGGAGCGCATGATACAGGCCCGCCACGCGAGCATTGTTGCGGTCTACGGCTAACAAATATTGCGTAAGATCGTTGCTGCCAACCGACAGAAAATCGACTCTGCGAGCCAGCGACCTGGCTTGATAAACGGCTGCAGGCACTTCAACCATCACACCGATGGGAGGCAAGGCTGCCGTCATCCCCTCTTGCGACAGCTCGCGATGACTGCGGTGAATGAGCGCAAGCGCCTCCTCCAACTCATCCACGTTAGAGACCATTGGCAGCATAATTCTGAGGTTGCCCAAGGCTTCGTTGGCTCGCAGCATGGCCCGAATTTGAGCCAGAAAAATCTCTGGGTGATCCAGCGTTACGCGAATACCGCGCCACCCTAGAAACGGATTGTCCTCGGCAATGGGAAAGTAAGGCAGCGCTTTATCACCGCCGATATCCAGCGTACGCATGGTCACTGGCTGCGGTGCAAAAGCCGCCAGCTGCTCGCGGTAGATTTCGGTTTGCTCGTCTTCGGTGGGAAAGCTATCCCGGAGCAGAAAGGGCACCTCGGTTCGAAACAGGCCGACACCTTCTGCCCCCTCCTCCAACGACCGGGCAACATCGGCCATCAGGCCTGTGTTCACCCAGAGAGGGACACGGTGGCCATCCAAGGTTTCACACGGTTGCCCGCGTAAGGTCTCGAGATCTTCCGACAGGGCGCGGTCATCGTCGAGCACCTCCTGAAAACGCTTCTTCACCGAGGCTGTTGGCCGGGGGTGAACCGTGCCGTTGTAGCCATCGATAATAACCTCGTGGCCTTCCAATCGGGTGTAGGGCAAATCAATCGCGCCCATCACAGTCGGAACGCCCATTGCCCTGGCCAGGATAGCAACGTGAGAGTTACCTGACCCGCGCACCGATATCAGACCGGCCAACTTCTCCCGGGGTATCTCTCCCAGAGAAGACGCGGTTAACTCCTCACCAACCATTATGGTTTGGTCTGGAAAAACCCTGGCTTCCTGATCTGTAGCCTGCAAGTAAGTGAGCACTCGCACACCTAGATCCTTAATATCTACGCCGCGTTCGCGCAAGTAACTGTGTTCCATGCGCTCAAAGTGCCGGATGTGCTTTAACATTACTTTGCTAAGCGCACCCTGCGCCCATTCCCCGGCCTTGATGAGGCCAACCACTTCCGCACCGATGGAAGAGTCATCCAAAATGCTCAGATAGACATCGAATAAAGCGTGATCTTCGGGACTTAACTCGCTGCCGAGATTAGCAGCAACACGGCGGATGTCGGCCTGCACGGACTGCAGGGCAGCGCGAAATGCGCGCACCTCCGCTCGCCTGTTTTTTGCTTGTCGGCTTGGCACAGCCTGCAGATCTGCGGTGGGCGAGACCACCACCGCGGTGCCAATGGCAACACCTGGCGCGCCGGGCACTCCACTGATTTTGGTTGCGCTGGCACCCGCGGTAGCCGGAGACTCAATAGCACCTGTCACCTGAGCATGCGCAATAACGCCGGCCAGCTGAGCTGAGAGTGTCACTAACAGCGCAACATGTGCCTCATCAAAACGCCGGCGCTCTGCCTGTTGAACCACGAGAACACCCAGAACAAAACGCTGATGAATAATAGGGACGCCCAAAAAGGCGTGATATTTCTCTTCACCAATACCCTGAATCAGTGAAAAGCTTGGGTGATTGCCGCCACTTTCCAGGTTCACTGGCTCGCCGCGTTCGGCGACCAACCCAACCAAACCTTCACTGGGTGCCAGGCTGGCAGAGCCAATCTGGTTCTCGTTCAAACCCTGCGTCGCTCGCAGCACAAAACGGCCGCTGTTAGCGTCCCTCAGATAGACACTACACACCTCGGTATCCAGGGCCTGCCGAACGCGGTGCACAATAATGTCCAGAGATTCCTGCAGCCCCTGAGCTGCATTCACCTCCTGAACAATCTGCACCGTTTCCAGCATGTGCTATTCCGCCTCTTGCTTGTCTGAATGTGTGTCTGAGCTTTTCTCTGTGTATTTACCCAGTGGTAGGGCAAGCTCCTTCATAGCGCGTCGGTAAACCTCGCGCTTAAAAGAAATTACCTGATTGAGCGGATACCAGTAACTCACCCAGCGCCAATCATCGAATTCAGGGGTAGCATTGGCATCCAATCGAACAGCGCCGTCTGCATCCAGCATCCGCAGCAAAAACCACTTCTGCTTTTGCCCAATGCAAACCGGCTTCTGACCTTTGCGGACATACCGCTCGGGGAGCCTGTAGCGCAGCCAGCCACGCGTGGTACCCAAAACCTCCACCGAAGATTGGGTCAGGCCAACTTCCTCTTCCAGCTCACGATATAACGCCTGTTCGGGCGATTCGCCTTTATGAATGCCCCCTTGCGGGAATTGCCACGCGTC
>JBGCFE010000182.1:0-5119 GCA_045106775.1 Halioglobus sp.
CCATCCAGTACGATCCTGATCTTCTCTTCGGATGAATAATGCTTGCGCGTGGCGCGCTTGATGTCTTTGACGATCTTCTCGCCGGGGCTCTTCGTTGTCTTTCTCATCGTCCACTCCTCAGTGGTTACGATGAGCAACAAACCCTCTCTTAGCAAATACCCCCATTTGGACCCATAAGCGCTGACGTCAGACACGTCAAAGATATTAAGCGCGCCACGCGCAAGCATTATTCATCCGAAGAGAAGATCAGGATCGTACTGGATGGGCTGCGCGGCGAGGACAGCATTGCAGAGCTGTGCCGCCGTGAAGGGATATCGCAGGGCATCTACTACAAATGGTCAAGGATTTCTTGGAAGCCGGGAAGAAGCGACTGGCTAGGGATACGGCGCGTGCGGCAAACACCGAGGAGGTGAAGAAACTGCGCCGGGCCAAAGGATCTCAAGGAAGTCGTCGCCTAGCAGATGCTCGAGCTTCGTCTTCTCAAAAAACATGCTCGGGGATGAGGACGACGAACTGTTTCATGCAACAAGATGAAGCCCCGTTCTTAGAATTTTAGCTTCGCTTGGCAGATACTTAGCTTTTTGTTCTACCTTTTCCGCATGAGTGATGCATATGAGAAGGACAGTTCGGCCATCCATTTGGGATTTCGATACAACAACATATCGAACGCCAATGGTGTCTAGGAAACGTGCTACTTGAGGAAACACAATGGCAACAAAGCCTGACAGATTGTACTGGTCTCGAAAGGAGTCAAGCAATCTAGCCAATAACCCTAACATGAGACGGCTTTCGTCAACCGAAATCACAGGTGAACGACAGAACCTTGTCAATTCATAGAGTCGCCCCTTTTGATGTCGAAGAAATTCAGATGCACTAGGGAATACTGCGTGAAAGTGATCAGTGATCATCGTGGAGGAGGTTATCGGCCGCACACGGCAAGACCCCAAGTGCTCACCAAGTCGGTGGACTGCAAGATACTTGCTGGAACAATCATCATACTCGTCAGTTTCGTAGCCGTTCGGCGTTACGCAGAGGTCCCACTTTAGCCTCCCCACGAATTGATGCCCCCTATCAACAAAGATGGAACGAACGAGGTGGTCAGGTAAGTTTTTTCGATCGCTAATTAGGGTGTCCATTTGGGGGGCTCCAAGATTGTTTCGATGACATCTTGGTCAATGGAGTGTGAACGGAAACTAAACAAATAATTGTTTATTTTCAGTATACTAGAAATTAACCTTGTTTCTTAATCAAGGTTAAAGGCAGAGTTTCCTAGTGGATGTTTTTTTGCTCTTACTTTAGTTAACTAGCTGGACGTGCGAAAATCTACTCCGTCAGTGGGTTGTCACCTTACAGCGTTCGAGATCTTAAGATTTTTGAACCAAATGGTTTGCCAGAACAGCAAAACCCTCGCGGCATTAATCAAAAATTTACTTAACGCAATTAACTCTATCTCACTAGCAATAGGGTCGAAGAGTTATGAAGCATTGGGTCAGAAGTGTGCTTGAAGAAGCGGTTTCACAAGAGAGAAATCTGACTCAAGTGACCTGGGCTAGTTTGAAGCGAATCATTGAGCTGTTGGAAACGAACGAAGTATATCAGTTCTTATCAAAGGACATGGACCGTCTTGCCGATGATCTTTCCGTATGTGACGACTTAACGAACCTCTCTGAGATCATGTGGAACGTGGCGGTCTCATCGGGGTTTCAAAATTTTGCTATCTTTGCCCTCAGTCACGGAAGTGGGACAACTTTCAAGTCTAGGGTTTGCACTTCGTACAATAAACATTGGATCCGCAACTATGAGGAGAAGCGTTACCAATACGTCGATCCTATTATGCATATGGCCTCGTCTATGACGGAAGGTTTCTTCTTCTACTCGGACTTGGACCACGACACCCCGGCAATTAGAGATTTTTGGAACGATGCCCGAAACCATAAGATAGGTCGAAATGGGATATGTCATGTAATCGCCTTAAGGGATGGGGTGCGAATTGGAGTGTCCTTCTCAACTTCTTCGAACGCTGCAAAGGTTAGAAAGGATGCCGATCTAACCGGCAGTGACCTAGCTTTCATTGCCCAATTGGCTGCGGAATGCTTTTGTTTCACGTCGCGTGGTCCAGCGATCTCGAATGATGTGCTTAGTACTGATGAGTTGAGGTTCTTGCATTTGTTGGCCACCCTCGAAGATCCTGAAGAAGCACTGAAGGTTACAGCGTGTTACGGATCCAACAAAGCTCTACAAGCTGCGATACGTTCGAAGCTGAACGTTACTTCTGTATTTCAAGCCCTCGCTTTAGCCTCTCGTCGTGGATGGTTTGATCAGCTGCCCTACATTAGCGTTGAAGTGGAGACACCTTTTCCACCACTTCGTGGTTTAAACAGCGGCATGGAAATGCCAACTGAGGTAGAGGGGTAATGTACCTTGAAGTGGTCCAGTTTTGCCGGACCACTTCACAACCACAATCAAGTTATCCGGCAGTCTCTATGCTGAATTGACCAGATCTCTCTGGTGCCCGCAATCACTCACCAACGAAACCCATGAGGGTAGTTTAGCGGTGCTAATTGCGAGTTCAACGTCTTGAGGATCAAGATTTACATTTCTATGAAGAGAGCGGTAGGTTTCCTCATCAAACTGCCACGATCCCGCCAAAACTCTACCAAAGTCATAGGTGTGTTGACCGATGATCGTCGGGCTTAGACCGCTTCGCCGGTAAGTTCGTACCATTCGGTCGTCGAAGATTCCGACAAGCTGCTCCAACCCTGCTTCCCTCATCAAGCGTGCACCTCCCAAAAATAGCTTAAGTGCTGTTTGGTGCTCTTGGCGGGGCGCCAAACAGAACCGAGTACACTCCCAAATCACTTTGTTCCTGATTTCTGTTCCAGCGATGACTTCCAAAAAATGATCATTTATCATCGTCGGACCAATAGTTGGCAGGAAACGCATCGATCCAGCATGTTGGCCCAGGGAATCTTCAACGATCAAATACAATGGGTCAATCTGGTCATATTCATCAGTCTCAAAGCCAAGCCAATCAGAATCGACTGGCCATTTGAGGCGGTCTCTAAACTGACGACGCCGGTCTGTGAACATTGTTGCAGCTAGAACAGGGTGTATGGCCAAGTCGGTTGATCGTAGATATCTCAACATTTCATTTCTCCTATTTAGTGAGAAATCAATATTCGTTGAGATGGTTAATGACGTCGGTATGGACCGTTCCTTATCTTAGCAATTTGTTAACATGTAGTCAGGTGGCTGCTCTCCTTCCAATGTAACGAGATCAGTGCGCGGGAATAGAAATCTACGTTCATCGGTTTGAGGACGTTGTTGTTATTTTTTTTCGGCACATATTCGAGCTAACTGCACGTTCTGAAACTGGCACATCGAGGTTCGCGATGGTTTCGAAGTTCGGCGAACCGATCCTAATACCCGTCAGTTTCTTCGTGAAATCCGAGCCGAACCGCGGGTTTCAGTGGTTTTCTCCGCAAGGCTCTGATGTCCAGACTGTAGCCGATCAGGCCGATTTTTGGCCGTTAGTTGACTTGATTCATCACGTTCGACTGCTTCGCTTACAAGCGCTACTGCTTTTTGTGTGTTTAGCATTCCTTTGGACGCAGCATATTGTCCAAGGTCGTGCATCAATCTTGCAATCCAGTGATTTGGCATGTCTCGTCCTGGCCCATCTCGGTCAAGAACATCTTGATCTCATGTGGTTAACAAACTGTAAACTTTAATTGCCAACCTTACGTGTCAGGCAAAGCTGACACGTAAGGGCTTAGTATGCTGATCCGGGACGTTCAGGTGCGGAATCTGTTCTTGTTTCTTTCTACTAGTTGTTTGCGGTTAAGGCAGGTTGAGCGGAGGTCAATCGCGTCAAGTTGGGTGGCATGTTTGAGATTGGCGTAGACCAGGGGTGCCGACTTGCATAGCAATCTGTGTAGTCGTTGGATGCTTTGATCAGTCCTCCAGTTTTCGATGAGCTTTCACGCCCCAGCGAGATTGTCGAAGAGGAACTCGGTCGAGCATTCACCCCATGGGTAGCCTACAATGCTTCCTACAAACCGGTTCTGAAACGGTTTGGTGAGTGCAGAGAAATGCCAACCGGGACAATAACCTATCGCATTATCCGAACAAGGTAAGATGTCATTGCCATCCTGTTATCGGAGGCGATTGCTTAAAGCCGAACGAGCCGTTCGTGTCTGACGTCAGCACCCGTTGAACAGATTTGAGGATTTGAATAGAGGAGAGTTTCTGGTTCATCTTATCGATTAGGAGATCGAGATGACGAAGAAGCCAACGACATCGAAAGACGCCGCCGACAAGGTGGTCAAAATTGTTGGGGCTAACAGAGATTGGTGCCGTGCGTTTAACCTGACCGGCTCTCCCCATAAATAGCGGGTTGCCCGTAAGAGTCCGAATAGGTGGAGCGCCTACTTCAATTTGTTTACGCTAGGGTAAGCTGTCACAACATATGGTATATCGGCGAAATTCCGCCTCTGAATATTGGGGCAACGTGAGTCCATTAATGAGTCCTTAACCTAATTAGGACACTGTTTATTAACGGATTTTTATACCGGAGTATTTGATATGGAAGCCTACGAGCTAAAAGCCCGCGCAGAACTGTGTGCACTCATCGCTGACGAATCTGGATTTACCAACACGCGGGATGCGCTTCTCGAAATTGCGAGACTCATCCCACAAAATGACAACGCTGCCCCCAGCAACTCGGTCAATGAAGCGCACCTCCTGGAGGAGCGACCCGAAAAGCACATACTTCATAACATGCAAACACGTTAAGACTTTGGTAACTTTGTGTGTCGATCCTTTTCGTGGGAAGAGGAGACGATATGCAAGTTCAAAAACAAATCTTAGAGGCGCTCGCTGACCTGAAGTCGTATGCAGATGAAAACGGCTTAGAGCAGCTAAAGATAGCGATTGCCAATGCAGAAATGGCTGCGACTACCGACTTTGCGGATGCTCCTAACCGATCAGTTGAAAACTCTAACCCTTCAGTTGGGCATTAGCCTCCATCTTATCGCAAACGGCGGCGATGCGAGCTGCGGATGCAGCATCTGGTTCAGGTATTGAGAGTATGGTTACGGCCGTCCACGACTGGCAACTT
>JBGCFE010000183.1:0-9339 GCA_045106775.1 Halioglobus sp.
CAGCTTCTACACCATCGCTCGCCCCAACGATCCATTTGATATTGTTATAGGCGCCAACCTGCGCGCCCAGAGCGATATCCTCTACGAGCTTTCTCAGGATGAGTTCACTCGCCAAGACAAGTACGCAATTGTCGATTTCAGTGCTGGCATCAAAGGCACTAATCATGCGTACACGCTAACCGCCTTTATCAAGAACGTTTTCGACCAAAACTATGCCTCACTAATCTTTGCGCAAGGGCCAGAGCTGGTTCAAAACGCTTACATTCACAGAGTTCCTAAGTATGCCAACCGCACTGCGGGTATTGAACTGACATTCGATTTCTAAGGGGCCCTGAGCAACGAATCGCAGGTTGCGACTGCAGTCACACAATGCGCATCAAGCTTTGAGAAAGCGCCGGCAGTCGACACTCCGGCTTGCAAATAGCCTGTAAAATCAATCGCTTGGGAAGCGCTTTGACCTAGTGTAAACTGGCGTTTCTACAGTGGCCAGTTTGTTTTCGCACCTTAAAAAAAAAGAATGCAACACCGCTAAACTCTCGCCCAATGTTTCAACAACGGCTTTTCTATGTCGGATACACACAAAAGCGCCATCGAATGCCCGGTATGCCTTGCAAATGCCAGTCATGTGCTTGATGCCGCTCCAGAAGATTACGAGTACGACGTAGACATTGCCAAAGAATTTAGTATGCGTAGTTGCAATGATTGCGGCTCTCAATTTGTTTGGCCACGGCCGAATGTTGAGCAGCTCAAAGCGATGTACCCCGATACCTACTACGCCTACGATCAGGACATGTCGCCATTTTGGGAAGTGCTTTACAACAACCGCTGCAAAGGTGAGGCAAAGCGTCTGCTACAGCTATCCGCCAATCGGCCGCTTAGGCTATTTGATATCGGCGCCGGTGATTGCCGGCACTTTAGAGCCATTGGCAAGTATGGCAGCTTTACCTTCTCAGGCGTTGAGCTAAATCCAGACATGGCGCAGGACGCACGCGAGCAAGGCTTTGATATCACCGCTGGATCTTTCGAAGAATTCGAAACAGCCGGCCGTGAAAAAAGCGTGGATATTCTCAACATGAACCACGTGATAGAACACGTGATTGACCCATACGACACCTTGGTGAAAATACACACACTACTTGATAATGGGGGTGTGTTTTACGGTCGAACGCCCAAACTACCCAGCTATGGGCTCAAGCTCTTCGGTCGTTACTGGGGCGGGTATCACTTCCCACGTCACTTACACTTGTTTTCTAGGGAATCGCTAGAGTTGCTGCTGAAGAACAGCGGTTTCTCAAGCGTTGAAATTATCGAAGACCTCAATCTTTTCCCCTCGTTGTCATTGCAAAACTTTCTGCTAGGGAAATTGAAACTGCCTCTGAGTATCAGCGGTGGGCATACGCGCATTTGGACACTGCTAGTCGCGCTCACTACTCCGCTATCTTTCATAGACTATTTCATGCGCCGTGGCGACTGCATGATTTTTGTTGCACGAAAATGAACACAGTTGAAATTTCTTCGACAAATTTGACCCCGGAAAACATCCAGTTTTCAGCCGCAGAGCGTGAAACATTTAGACACCCAAGAACACTGCGACTCGTTATCGACTTAACGCTACCCTGGCTGCAAGCATTTTTTGGCGTTGCTCTCTTCTTATACTCACCAGGTTTTTTTACGTGGCTTATAGCCGTTGTTCTGATCTCTGGCGGCCAACACGGTTTGTCACTGGTTAGCCATGAAGCGGTTCATCGACTGTTATGGCCCACCAGTAAAAAAATCAACGATTTCATAGCGACGTATTTTTTTGCCGCACCTTCATTGCTGCCATTCAACGTGTATCGCCAAAGGCATCTGCTACATCACCGGCTAGTATCGATGCGCGGCGACACCAAAACTTACTACCTCAGAAATTTGCAGAATGGGCGCTGGTTCAGCGAAATAGTGCGCAGCATAACCGGCATTGACTACCTCGTGCAGGCGATGGAAGCACTGCAATCGGGAAAGGTATCCGATGACTTCGATAACTTTGAAAACAATCTATCCAAAGACAAACGTTCACTACTCATCGTTCATGGCGCAATATTTTTTGCATTTTTTGCTGTCGATCCACTGCACTACGGCATTCCGACCTACTACGTGCTGCTATGGTTAGGTCCGATGGTGACTGTAAGCCTACTGTTTGGAAAACTGCGTTCGATTGTCGAACACCAGCCGCCACCAGAGTACGAAGCAGCTCGCGTAGAGACCGAATTTTTTAAAAATACGCAGGGCCCCATGCTGCGCTCAGTACATGCCACATGGCCAGAAAGATTAATACTGTCGAAAATAAACTTCCACTACCACGCCGAGCATCACCTGTGGCCCTGGATAAGTTATCAGCACTTACCGGCTGTCAATCACAAAATTTGGAGCGACATAGAACCCGGCACTCTACGCCTCATTAACGACAATGTTATTACCTGCGATAAGAGTTATGGCAACGTATTGCTGAAACTCGTACGCGGTCACTAGTAACCTTTGACATGTCTTCAAAGAACAACAGCCCAATAAGCACTACGCTGAACGCGCTCTACGTATTATGTAGCCTGATATTTGTCGCGGCTGTCGCGCATCACCACGTTCAACTCATTCAATACCCTTTGCCGTTAAGCTACATTGAGCCTGCCATTTCAGCTGTTACAGACTACATCGCATCAGGCAAAAACCCCTATGCGCTGGAGTCGCAGCCGAGTCGCACCAGTGTCTATCCGGTTCTGTACAACATTATGGCGGCGCCTCTATCAGACGCTTTTGGCAATACACTGACTATGCACCGAGCGCTTTCAGCGGCCTTCCTGGCGTTCTGTTGCGCCCTGTTCTATTCGATCACCTATCGTTTTAGCCAATCGCATAGCGACACATTGGCTGTCACTGCGATTTTGTATTGCGGCTTCATGGTGTACTCCACACCCATTGCCAGCCCGAATGGCATTGGGTTAGTACTTTTTTTCGCCGCTTTGTTTTTGCCGACTCTGGCAAATTTTTCAATGCGAAGTCTAGCGCTCTCCATCACTCTTGGCGTTCTGGCTTTCCACTCCAAACAATATTTCATCTCTGCTTTGGGGTTTATGGCGCTTTATCTCTTTCTGGCGAGAGGTAAGAGACTGGGCTTTTACTTCGGCCTCCTTTCCTTCGCTGCTTTCATGGTTAGTCTCGCAGCGATACTTCCCGGATCGCCGTATTATCTGGATTCACTTGTTTTCGCGGTTAGTGCCGCATCACAGCTAGGTGGCAACAACGCGTTCATGTGGCAGCAGTGGGCTGAATACCTACCCGTCATATGGCCGGTGCTTACCATTATCGGAGCGGCACTAATCCGCTATTTCACAGCAAACAAGCTAGCTTCCGTTAAAAAAGGCCCACAAGCCTGGCCAACCGCACGCTTTACGCAGTGGAAAGCTCCGCTACTTAGCCATGAGTTGAACCCAGTTTGGGTGTTTTTGGCATGCTCCGTTTTTATATTCTCGTTTAGCCTGGGCAGAAACCCCGGCAACCACCTCACCTATCTGTTTCAAATTGTCGCGCCGTTTGTGCTCATAATCGCGGCAACAGCCACTGCTAAAGCTTCCTGGCAAAGGTGGCCTATGCGGCTTTTGCTCCTGATCGCGTTTGCGACGCACTACAGCGTTTTGTCACACGACTTCAGTGTTCAGGAGGAAGACAATTGGACTGAGATAAAGGACCGAATCGGCCAGGCAGATTCAATTTACGCAACTACATTCGCTTTAGAACACCTTGTCCAGCAGGGCGCCGATATACATAACAATGGCCATACTAACTATTTTCAAATAGCAAAATACAAACCCAGCTTCCTGAAACGAACAGCTGCGGGAGAGTCCGTCGAAGAGCTATGGCAGCTGTGGTCGCAGGATATACACAGCCGTATCAGCGCCCAGACCTTTGACCTAGTCGTAATTGATACCTGGACACCGCTGCCTAACCTCCATTTGGAAGATAACTCGAAGGCCAATGGCAACGAACTGCTAGCAAAGTATTACAAAAAGATTAAGCAGATAAAGATCAAGCTGGCGAATCGCCCCGGCGGGGGTAGCTACAGCGTCCAAATCTGGGAACCAAACCACGAGCGTTAACATAGCGTTAGCGTGGCTTGTCAAAAGCAGTTACCCTAAAAAACCGCAGGAGCAGGCCAGAAAAAACATGGCAACGCTAGACGAAAAGACAATTCAAGACTTCGACGATCAGTGGACCCGCTACAGCGATAATGAAGGCTGGTATGGCTCTCTTGAGCTATTTCAGGACATTATCGACCCACTGATTGACGCCAACGACATTCAGAATAAACGGGTTGTCGATATTGGCAGCGGCACAGGTCGGATTGTGGGTATGTTGCTAAAAGCGGGCGCTAGCCATGTCGATGCTATAGAACCTGCCGAGGGTGCTTTCGCCAAACTAGAGGAAAACGTTCGCGCTATGGAGCGCGGCGAGTCGGTAACTTGTATTAATGCCAGAGGCGACGACTGGAAAATAACTGAACCCGCTGACTTCGTCATTTCGATTGGCGTTATACAGTTTATTCCAGAACCAGACAGCACTGTTAAACAGTGTTTTGATTCACTCAAGCCCGGCGGAGAGATATTTTTCTGGCTGTATAGCCACGAAGGTAACGAACTCTACCTAAGCTTCATTAAACCTATCAGAGCAATTACAACGCGGCTACCGCATGTGGCCTTGGTGAGCTTTAACTGGCTGCTTTACATAATCCTGGTTGCCTATCGCTTTTTGAGTCTAGTATTGCCGTTACCTTTAAAGCGGTATCTAAATCAAATTTGGTGGCCAATGACATCGCGGAAACGCCGCCTTGTCATCTACGATCAACTCAACCCGAGTTACGCCAAGTACCATAAGCGCTATGAGGCAATAGAGCTATTGCAAAAAGCCGGGTTTACGGATGTCAAAGCCCACCATAGACACGGCTACAGCTGGTGCGTGTGGGGAAAGAAACCCACCTAACGGCCTACAACTTAATCAGTCTTTTTCTGTCGCGCAAAAACACCGAATGCACTAGTACCTGGCAAGCCGCTAGGCAAAACAACGTGTTCTAGTTGGCACACTTTGGCTACAAAACTATGCAACCAACGTGTACGCGCGCCAGGCGGAACGATTTTTACTGCCCTCTTGCATCTCAGTACATTAAGTATGCGAGCCGGCAAATACACCCATTGAAAAAAATACCCTGTGGCCAACGGCTCTAGCAGCGCATTTCTACCTAACTCATCCAGCGCATTCAAGGAATACCGCCGGTGATGGCCGTAGTATTCATCGTAGTTAGACCAAAGCTCTTGCCGTGCGGGCACTGTTACGATCACTCGCGTTACCTTCGGATAGTGCTCCAACAGCTGTTGCAAGAATTGCTCCGGATGAGGAAGGTGCTCAAGCACATCCAACAGCATTAGCACAGTTGCACTCTCGCGAATGCTTTTCTCTAAAGTGCAGGCATCGGTATTCGTAAAAACAAATTCGGCAACGCAAGATAAGGCCTGAACCGGCGCCAGCTCAACACCGTGAGCGGCAACGCCGGCATCACGTAAACTCCTAACTTCAACACCGCGCCCACAACCAACTTCCACCACCACAACTGACGCTGCACAATAGCGCCGCAGCAGGCGCAAAATCACCCAGCTACGAGCTCGATTCCACCAATGGCTTTCAATACCATCGGGATACGCTTGCGCGTACTGTTCATGAGAAAACTCAGTGACCACTGCAGGTTACTCGCGTGACACCTAAAAGCACTTTAATCGTGATCACGATCGCCAGAATGGGAGATGATCTCTTCAACTTGATAAAGTGGCCGGTTTTTTACTTCCATATATGCCTTACCAATGTATTCGCCAGCGATGCCTATAGCCAACAGTTGAAAACCTCCTAGTAGGTAAATAGGAATTACTGTAGACGCCCAACCATCAATCAGCGTGGAATTACCCGTTATCTTTGCCCAAAGTGCCCAACCGCTTAAACCCAGCGAAATCAAAAACACTAAAGCGCCTATCAACATAATGAAACGCAAAGGTCCCATAGAAAAGGAGGTAATACCCCGAGCAGACAAACTCAACATAGCCACAAGACTATATTTGGTTTCGCCAACTAGCCTTGCACCACGAGTGTAATACACGTAATCGGTCGACAAACCCAACAGCGGAACGATACCGCGCAAATAAATATTGGTTTCACGATACTGCCCCAACAGGCGCACCGCTTTGGCACTCATTAATCGAAAATCGGCATGATTGGGCACCGTCTCCACGCCAAATCGTGCGGCAACCCAATAGTGAAGCGCTGCTGTCCAACGCTTGAACTTACCGTCAGTGTGCCTGTCATGTCGCACGCCATAAACAATTTCGATACCGGCGCGAAACTTCTCGACCATTTCATCGATAGCGTTAATGTCATCTTGTAAATCAGCATCCATAGAGATGAGCGCATCACCTTCGGCTTTCATCATGCCGGCATATAATGCGTACTGGTGGCCATGATTCCGCGTGAGCTTGATACCCATAAAGCAAGGGTCACTGGCTACCAATGCTTTGATAATAGACCAGGTGGTATCGGTACTACCGTCATCAACAAACCACACGCGCGAGCTTTTACTAAGAGCACCCGCTTCTGCCAATTCCATGAGCTTAGCCTGCAACTGCCGAGCTGTTTCTGGAAGAATCTCTTCCTCATTGAAACAGGGCACAACGATGCCTATCTCAGGTGCATTACCGCTCGTCATATACACTCGCCATAACCATTACCTAGTATCACTAATATGACTATACACACGTATCAATCATACCGACCCAACTCCACGCTACCGCGTATTTTGCAGTCGCTTTTTTAACACCGCAATCTGCGTGCGCTGCTTTACCGGCAATGCCCATATCAATCGCTTGCGCAGCTGATAAAGCTTAGGAGATTTATCGGCGGGTACGTGTCCCAATGGAAGCTCACAATGCGCCATCGCCGCATGCACCCTTGGCAACACACCGCGTTTTACGTAAATAAATGTGTTGAAACGGTACCAAGGCATCACATTTTTGTTCTCTAGAACCTGATCACGAATAGCATCGTACATTGTATAGCCCTGGGCATCGAACAACGCCTGCCAATATTCATAGGGTTGCTCATTGATATGGTTCTCGCCGCCCTGCCCGGGCGCAGCCGCAGAAAACAACACTAGATCAGCGCTGGCACAAAGACTAGCCACAAAATTGTCTGCGGCACTCTGCGGTAGATGCTCTGCCACCTCCAGCGACTGCGCTAAGTCAAATCGGGTCTCAAGCGCGAAAGGCGTAGCGAGATCGTGGGAACGAAATTCATCAGCATCGATGAGTAACGCATCTCGCTGCACGTAGTCGCCATCCAGGCCTGTAATGGCTGCTCCTCGCGCCTTCCAGACTGACAACCAGGCACCGGCACCACAGCCTACATCCAAAACAGAACTAATCTTCTGCGGCAGGATCGCTTGCAGTGCGTCCACGACAACTTCAGCCGAGGCTAAAGAGCCCTGATTGATATACTGGTAGAACGCTTGGTTATAGGTATACATGTCCAGATTCTATCCTGTTGCAGCGATCAACCCCAATTAACGCAGCCTGAACGGGTCAAAAAAACGTATCGGACCACCATCCGAAGCGATCCTGCTCAGAAACGCCTGCCAGAGAGCCAGAATCAACTAAAGCAACTCACTGGCTTGCGCATTCTCCTTTAGCCGCTCAACGGTTTTGACGCCGGGAATAATCGTGTGAACTGCATCATTTTGCAGGCACCAAGCATTCGCCCAGGGTACGGTGGCATAGGTAGTTTGCAGCACACTGATCCCATATTCGAACGCACCTTGCCGGCCTGCACCTGTTTATCCAGCATGGCCCACAAGTCATCGTTGTTAAAGCAGTCATTGGTCGCAGAATGCAATTGATACCAAATCAGCAGTTACAAGGCACTGTAGCCGATATATCATTAAAGGGTAAACCCAGCCAACTGATCAGCGCATGCCTCCAGAAAAAGTTAATTATCCACTACTGATGCGCTTCGGATTTGTAGGGGGCAGTACTGCGGCGCTTTGCCTTGGCCTGACCTTTGGTCTGGTAGAAGGCGCAGATGTTAACCCCACCTGGGCCAGCACATTCGCGCTCTTCGTAGCCGTCTGCTACAACTACATACTGCATTATCACTGGACGTTTAGCACCGACGCTCCGCATGGCAAAGTACTAGTGAAGTACATGACAATGTGCGCGGGAGGCCTCGCGCTCAACGCAACGGTCATGGAGCTAGGCGTAAGCATTGGCGATCTTCACTACATGGCCGTACAAATCATGGCAGCTATACTCGTTGTGGTCTGGAGCATTTGCATCAGCTCAATCTGGGTGTTCAGATAGCCCAGTTCAAATTTTACTGAAACCGTCGATAGCACTGGAGACACACATGCCACGCTCCCCCAATGCCGCACGCCCAACCTCTTTATCGCACCGGTTTAGAGCCCTGTTTGCCTGTCTGTTCGCTCTAGCCGGATCAGCGGCCACCGCTGCAGATAAACCAAACATCCTGGTGATCTGGGGCGACGACATCGGCATATGGAATATCAGCAAATATAGCCATGGCCTGATGGGCTACCAGACGCCCAGTATCGACAGAATCGCTTCAGAAGGCATGCTGTTCACCGATTATTATGGCGAGCAAAGCTGCACAGCGGGCCGCTCGGCGTTTATAACCGGCCAGCACCCCGTTCGCACTGGTCTCACTAAAGTAGGCATTCCCGGAGCACCTTTAGGGCTGCAGGCGGAAGACCCAACACTGGCGGAGCTATTGAAACCCTTAGGCTATGCAACAGGGCAGTTCGGAAAAAACCATCTAGGTGACCGTGACGAATTTCTACCTACCAATCACGGGTTTGATGAGTTCTTTGGCAACCTGTACCACCTTAACGCGGAGGAGCAACCAGAAGACCCGGACTACCCGAAAGATCCAGCCTTCCAAAACCGATTTGGCCCACGCGGGGTTATTCAAAGTTTTGCCGACGGCAAGATAAAGGATAGCGGCCCACTTACACGCAAACGCATGGAAACTATCGACGATGAATTTTTGGGTGCTTCGTTAACGTTTATAGAAAGCGCAGTAAAACAGGAGAAACCGTTTTTTGTTTGGTTTAACGCAACTCGCATGCACTACTACACCCACGTTAAAGACTCGCAACTGGGGGCATCAGGCCAGGGTTTTTACAACGACGCCATGCTTGAACACGACGCTCATGTTGGCGCCCTACTCAACCAGCTAGACACACTGGGGGTTGCCGACAATACA
>JBGCFE010000184.1:0-14444 GCA_045106775.1 Halioglobus sp.
CCAAACGCAAAGGCGGTAGAAATACTTTCTGCAAAAGAGCTAGCATCGCACTGCGCCCTCCTGAGCACCGAACCTGAGGGGGTCGATGGACAGTACTGTATTCGCTACATTCAAGGCTTCATTGATGGCGCCATTGCAACCGATGCCCGCGTAATGCTGGAAGCAGAGAGTGAGCGAGCCGGTGGCGAGACGTTCACTGAGCGAGCCATTCGGACGCGTTTGCCTACCCGAGCGGACCAAAGTCGTGCGGCTAGCCTCGCCGGTTTTTGCCTAGGCGAGCCCCTACCATTGCGGAACGTGGTTGATGTAGTGGTTGCCGACCTAGCTGCCCTGTCCGACAGCCGGGCTGAGGCTGAAGCGGCGATGGAGGTCGTCTACCAATCACTCAAGCAACATTACCCTTGTAAACCATGAGACAATTGGGAGGCCAGCCCCCACAAATGCCCATACAAACACCCAAACAACAGCTTAAACGCGCGCCCTTAGAGCAAAGAGGCGAAGCAAAGCTGTCCACCGTTTTGCTGCTTGTGCTAGTTCTCGCGGTTGCCTGGGTCCTATGGTCAGGCCTATACAAACCACTGTTACTGAGTTTGGGCGCGTTTTCTTGCTTACTCAGCGCATACATGGCGCATCGCATGGGGTTTTTTCGGCATCAGGGGCTGCTGAAGCTACTACCCCGCCTTCCAGGATATTGGTGGTGGGTATTGCGCGATATCGTTGCCTCTAGCACGGAAGTAGCAAAACTAATCCTGAAACCGTCTCTACCCATCAGCCCAACCATGGTGGTACTAAAAGCCGAGAGCCAGAGTGAAGTAGGCCTGGTAATCCTGGGTAACGCGATTACGCTTTCTCCAGGCACTGTTACGCTAGATGTGCATGAGGGGCAACTCACGGTGCACTGCCTCACTAGAGCGAGTGCAGAAGCGTTGCAAACCGGTGAAGCAAGCAAACGTGCCGCTGATCTGGAGCGCAAATAACTATGTATATAGTCGTCTCCATCGCTATCTTGGTCACCATGGTGCTAGCGGTCATTAGGGCCTTGCTCGGCCCAAGCGTTTACGACCGTGTACTGGCCGTTAACGTGTTCGGCACCAAGACGGTACTGCTGCTGGCAGTCATCTCGTTCCTCTATGGCCGGCCCGATTTTCTAGACCTTGCGCTGGCCTATGCGTTGATCAACATGGTCGGCATTCTTGCCGTGCTGGAATTTTTTCAAAACCGCTCCGGCAGAAACGCAGCAGCTGACAATGACTGATCTAGCGATTGATGCCCTGAGCTGGGTTCTTCTTACGGTAGGCGGAGCCTGCGTTTTGATTGGTGGCCTGGGTGGTCTACGCCTACCCGATTTTTATACTCGCATTCACGCCGCCAGCCTCACAGACACCATGGCGACCCTCCTTATCTTCACCGGCATGATGCTACAAGCCGGCTTAACGTTGGCGACGTTGAAATTGTTCGCCATCATGCTGTTCTTGCTGCTTACCGGGCCTACAGCCACTTATGCGCTGGCAAACGCTGCATTACTATCTGGCGTCAAACCAAGCGCCGGAACCCTAGCAGACAAACCCAAGGAGAGTGACGGGTAATGATCTTCGTCTTTGCACTGTTTTTGCTAACGCTGCTAGTGATAACCGCTATCGCAATGGTTCGCACCGAAGATTTGTTTGTGGCCGTGATGCTGACCTCTATTTTCAGCTTACTCATGGCTGCCAATTTCTTCATTTTGGATGCAGCCGATGTCGCGCTAACCGAGGCAGCGGTAGGCGCAGGCGTAACCACCGTTATTTTCTTGAGCGCTCTAGCCCTCACCGGGTATCGAGAAAAGCCAAGACCGGGCAGCCGCAACATCGCGTTGGGTACGGTGGGTGTGCTGGCAATGCTCATCATTTACGCGACATTTGAACAACCCAGACTTGGCGACCCGGAGGCACCGGTACATCAACACGTTGCGCCGTGGTATCTGGAAAAAACGCCGGAGTACATGGATTTTCCCAATGTCGTCACAGCAGTGTTGAGCAGCTTTCGCGGATACGACACGCTGGGTGAGGTCTTTGTCGTATATACCGCGTGTATCGGCGTTTTATTCATCTTAGGTGTTCCCGCCCCCCGGCGAGCGCTAGAGCGAAACGACGAAAGCTCTGGCTTGCGACATCACCTCATACCGCAGGTGGTTGGCCGCCTATTGATTCCTTTCATTGTACTATTTGGCCTCTACACGCAGTTCCACGGTGAGTATGGGCCCGGCGGAGGTTTTCAGGCCGGCGCCATTATTGCCACCGGCGTAATTCTTTACGCTTTATTGGAAGGCGAAGCAGAAGCGTTGCGCGCCATACCGCGCAAGGTATTGTTCGGCCTGGTGGTAGGCGGCGCTCTGCTCTTCGGCGGCGTAGGCGTTACCTGCATGCTGATGGGCGGTGCATTTCTTGACTATTCAGTGCTGGCAGCTGACCCCGTGTGGGGCCAACAAATGGGCATCATCATTATTGAGGCCGGTGTAGGTATGGCGGTATGCGGCGCGCTGCTATCTATCTTTCATGCCTTTGCTGCCAGGGGTAGCCTCACATGAAGCTGATGGAACTATTGGGTTACTTTAATTACTGGGTGTTTGCCATCATTCTGTCGGCAGGGCTCTACGCCGTGATCCGCAAAACCAATTTAATTAAGAAACTGATCGGGCTATCCATTTTTCAGTCTGCGGTTTTCCTTATGTACATCACAATGAACAAAGTGGAAGGCGGCACTGCACCAATCATACAAAAAGGTGTGGAAGATCAAGTGTACTCCAACCCCTTGCCACAGGTGCTGATACTCACTGCCATTGTGGTGGGTGTGTCGACCCTCGCGCTAGGTCTAGCCATTGTGGTTCGCATTAGCGAATCCTATGGCACCATCGAAGAAAAAGAGATTCTGGATGCTGACTGACTAATATGGATCTTACAGCGCACCTTCCCGCTCTTCAGGTAGTGGTGCCGATGTTATCGGCGCCATTGGTTGTACTGCTGCATCCGCGAGGCCTTGCGTGGGCCGGCGCTATGGCGACGGCGCTAGTCAGCTTTGCCATAGCGGTGGCACTTGCCATCGCCGTTTTAGGCGGGCAAGCCCAGGAGTACGCCATGGGTGGCTGGCCTGCGCCTTACGGTATTGCGCTGTCGGTAGACTCGTTTAGCGCAATAGTGCTTCTGATTATTACCGGCGCGGCGGCGGCAGCGCTATTGGCAGCAAAGCCGAGTATTGATCAGCAGATTGAGCACGAGCGGCAACCGATGTTTTACTCGGCTTGGCTGCTAGGGCTGACAGGCCTTGTGGGCATTGTGGTGTCGGCAGATGCCTTCAACATTTTCGTGTTTATGGAAGTCTCTTCGCTGGCCAGCTACATCTTAATAGCAGGCGGCCCTGATCGTCGCGCGCTCCCCGCTGTTTTCAAATATCTAACAATGGGTACTATCGGCGCTACCTTCTACCTTATTGGCGTTGGCCTTCTCTACATGATGACGGGCACGCTTAACCTGGCCGATATGGAAGCGCGGCTGGGCGACGTAGTTGATCTGAGCCCGGTATTAGTGGCCGCAGGGTTTATCACCATCGGTTTGGCATTGAAGGCTGCGGTTTTTCCTCTACACGTTTGGGTGCCCAACGCCTACACCCACGCCCCCCATATGGTGACGGTGTTCATGGCGGCCTGCTCCACCAAAGTAGCCCTCTATGTATTGATCCGCTTCGACTACATGGTGTTACAGACCAACCTCGAGGGCCACCAAGGGCAGTTTGCGATATTCGCCATGCCGCTGGCGATTCTCGGGATTCTTATTGCATCCGCTGTCGCGATGTTTGAAGGCCACCTGAAAAGGCTTTTGGCCACATCGTCGGTAGCGCAAATTGGCTACATCTTACTGGGCGCCAGCTTTGTGACCGTTGTAGGGCTTAGCGCCAGTACGATGCACATGTTCAACCACGCACTTGCCAAAGGCGGGCTATTTTTGGCCGTAGCCTGCCTTGCGTACCAATACCGTGATTTACGGTTGGATCAATTGGGTGGCGCAGCCGCACGCATGCCTTTGAGCTGCGCGGCAATGGTTGTCTGTGGCCTAAGCCTCATTGGCGTTCCCGGTACCGCTGGCTTTATCAGCAAATGGCTGCTGATAAATGCCGCACTCGAAAGCGGGCCCTGGGGCTGGACATTAGTCGCGGTAATTCTGCTGAGCTCGTTGATGGCCGTGGTGTATGTCTGGCGCATTGTAGAAACGCTGTATTTTGGCGAGCCTGTAGAGGGCGATAGCACTGATTCAACTATGTCGGAGGCGCCGCTGCAGTTGTTATTGATTACCTGGGCAGTTGCAATCGCGAACATCTACTTCGGCCTGTTCCCAGAGATCCCGTTGGAGCTTGCGGGTAACGCCGCCGCACTGCTGGTGGAGGGCTCGCTATGAACCCCGAAACCGCGATTCTAGTAGCCATCGTTTTACCCTTGGTGGGCGCGCTTGGCATTGCCCTAGCGGGGCGTATAAGCCCCAACCTGCGGGAGGGGGTAACGGCGGTTACCGCATTATCACTGATCTGGGTTGTGTGGGGCATGCTACCCACGCTGATGGACGGTGGGCGGCCCGCTGTAGAAGTTAGCGAGATCATGCCCGGGCTCACCATCGCCTTTAAAGTAGAACCTTTAGGGATGCTGTTTGCGGCACTCGCCTCCGGTTTGTGGCTGATCAACTCTCTCTATTCCGTTGGCTACATGCGCGGCAACAATGAACAAAACCAAACCCGGTTCTACACCTGCTTTGCACTGGCGCTGTCGGCCACTATGGGCGTTGCTTTTGCGGGTAACCTGCTGACGCTGTTTTTGTTCTACGAATTGTTAACACTATCAACCTACCCGCTTGTTTCGCACAAAGGCGATGCGGCAACGGTACGTTCTGCGCGCGTTTACCTCGGCGTGTTGCTCAGCACCTCTATCGGGCTGTTTCTACCCGCCATTATCTGGACGTACTCCGTAGCAGGAACGGGTGACTTTACGCCGGGTGGAATTCTCGAAGGCAAGCTGATGGACCCCGAAGTGGGCCTATTGCTGGCCTTGTTTGTATTCGGTATCGGCAAAGCGGCGGTAATGCCAGTGCATCGATGGCTGCCGGCAGCCATGGTAGCGCCCACGCCCGTTAGCGCTCTGCTGCATGCCGTTGCGGTGGTAAAGGCAGGCGTTTTTGCGATCACTAAAATTATCGTGTACGTGTTCAGCATCGATTTTCTGTTTGAATCACCCAGCTCTGGCTGGTTGTTGTATCTCGCAGCCTTCACCATTATCGCGGCAAGCCTTGTGGCTTTGCGACAAACCAATATAAAGCGGCTGCTGGCCTACTCCACTATTGCACAACTGTCTTACGTGGTGATGGCGGCAGCCATTCTGAAACCGCTGGCGGAAGTGGGCGCGGCTATTCACATGGTTGCGCACGCCTTCGGCAAGATCACACTGTTCTTTGCCGCAGGCGCCATCTATGTCGCCTCGCAAAAGACCGAGTTGCATCAACTGCGCGGCATTGGCAGGCGGATGCCCTGGACAATGGCGGCATTCTCAATTGGCGCGTTGAGTATGATCGGCGTGCCGCCAACCGCGGGTTTTGTTTCCAAGTGGTTTATTCTGGCGGGTGCGTTTGAGGCCAACAACCTGGTCGCCGTTTTCACGATCATTGCCAGCACGGTATTAAACGCAGCCTATTTTCTACCCATTTTGTACATGGTGTGGTTTGAGCGTGAAAAAGAAGGCGCGACAGAGCATGGGGAAGCACCGTTTCCTGCAGTGCTTGCGCTGTGCATAACTGCCGCGCTAACCCTCGCTTTCTTCCTCTTTAATGGCCCAGTCATTGAGCTAGAAAGCCAAGTTGTGCGGGGGCTGAACTAGCCATGAGCGACGAAGAACAGATTCACTGGCTGGTAAGGCCGGCCACCATACGCAAACTATGGATCGGCTTTAGTGTGGTGCTCGCGCTAACTGTGTTGGCGCAGTTCGTGATCTACATCAAAGGCTATTTTGGTGTAGACGCCTGGTTTGGGTTTGGTGCGGTGTACGGTTTTGGCAGCTGCCTGTTGATGGTACTGGTGGCAAAAGTACTCGGCGTAGTCCTTAAGCGCCCGCAAGATTACTACGACACACCAGAGCAAGATCAAGATGCACAAGAGGGAGGCAAGCAATGACGTTTGAACTGTTCTCCCCCGCGCTAATACTTCTGATCGCTGCAGTTCTAATCGGGCTGGTAAAAGGCCACGCGCGAACCGTTGTACTGTTATTAGCGCCGCTGCTGACGCTATGGGCGATATGGCAGATCCCCGACGGTGTGCAAGGCACGGTTAAATTTCTTTCTTACAATATTGAGCCAGTAGAAGGCAGCCCGCTTAGACGCCTTTTCGCCACGGTGTTTTCCATCATGGTGTTTGTGGGCGGCCTATACGCCTTCCGCCTCGCGCGCTGGTACGAACTTGCCGCTGCCTATGCCTACGCCGCTGGCGCAATCGGTGTCTGTTTCGCAGGTGACCTAATCACCCTGTTTTTGTATTGGGAACTGATGGCCCTGTTTTCTACCATCGTTGTGTGGTGCGGCGGCACGCCTGGCGCACGCGCCGCTGGAATACGCTATGCCATCATGCACCTGCTCGGTGGTGTCATTCTAAAAGTTGGCATCGAAGGCGTAGTGATCGGCACCGGCTCTATCCAGATTCAACCCATGCTGGCCACCGATTTCAGTACCTGGATGATACTTATCGGTATTTTGATTAACGCTGCCGCTCCGCCCGTATCGGCGTGGCTAGCCGACGCCTACCCTGAATCCAGCCCCACGGGCTCTGTGTTTTTATCGGCCTTCACCACCAAAACAGCGGTACTTGCACTCATACTCCTGTTCCCCGGCGAGCCCATACTCATTGGCGTTGGGTTGTTCATGGTGATGTATGGAATTGTCTATGCACTCCTGGAAAACGACGTGCGGCGCATCCTGGCCTACTCTATCGTTAACCAGGTAGGCTTTATGGTCTGCGCCGTGGGCATCGGTACCGAGATGGCGCTAAACGGCGCGGCGGCGCACGCCTTTGCGCACATCATCTACAAAGCACTGCTATTCATGAGTGCGGGTGTGGTTATCTACCGCACAGGTAAAAACAAATGTATGGAGCTGGGCGGATTGTTTCGCACGATGCCCCTGACCACGGCCTGCGGCATTATTGGCGCGCTTGCCATTTCCAGCTTTCCGCTCACTTCAGGCTTCACCACAAAAAGCATGATCTCTCAGGCAGCGGTCGACGGCAGCATGGTATGGGTTTATATGCTGCTAACTGCAGCGTCAGCCGGCGTGTTTTTGCATGCGGGCATTAAGTTTCCGTGGTTCGTATTTTTCCAGCGCGACTCTGGCTTAAGGCCTAAAGATGCGCCCTGGAACATGGGTATCGCCATGGTGATATTCGCCGGCTTGTGCATTTTATTGGGCGTTTTCCCGCAGCTGTTGTATCCGCTGCTACCCTACCCCGTAGAGTATGTGCCCTACTCGCCCGGCAAGGTTCTGTTCTATCTGCAGCTGCTGCTGTTTTCAGGCTTGGCGTTCTTTGTGTTGCTGCCGTTAATGAAACGTACTGAAACGATCAGCCTCGACACTGACTGGCTGTGGCGCCGTGCAGGCATGGCGCTACTTCGATTTGCGGCAAGTGTTTTCCAATCGCTGGGCGACCTAGTGGCAGCCGCTCGCGAACGGGCGCAGGCATTCTTGCAGCGTATAGCCGTAAAATATCTGGGCCAGCCCCACACCGCCGACAGCGAAGAGCGTGGCGTATTCGCGCGGTCTTGGCCGGTAGGCACAACGGCGCTGTGGATTGCCGGGCTGCTATCGGGTTACGTGTTGCTGTACTACCTATAATTGCTGCACTACCTACAACAGGTATCTCTAGCAGGCATCAGCAGCGGCGCTTATAACGGAGAAACACCATGCCCCTCTCTCGACGTCGATTCACACAGCTGAGCTCTCTGGTAGTGGCTAGCGGCCTTCTCCCGCAAGCGGCTATGGCAAAACCTAACGCACGAAACTTCGAAGAGTATCGTAGCTATGACGCGCTTGGCCTGACGGAGTTAGTCAGCACAGGCCAGGCAAGCCCAATGGAGCTCCTCGACCTCGCCATTGCACGCACCGAAGCAGTGAACCCGGCAATCAATGCCGTGGTGATCAAGCATTATGAATTAGCCCGCGAACAGGTACGACAAGGAGTGCCCGCTGGCCCCTTCCAAGGCGTACCCTTTCTGCTCAAAGATTTAGGGATTGCTCTTAAAGGTACGGTGACCACCGAAGGCTCACGATTCTTTAGCAAGCAGCGTCTTGATTACGACAGCACATTGGTTGAACGCTATCGACGTGCGGGGTTGACCATCTTTGGCAAAACGCACAGCCCAGAATTTGGCAGCGCTCCAAGCAGCGAAAGCGCACTGTTTGGTAAAACCCACAACCCTTGGAACCTTGCACACAGTGCCGGTGGCTCCTCTGGCGGTTCGGCGGCCGCCGTTGCAGCTGGCATCATTCCCGCAGCGCACGCCAGTGATGGCGGCGGCTCTATCCGCATACCGGCTTCCGCCTGCGGCCTGCTGGGGCTGAAGCCAACGCGCGGGCGTGTGCCCATGGGGCCGGCTAACTATGAAACGCGAGACGGGCTAAGCGCCATGCATGTGGTGAGCCGTTCAGTTAGGGATTGTGCTGCCCTGCTCGACATCAGCCAAGGAGCTGCGCCAGGCGATGCTTACGCTGCGCCCGCTCGCCACAGACCTTTTCTCGAAGCGATGTCGGCAAAGCCGGGCAAACTGCGTATTGCGCTGATGCGCGAGCCGCTTCTGCCACTGCCCGTTGATTCAGCGTGCCGAGATGCAGTAGATGCGGCGGCGCGCTTGTGCGAATCACTCGGGCACCGTGTCTCTGAAGACCAGCCTACACTGGATGCGATGGAACTGTGGCAAACGCTCGGGCAAGTGAGCAATGTTCTAGTGGCGGGCAAGATTGCGGCACGCGAACAGCAACTGGGCCGCAGTGCTGGCAAAAATGATATTGAGCCAGCCAATCTGCGCTCGCTAGCGGACGGACGAAAAATCGACGCAGTGTCGCACAGTCGCGCGCGCGGCATACTGCATAAAGCCAGCCGGCAATTAGATGCGTTTATGGTCAACTACGA
The DNA here is from genome assembly GCA_045106775.1 of Halioglobus sp. Taxonomy (GTDB): domain Bacteria; phylum Pseudomonadota; class Gammaproteobacteria; order Pseudomonadales; family Halieaceae; genus Marimicrobium. The sequence goes on from JBGCFE010000184.1 coordinate 9,184, forward strand.
TTTAATTCTTAGCCCAACACTAGCCTTGGTGCCACCTCGCCTTGGTGTTCTCGCGCTTGATCAGCCCGCCGAAGCCTTCATGCTTGAAGCCGGCCGTGCTTCGGCATTTACATCGCTGTACAACATGACGGGACAGCCTGCTATTTCAGTACCGCTACACTGGAGCGCTGATGAGCTACCGGTTGGCGTTATGTTTGCCGGCCGCTTTGGCGACGAGGCCCTGCTACTACAGTTAGCCGCGCAGCTGGAGGAAGCCCAACCGTGGTTTCACCGCGTGCCGCAACTAACGATCTGAGCGTGCCGAGAAAGTTTGGTGTTTTAAAGCGGTGACACTTTAAGGGCGTGCTGCTTAGAGCTACTCCGAATCAAAAACAGATGAATCGAAACTCTCGCGATTAGGCATCACTATCTGCGGAAGCGAGGCAGCATCCAGCACCAAATCCTCCGGAATAATACTATTGAGAAAAAGCAAATAAGCGGTTACCGCGTAGGTGTCATCAGAGCTCAAAGATTGAGGCTGATTCAACGGCATCGCGCGACGAATATAATCGAATAGCGTTGTCGCGAACGGCCAGTAATTACCCACAGTGCGATTACGAATCGCAGGGCCGCGCCCTGCCAAGGCAACATTGAGACCACCACTCGCCATATCCCCGTGACAAGCCTGACAATCACGCTGATAAACCACAGCACCCTGCTCCGCAATACCAGCGCCGCTGGGGAGCCCAGCTCCATCGGGGGACACGTCAATATCCCAAGCGGCCCACTCTTCGGGCTTAATGGGCTGACCTAGCTGTGGACCGGCACAAACTGAAGCTGCAAGCGTGCTCAATAGAAACGCGAAGGGAAAAACAAAGCGCCGACGGTTACGCATAAACATTGCTCACCTCCCCCGCAGTGTTTACCGCCCAACTTTGGATCGCATTATAGTGATACAGATATTGTGGACCACGCTCCGCGATCAGCGTTTCTCGAGTAGGCTGTACGGCGCCTGTCTCATCCACCGCGCGGCTTTGCAGCACGGCCGGCTTACCATCCCAATGCCAGGGGATGCGAAATGGCGTGAGTGCTTTTGGCAACGCCGCACCTGAAAGCTCCGCGTCAGCCCAACTCTGCCCACCATCTGCCGACACTTCAACCCGCGCAATTTGCCCACGGCCAGACCAGGCAATGCCTGACACTTCGTAGTAACCAGAGCCGGGAAGTTTCATCTTGCCTGATGGCGCAGTAATCACTGATTTCACATCCATAGTGAAACTGAACATGCGTGCCTCACCATTGCGCATCAAGTCAGTGTATTTTGCCGTTTCTTCGCGGCCCATCACCGGCTGCTCGGTAACTTCTAAACGGCGTAGCCACTTAACGCTGGTATTGCCCTCCCAGCCGGGCAGGAACAAACGCATTGGATAACCGTTCTCAGGCCTCAACCGCTCGCCGTTCTGATACAGTGCCAGCAAGCCGTCATCGAGAATTTTGGTTAAAGGAATGCTGCGGTGCATCGCTGCCGCGTCAGCACCCTCGGCCACCACCCAGCGCCCCTGCGGCTGCACGCCGGCCTCCTCCATCAATACGCGAAGAGGAACCCCCGTCCACTCCGCCCCGGAAACCAGCCCATGCAGCTCTCCAGCCGACATCGCCAGCGCCTCGGGCGCATTATTGGCAGCACTATTGCCAGAGCACTCTAAGAAATACAGATGCGACTGCAGGGGGTATCTATCCAGCGTTTGCAAATCAAACACCAGCGGCCGCTCAACTAAACCGTGGATCACCAGGCGGTGGTCTTGCGGGTCAATCTGTGGGACACCGTTATGATGACGCTCGAAATGCAAACTACTGGGTGTAATCGAACCGCGTAAGCGCTCCAGCGGTGAAAAAGAGGCACCCGACCCGGGCGCATTGCCAGGTGACCGTGGCATTCGTAAAACGTCGGCTTCGTACGCTGAACGCTCGCCATATTCACGCATCGGCGCGCCAGGGGCTCGCGACCAGTCACCCACTTGCAGACCAGCATTAGCGCGTTGATCGGCTAAGCTTAGACCTGCGCCACCCAGTAACGCAGCAGCCCCAGAAAGAAACACACGCCGATGTAACAGCCCATTACCAGCAACCGGCTTTAGTAAACTGGAGTCACACTCTTCTTCATTCATAGCTACCTCAGGAACTCATAAAACGGCAATTACTCAGCCAACAAGAGTTGTATACTGTATGTTTGAAGACACCCACATTATCACTGTCACTAATAATGGTGATACACGATGAACAAAATCTTTCCCATGCTAAGTGCCGAATACGCAGCAGACCCTTTCCCTTTTTGGGCAAACCTGCGAAAGCAGCATCCCGTCTACTTTAGCGAAGAGTTCGGATTTTGGGTGGTCACCCGCTACGCTGACATTCTTGAGATGAGCAAACGTCCGCTGGAATTTTCCTCGAGCATAGGCTCTGCCGGCGGAATGGTTGGGCAGGACGCGGATGAAGGCGCAGCTGAAAACGTCGGCTTTTTGCCGATGATTCAGCACGACCCGCCAGAGCATACCCGTTTGCGCGCCTTGCTTAAGCGTAGCTTTACTTCCAGCCGCATGGCGGCGTTGGAACCCGCGATTCGAAACACCGCGCAGCAACTTCAACAGGAGATACACCGTCTCGCTTCGGCCGGCGACGCCGTGGATCTCTACGAACACTTCGCGAGCCCTCTTCCCGTTACCGTGATTGCCGAACTACTGGGCATTCCCGCTGACCGACGGGACAAACTGCGCTTCTGGAATCAGGCCACGGGCGTTGGCAGCGGCGATGGATTCTCTGACCAACAGAAACTAGGCGCAAACAAGGATATGTCTCGTCTTCTGGCAGAACTTATCTCTGAGCGGCGTGAAGCGCCAGGCGATGACCTAATTTCTGCACTGGTACAAATCGCTGATGAGGATGGCGATCGACTGCGACCCAGTGAGCTACTAGGGTTCTGCAAACTCCTCTGGATCGCGGGTAACGAAACCACCACCAACCTCATCACCAACGGCGCGCTAGTACTGCAAGCGGAACCGCAACTGCTCTCAACGCTGCAAACTAATTCTGCTTTAATTCCAGCCTTTGTTGAGGAGCTGTTACGCTACGAGGGCCCAGCCAATGGCCTCTTTCGAGAAGCCGCAGCCGACATCGAGTTTCGTGGTCAACACATCCGCAAAGGGGATGCAATTTGGTTGTTGTGGGCAGCCGGAAATCGGGATCCAAACCAGTTTTCACAGCCCGACAATTTTGACATCTCGCGCAACGCGACCAACCATCTAGCCTTTGGTCATGGCATACATTTTTGCCTAGGCGCGCATTTAGCCAAGTTGGAGGCACAGATCGCCTTCGAGGGCGTTGTTCAACTGCTGCAGGATTTTCGCTGTGTGCCGCAGAAAGGGCGGCGCCTACCTACCCCGATTTTGCGGGGCTGGCTGCACCTGCCGATGGAGCCGCTTCCCGGACCAACTTCGCAGTAAACAATAAGTTGCTTGCTAGCTTTTTTGGTGAGCGCACACATGGCTAAACCTTGTTCACCAGTTCAGCCTAATCGTACTGCGTACATGCTCACGCAAAGACTCAGGCACGCCCAGCGTATTGGCCATTTGCTGCCACCCACTAAAAGCCTTTACTGTTTTTTCTAAAATCAACTTCTCCCGTCCGCGCGGCAGCCCAGCGTAACTTCCCAGATGTTTCACATCTTGCTCATCGAAACTATTGGTTTTACCGTTGAGGCTGAGCTGGTGGTGTCGCGTAAAATCACTACCCTGCGCATGGCACAGATCGTAAGCTGGGCTCAAACGCCACTGCCCTTCTCTATCCATCATAAAACTGATGTTCTTCACGTGGTCGTCTTGATTGCAGCCAACAATGTTGAAAATAATCCGGCGCACCATCTCCTCGATCATATCCAACCCCATGCCTAGCTCGCGCATAGTCATCAGCACTTGTTCGTAAGAGTGGTAACCGCTCTCCCAGTAATCGTAATGTGCAATGGCACCTAGCGACTGCACAAAATACTTTTCACCATTTTCTCCGCGGTCAAAGCGCCGCGTCATAAAGTGCGTGCGGCCGCCCTCTTCAAACCGGCGACACTCTTCCATATTGATACCGCACTCAATGGCCATTAAGTAATAGCTGTACTCCAAAAGGCCATAACCGGCAGGGTCGGCCACGCCCCAATCACCGTTAAACTCTACGCCGTCGAATTTAATCAGCCAGTGCTCAAAGCCGGGCGGTAAATCCATCTGGCCAGAACGCACTTCGCGGGTTTTAGGGTTGAATGCAATCACGGCCTTGGCTCTGGCGCCACCTGCACTGGTGCCTATGCTAAGAATATCCAACATGGCCTGGCCATCTTTGCTGTCATTCTCTTTACCTTCGTTAGCAAAGCGGGCTTCCAACGATTCTTTGTTCGCGAAAGCCAGAGAGGCCAGCTCTACCAGCTCTGCCACCTCTAGCTGCTTATCGGCAGATGCCTCATTCACTGTTTGAGGTTCAAATTCAAGCGCACCCATGCCACGGGTACCGGCATAACACAGGCGATCTACCGCGTTAAATTGCTCCGCCTTGCGCCCGGTACGTGCCAGCCATACGTTGATCAGGCTGTTGCCATACTTGTCTGGAAGACTGTCGGCCAATAGGCCGGGCAAGCCGTGAAAGGCGCGACGTTGTAACTCAGAAAACACATACACACGCCCCGCCACTGCAGGCATTTGTAGCGGCGCTACCTCAATGCCCATGCGGACGAAATCAGGGTCGTATTCAAAGCGAGCGTAAAGCTCCTGGGGCTCCATAGACACATAGCCAACAACAGTGCCCCACAATTTCACCGTAGCGGTGGGCATTACAACTCATCCCCCCACACAGCTTTACCGGTGGGGCGGTTAGCAATTTTTTTACCGGAAGCCTTAACTTCAGCCATGGGAGAGTTGAGCGATTCTGGCAGCAACGCATCAACGCTGTGTGACAGGTTCAAAGCACGCAGCAGTTTGAGCCAGGAACCCAACTGCGCATCACGGCCATCTTCAATGCGCCTAACAGTGGCCACGCCCAGGCCGGCAATGCTGGCCAGCTCGTCTTGATTCAAGCCCTGCTGCTTTCGGACTACGCTAAGGCGCCTGCCTAGTTCGACCAGGGATGTCTCTATAGGGGTCTGCAGATCAATCTTCATACAATCACATATGATATTTTTAGGGGGTTATGGCCATAATAATATCATAAAAGATAGTTTTTTAGTAATCTATAGATATCATATATGA